>BHEP01000039.1 GCA_003851245.1 Bacteroidales bacterium | reverse complement strand
ATAATAGTCATGTATGACTTAGAATAATACACAAAGGCTTGTCCAAAATATTGGACAAGCCTTTGTAATACTAGGTAATCTCAGATAATTTTCAAATATTCAATTCTCAGAGACCTTAGTTTGACTTATTTATTATTCAAGGTCACTTAGTTTGGCATCCATTGCATCAAATTCACTCATATTCAGATTGTAGTAAATTCCTCTCAGAGCGACCATATATTCTTTTTCTTCTGGTTTTATTTTGTGGGCTTTTTCAAAATATGGCAAAGCTGCTTTGAATAAAGATTTTGCTTTTTGAACAGCCTCATTGTACAACTTGTTATCAGAAATATCATTGGCTGCCGATTGAGACTCAACACCTTCGTTAAAATAAAGTCGACCAAGATTACCAATTGCTTCTACAAAGTCAGGATTTATAGCCAATGCCTTTTCAAAACATTCCTTTGCCTTAGGCAGTTCTTTTTTGTTTTCATAAATTCTTCCCAACACATCATACAATTGTGCATCATCAGGCTTTTGATCAATAGCCCTAGTCAGATACGCTATAGCTTCTTCATTTTGATTGGTGTAGATGTATTGATTAATCAAATTCAAGAGATAGTAAGATTCTTCAGGGAATTTTTGAACGCCTTCTTTCAATACAATCATCAAGTTTTCAGTATCCTTTTCTTTTTCATATTCGTAGCAAAGATATTGATACACTTCATTTTCCTTATATCCATCATTTTTCATATCTTCATAAGCAGCAATTGCTTTTGACGATCCGTCTTCAATTTGAGAGGCCGCGATGGCTTTGTAGAATTTTATTTGCACGTAGACAGAATCTTTCAAAAACTCGTCTTTTTCCTTACTAAACATGCTCAATGTTGGTATTTGCACGTATTGATCAAAGAAATCATATGCTTCAGCATAATTTTTTTGATCAAAATAAAACACTCCCCCATTGATATAGTACATACGGTTGGCATTGAGAATGGCCTTAATATCCTTTTGAAATTTTAGTTTTATCTTACCTTTCTCATCGGGCATGTTGTCTAATTCGTCAGCCTTGAGGAACAAAGGTAGTATTGCTTTTAGGGCATTATACATAAGTTCTTCATTGGGTTTTTGACCTATCAGCTCTTTTGTTTTTTCGGTGTCAAAAACCTTGTTGTCTATAAGCCCCGCAGTATACCATGTATTGGCATCGTCCTTTGTTTCGGGATCTTCCATAGCTCCTTTAATCAAGCCTCTAGCCTCTTCAATATTGGGCTTGTCACTCTTCAATTCATTCTTGGCGGCACTCACCGCCTTTTTTTGTCCAAAAGTCAAACTTGCTACCAAGCAAAGTGCAAGAGTTAATGATAATTTTCTCATTTTATTATAAATTAGTTTTTTATTCCTCTGAATTTGTCGGCAAATCATCTACTCCGTCTACTCCATCCACAACTTGTTTAGGTTCTTCTGCTTCTGACAAAACCTTACAAACAGAAGCTATAACATCATTTCGTTTGCCAAGATTTATTAGTTTCACTCCCTGAGTAGCTCTACCTATAACATTCAAATCTGCCACTTTCACCCTTATGGTGATGCCCGATTTGTTGATAATCATCAAGTCATTTTCGTCAGTTACGTTTTTTATTCCTGCCAAAAGACCTGTTTTATCTGTTACATTGAGTGTTTTAACTCCTTTTCCTCCCCTATTGGTTATTCTGTAATCTTCTACCTTAGAGCGTTTGCCATATCCTTTTTCGGAAACTACAAGAATGGTATCGGTTTCCAAATCATTGATAGAAATCATTCCAATAACTTCGTCGTCAGGAGAAACCAATGTCATACCCTTTACGCCAGCTGCAGTGCGTCCCATACAGCGAACTTTCGATTCGTTGAAGCGTATTGCACGTCCCATTCTGTTGGCAATAACAAGCTCATTGTTTCCATCTGTCATTCTAACTTGTATAACCTCATCATCCTCACGCAAGGAGATTGCAATTACACCGTTTTGTCGTGGTCTGGAATATGCCTCAAGTAGAGTTTTCTTAATAATACCTTTTTTTGTACAAAAAATAAGATAATTAGACTTTATATAGTCGGGGTCGTTAAGCCCTTTGACACGGATAAAAGCATTGACCTTATCTTGAGAATCTATGTTTAGCATATTTTGAATTGCTCTTCCCTTGGTATTTTTAGCACCTTCAGGAATTTCATATACCTTTAGCCAATAGCATTTACCCTTTTGCGTAAAGAACATCATGGTGGCGTGCATGCTTGCGGGGTAGATATATTCTACAAAATCGGCGTCCCTAGTTTCTGAGCCTTTGGCCCCTACCCCTCCTCTACTTTGTGCTCTAAACTCTGTGAGCGGCGTACGTTTTATATAGCCCATATGCGAGATGGTTATCACCATTTCGTCGTCGGCATAGAAGTCTTCGGGATTAAAATTTTCGGTAGCATAAATTATTTCAGTCCTGCGTGCATCTCCAAATCTGTCTCTCACCTCTATGAGTTCGTCTTTGATGACTTGCATACATAGATCGTCATTGTCCAATATAGACTTCAAATGAGTAATTAGCTTTTGAATGTCGTCATATTCGCCACGAAGTTTGCTTTGCTCTAGTCCCGTTAGCTGGCGCAATCTCATTTCAACAATTGCGCGGGCTTGAATTTCGCTTAAGGAAAAGCGTTCTATCAAACGTTCCAAGGCCTCTCCAGGATTTTTTGAGGAGCGTATGATAGCTATTACCTCTTCAATATTGTCGGAGGCTATTATTAAGCCCTCTAATATATGTGCTCTTTCTTCTGCCTTTCGGAGGTCAAACTTAGTTCGTCTTATCACCACATCGTGGCGATGTTCAATAAAATAGCCTATCATCTCCTTGACGTTTAGAGTCTTTGGTCTTCCCTTTACAAGGGCAATATTATTGACGCTAAACGATGTTTGAAGCGAGGTTAGCTTATAGAGCTTGTTGAGCACTACGCTAGAGTTGCCATCTCTTTTTATATCCACCACTATGCGCATTCCGTTTCTGTCGGACTCATCATTTACGTTGGATATGCCCTCAATTTTTCTTTCGCCAACGAGGTCGGCAATATGCTTAATTAAATCAGCCTTATTGACAAGGTAGGGAATTTCGGAGACTACAATTTTTTCGCGATTGTTTTCTACCTCAATCTCTGCCTTACCGCGCATTATCACTCTTCCGCGACCAGTTTCGAAGGCATCTTTAACACCGGCATAACCATATATATAGCCTCCAGTAGGAAAATCGGGAGCCTTTATGTGCTGCATAAGACCAGCAATATCAATTTCTCCCTTGGTGTCTATATAGGCTATTGAGGCGTTTATAGCCTCGGTCATATTATGAGGGGGCATATTGGTTGCCATACCCACAGCAATTCCTGAAGCTCCATTAATCAATAGATTGGGCAATCGGGTAGGCAAAACTATAGGCTCCTTTAGAGTATCATCAAAGTTGAATTGCAAATCTACTGTTTCCTTGTCTATGTCTCTCAACATTTCTTCGGCTAGCTTGCTCAATCGCGCCTCAGTATAACGCATTGCGGCAGGCTCATCGCCATCTACAGAACCAAAATTACCCTGACCATCTACCAGAGGATATCGCAAAGACCATGGCTGAGCCATCCTAACCATTGCGCCATATACCGAAGAATCGCCATGGGGGTGATACTTACCCAGCACCTCACCTACTATTCTAGCAGATTTTTTATACGGCTTGTCGGATGTATTTCCCAACTCATTCATTCCGAACAAAACACGTCGGTGAACGGGTTTGAATCCATCCCTCACATCAGGAAGAGCACGAGATACAATAACAGACATTGAATAGTCAATGTATGCCGATTTCATTTCTTGTTCGATATTAACCTTAATGATTCTATCTTGATTATCAGTCATTTAGCTTTTAATTGGTTTAACTCCTTGTTTTTTAGTCTCAAAAATTGCACTAAATTACTACATTTAATCATATTATAAAAATATTTGGGCGAATATTTGCAGGCTTTAGTTAAAATTATTTTTTTATCTAGTATCACTTGATTATCAAAATCTAAAATTATATAAAATAATAAATATTGGCATACCATTTGCTGCTTTGTTAGTAATAATATATTATATTTGCGAAAGAAAACATTTTGATAAAAAAATTCAATACATGGAAAAGAATTTTTCAGACAAAGTAAAAGACATCATCGTTTATAGTAGACAAGAGGCTACCCGTTTGCACAATAACTCGGTGAGTATAGAGCATTTATTATTAGGAATGCTCAGGGATGAAACCTGCACAGCATCCCGAATAATATACACGATAGGTAGCAATCCATCGGCAATAAAGTTGATTATTGACGGTGCTCTTTTTGACAATGGAGTAATGATACCAGAAAATCAGCTTGTTATAGAAAAAAGTGTGGAAAATTTGTTGCGATTAAGCATGTTGGAATCACTGGGTTTGGAAAGCAGTAAAACAGATACCGAACACATATTGCTAGCTATCCTCAAAGATGAAAATTCCTTGGCTGCAAATGTGCTAAGGGAGCACAATATAGATTATGTAAAAGTTTATAATATGTTAATTAATAAAGAAATAATAGACTCCTTGATACTGGATCCCAAGTTCGGTGCAGACTTTGCCGATGGCGACGATGAGGATGATGAGTCATTTTCTAAGAAAAAAGAAATTCCTAAAGTTGGAGTTTCTGGACAAAATAGGAGTAGCGACACCCCTGTATTGGATAGTTTTGGCACAGATATGACCAAGGCTGCAGAAGAGAATAGGCTAGATCCCATTGTAGGAAGAGAGATGGAAATAGAGCGTTTGGCTCAAATATTGAGCCGCAGGAAGAAAAATAATCCCGTATTGATAGGCGAACCTGGCGTTGGAAAATCTGCAATTGTGGAAGGTTTGGCGCTGAGAATAACCCAAAGAAAGGTGTCAAGAGTCTTGTTTGACAAGCGTGTTATCAATCTTGATATGGCATCTATTGTGGCAGGGACTAAATATAGGGGGCAATTTGAAGAGCGTATCAAGGCTATACTCAACGAATTGTCAAAAAATCCTAATATCATTCTTTTCATCGACGAAATTCATACCATCGTTGGTGCTGGTGGGGCTTCAGGCTCTATGGATGCTGCCAACATGCTTAAGCCCGCACTTTCTCGTGGAGAAATACAGTGCATAGGAGCAACAACACTCGATGAATACAGGAAAAACATCGAAAAAGATGGAGCCTTGGAGCGCAGATTCCAGAAAGTTATTGTAGATCCTACAACTTCGGAAGAGACCTTGATAATTTTGCAGAACATCAAGCCAAAATACGAAGATCATCACAATGTAATATACACCGATGAAGCCTTGAAGTTTTGTGTAAGTCTAACCGACCGATACATTTCTGACAGGAATTTTCCCGACAAGGCCATTGATGCCTTGGACGAGGCGGGTTCGAGGGTTCATATTTCCAATATTATAGTTCCCAAAAGTATAGAAGAACTAGAGGCTGCAATGGATGAAACCAAGGTAGCAAAGATACAAGCAGTAAAATCGCAAAATTTTGAGCTTGCCGCAAGTTTTAGAGATAAGGAAAGGCAGATATTGATTCAGCTAGAGTCCGCCAATGCGAAGTGGGAAGAAGAATTGCAACAAAACAGGCAAATTGTTGATGAGGAGAAAGTGGCAGAGGTAGTTGCCATGATGTCGGGAGTGCCTGTACAGCGAATAGCAAAGGCAGAAAATCAGCGATTGATGGAGATGAAGGAGCAATTGCAAAAGAAGGTGATTGGTCAGGACGAGGCGGTAGGAAAAATTGTGAAAGCTATTCAAAGAAATAGGATTGGTTTGAAAGATCCCAACAAGCCCATAGGCACTTTTATGTTTTTGGGACCCACGGGAGTTGGAAAAACACATCTAGCCAAGGTGCTTTCGGAGTTTTTGTTTGACTCTTCCGATACCTTAATAAGAATAGATATGAGCGAATACATGGAAAAATTTACTGTATCGCGACTTGTAGGAGCTCCTCCAGGATATGTGGGTTATGAAGAAGGAGGGCAGCTTACCGAAAAGGTGAGGCGCAAGCCATATTCGGTGGTTTTGCTCGACGAGATAGAAAAAGCGCATCCCGATGTTTTCAATCTCTTGTTGCAGGTTCTTGACGAAGGGCGACTTACCGACAGCCTGGGTCGCAGAATTGATTTTAAGAATACAATTCTGATAATGACCTCCAATGTAGGAACACGCCAGCTAAAAGATTTTGGTAGAGGCGTAGGTTTTTCTACCGCTGGCACAAATATAGATGATAGAGAATTTTCAAGAGGCGTTATTCAAAAAGCTCTAAATAGGGCCTTTGCTCCAGAATTTTTGAATCGCGTAGATGACATTGTGATGTTTGATCAATTGCACAAGGAGGATATATCCAAGATCATTGATTTGGAACTTAAGGGCTTTTATAAAAGAGTTGAAGATTTGGGCTATACGCTTATTATTACAGATAGCGCAAAAGAGTTTATTGCAAGCAAGGGCTATGACGTTCAGTTTGGTGCTAGGCCATTAAAAAGAGCCATTCAGAAATATCTTGAAGACGAATTGGCAGAAATGATCATTCAATCATATATTGCTGAGGGAGATTCGGTAAGTATAGATTTTGATAGTGAGAATCAAAAAATAATTACGCATGTTACTAAAAAAGAAGAAATAACAAGCTAGTAATAAGGACTTTTAAAAAAGTAATATATATGATAAAGGGCTTAGAAAAGCTTATTGATGAGTATTGTAAGCATATACCTTTAAATGATGAGATTAAAAAAAAGCTAGATCAAAAATTTAGGCTTGAGTTTAATTTCAACTCCAATCATTTGGAGGGCAACACCCTTACATATGGAGAGACCAAACTTTTATTGATATTCGATCAAACAAAAGCAGGTCATGAAATGCGAGAATTTGAAGAAATGAAAGGCCATGATGCAGCTTTGAAAATAATAGAGCTGCAGGCAAGTGATACAAGCAGACCTCTGACAGAAAATTTTATTAGAGAATTAAACCAAACGATACTAGTTAGGGAATTTTGGAAAGATGCCGTAAGCTACGAAGGAAAAAATACCCGAAGAAAAATTAAGGTGGGACAGTATAAAGAATTTCCCAACAGTGTGATTCAATCTAATGGTGAAATTTTCGAATATGCCTCACCCCAAGAAACAGTCATTCTTATGGCTGAATTGGTGGATTGGTACAATTTGGAAATAGAAAAAGAAGAGTCTCCTATTCGCTTGGCAGCATTGCTGCATTACAAATTTATAAGAATACATCCTTTCGATGATGGCAATGGACGTGTGGCTCGATTGCTTGTCAATTATGTCTTATTGAGGCATAATTTGCCTCTCCTAATTATAAAATCTGATGATAAGAAAAAATATTTATCTTCCCTGCATCAAGCTGATTCTGGCGACCTTGAGCCCTTTGTAGACTACATGGCTCAGCAACTAGTTTGGAGTCTAAATATTGCTATCAAAGCCGCCAAAGGCGAAAATATAGAGGAAGAAAATGATTGGGAAAAAGAGCTGACTTTATTAAAAAGAAAGGCATCAAAAACTAAAGTTGATCAAGAAATAGTAAAAACAAATGAATGGGTATTGGAGATTTTACAAAATCAAATCAAGCCTTTAACAAATTTGCTAGAAAATATGCTAAGTAAGTTTGATTCCTTGTTTCAAGAGAGAATCCTTACTACAGATTCTGAACCGTTTCATCGTGGAAATTCCTTAGCCAATCTTATTCAAGATGTGATTGACGATGAGTCCTATAAGGCAGAAGATATTACTATTGATACAAAGCTCCATAATTTTATTGATTTAAAAACAACTTCAGAAATCGAATTTTCTATTAAATTTTTATTTGGAAGTGTACGATATTCAATGATACACGATGAAACCATCTGTTTTTCTAAAGCTTACAATGAACAATTGTCCGAAGAAGAAATGAATGAAATTGCTGCAAGCATAGCTAAAAACTTATTAGAGCAGATTAATCAATTACAAAAATAAGATTAATAGAATAAGTATATAGCACATATCGAAATGACAAAAAGGCTAAGAGCAAATAAATTCAGACAAAATGTCAGTCTATTTTAGACTGGCATTTTTTTTGCATCCTTGATTTGCATAAGGCATAAAGATAGAAAATAATAAGAAAGAATAAGAAAAAATAATAATAATTTAAAATAAAAATATGAGTACAGAAAAAAAACACACAGGACATATTGGAGTAACTACAGACAATATTTTCCCAATAATAAAGAAGTTTCTATATAGCGACCATGAAATCTTCTTAAGAGAGTTGGTTTCAAATGCAGTAGATGCCAGTCAAAAAATGAAAACCTTCGCTTCTGTTGGAGAATTTAAGGGTGAATTGGGCGATTTAAGTGTTAGGGTGACTCTTGAAAACGATACAATAAAGATTTCTGATAGAGGTATTGGTATGAGCAGCGAAGAGATTGATAAATACATCAATCAGATAGCATTTTCGGGAGCCAACGATTTTTTGGACAAATATAAAGACGATGCCAATGCCATCATTGGCCATTTTGGTCTTGGCTTCTATTCATCTTTTATGGTAGCCAAAAAAGTTGAGATCATCACAAAATCTTACAAAGACAGTCCCGCGATGAAATGGTCTTGCGATGGTTCGCCAGAATACACTCTTGAAGAGACTACCAAAGAAGATAGAGGAACAGATATTATCCTATATATTGATGAAGAGAGCAAGGAATTTCTTGAAAAATCAAGGATAGAAACTCTTTTGAAAAAATATTGTCGTTTCCTTCCTGTGCCCATAGTATTTGGCAAAAAATCGGAGTGGAAAGATGGCAAATCAGAAGAAACGGATGAGGATAATGTAATCAACGAAACAAATCCTCTATGGACTCGCAAACCTGCAGATTTGACCAAGGAAGATTATATAGAATTTTATAAGTCGCTCTACCCAATGAGTGAAGATCCATTATTTTGGATACACCTCAATGTAGATTATCCTTTTGAGCTGACAGGGATTTTATATTTCCCCAAAATAAAAAATAGCATAGACTTACAAAAGAATAAGATTCAGTTATATTCCAATCAGGTTTTTGTAACTGATTCGGTAGAAGGTATTGTACCCGAGTTTTTGACCCTGCTACATGGAGTTATTGATTCGCCAGACATACCCTTGAATGTATCGCGCTCCTACTTGCAAAGTGATGGCAATGTAAAGAAAATTTCAAACCATATAACTAAAAAAGTTGCCGATAGATTGGAAGAAATTTTCAAGAATGACAGACCTCAATTTGAAGAGAAATGGGATAGTCTAAAAATATTTGTAGCTTATGGAATGCTTAGCGACGACAAATTTTATGAGAGAGCCGATAATTTTGCCTTGCTTCAAAATGTAGATAAAAAACTTTTTACTTTTGAAGAATATAAGACACTCATAACAGAGAATCAGACCGATAAAGATGGTAATTTAATTTATCTCTACACCTCCGACACTAAGGGTCAATACACCTATATTGAGGCGGCACAAAAAATGGCTTATGACGTATTGCTGCTCGATGGTCAGCTTGATGCGCATTATGTTGGCAAACTAGAGCAGACTTTCGAAAAGAGTCGTTTCGTTAGGGTAGATAGCGATGTTGTTAGCAAATTGATTCCCAAAACAGATGGACAAGAAGTAAAATTGACCGAAGAGGAAAGAAATACTTTGATAGAAGCTTTTAAGAAGGCCATTCCTACCATTGAAAAGACTGATTTCATCATAGCTTTTGAGCATTTAGGAGAAAATTCCTTGCCAGCCAGCATCACTCAAAATGAGTTTATGCGCAGAATGATGGATATGTCTGCTACGCAAGGCGGCGGCATGAGTTTTTACGGTGAGATGCCTTCTTCTTATAATTTGGTTGTCAATTTAGACAATCCCTTGGTAAAGAAAATTCAAGAAAATACAGAGGGGTCGGATGACTCAATAAAGCAAATTGTGTATCTTTCCTTACTTTCTAAGGGAATGCTAGAAGGGCAGGCCTTGAGCGAGTTTGTGAACCACAGTTTGTCGAAGATCTAATTTTTTTCTGTTTCATATAAAACTAGCCCAATACCAAAGAATAATAATTTGGTATTGGGCTAGTTTTTTTTTCAAAGTCATGGTATTGCGATTTAATATATTTTGTCTATTTTTGTAGGATGAAAAGGTATATGATATTACCTATAGTTTTTTTATGTTTTTCTCAAAATCTCTTATTCTCTCAGAAGGTAGGTTTGGTATTGAGTGGTGGCGGTGCTAAGGGAGCCGTACATATAGGTTTGATAAAAGCTTTGGAAGACAACCAGATACCTATAGACTATATTTCTGGCACATCCATAGGCGCTATCGTTGGGAGTTTGTATGCCATGGGCTATACGCCCAATGAGATGCTGGACTTATTTCTGTCAGAAAATTTTTATGACTGGCAATCGGGCACGATTGCCGAAGATTACAATTATTATTTTAGAAAGCCCGATCCGAGTCCTGAGTTTACAAAATTTATGGTTCCTCTGGGCGATTCTATAGATTTTACTAAGGTTATTATGCCCAATAGTTTGATCAATCCCAGTCAAATGAATCAGGCATTTATGGGCATTTATGCTCAATCTAATGCCTTATGTGGGGGCGATTACGATAAATTATTTATTCCTTTTTTGTGTGTAGCCTCCGATTTATACAACAAGAAAGCGCATATTATGCGCTCTGGTAATTTAGGCAATTCGGTGAGAGCATCTATGACCTTCCCCCTATTTTTTAAGCCTATTATAATTGAGGGTATTCCCTTGTATGATGGAGGTATTTATGACAATTTTCCTGTAAAACCATTAATAGAGGCACACAATCCAGATTTTATAATTGGCAGCAGCGTGGCAAGTGGCAAGAATGACCCCTTAGAAACTTCCTTATACAAGCAGCTTTCTAGCATGATAATGCAGAAAACAGATTATTCCATAGATGAAAACCTAGGGCTGATGATTAAGTTTGAGTTGCATGATGTAAACCTACTTGATTTTAACAAGTCGCAAGAATTGTTTGACATAGGCTATAATAGGGGATTGGAAATGGTAGACTCTATAAAACAAAGAACCTCGCGCACAGTTAGCAGAAAGGAATTGAGTGAAAGAAGGGATGATTTTAAGAATAAATTGCCAGCACTCAAATTTATTAGGGTAATTGTCAGTGGGTGTACCGAGGCTCAAAAGAAATATATTTTAGATCAAATACAGACCACCCAAGGAGAGCCATTCACGATGGAAGAATTTAGGAAAAATTATTTCAAATTGCTAAGCAACACAAAAATCAAGGAGTTGATTCCGCTTGCTATTTACAATGAAGAAGACGGTTTTTTTGAACTTTACTTAGAAGCAAGCATCAAAAATGAGATAGGTCTTTCTTTTGGAGGAAACATAGCCTCTTCCAATGCCAACCAGCTCTATTTAGGTTTGGGCTACCAAAGTTTAACAGAATATTCAACTGATTTTAATTTGGGCTTGCAGGCAGGCAACGCCTTTAATGGGGCCCTGCTTAGAGGGCGTGTAGAGTTTCCATCAAAGAACCCTTTTTATATAAATGCTCTTTTTGCAATAAACCACAGAAAATATTACGAGAGCGACAAATTATTTATGGATACCGAGTTGTCGACCTTTGTCAAACAAAGAGAAATCTTTGGACGTCTGGGTTTCGGACTACCCTTCAAGACAAAGGCAAGGTTGGAAATGAATATTTCTTATGGAGGCTTGCAAGATCGATATTCTCAGACCAATACGGGTTCTTTTTTTGATATAAATTTGGATGAGAGTCACTATAAGCAATTTTCATTTGCCTCATCAATTAAAAAAAACACCTTGAATGCCAAGCAGTATCCTACTTTGGGGCAAGAGCATAGCATCATTGCTCAATACTTGTCTTCATTAGAATCATTTATGCCAGCAGAGAGAAATGCTCTCAATAAAGAGAGCAATCAGACTTGGTTGCAAATAGGTGGAAAAATAAATAACTTTCATTCGCTGAGTTCCAAGTTCAATTTGGGCTACCTCACAGAATTTTGCTTGTCTAGCAAGAATCTCTTTAATAATTATACCTCGTCCATCTTGCAGGCCCCAAGCTTCACTCCTACCCCCCATAGCTTACTAGCATTCAATGAATTTTTTCGGGCCAATCAGTTTCTTGCAGCAGGCATCACTCCCATCTACAAATTGAATAAAAACGCGCATCTTAGGGGTGATTTAGATGTCTTTGTCCCTCTTTATGCTATAAAGAGAAAAAATACATCGGAGGTATATTACGGCGATTTATTCAGAGATTATGCCCTTATGGGAGAAGTAACATTTGTATACCATCTACCTTTTTTAACCATTAGCTTATATGCCAATCGCTACAGTAGTCCCAAGCAAAACTGGAATTTTGGGCTTAATATAGGCTATTTGATTTTTTTTCCTAAATTTATTCAATAAAACAAGGGAAAAATTTGTATATTCAAAATAATACATTACCTTTGTACCCGTAATAAATGAATGGCCCCGTAGCTCAACTGAATAGAGTATCTGACTACGGATCAGAAGGTTGCAGGTTTGAATCCTGCCGGGGTCACAAAAAACAATTGCAGTATTGCAATATAAAAAAACCTTCTAAACAATTTGTTTAGAAGGTTTTTTTATGTGTATCTATCTGACTTGCGTTACCTGCTTGTTAAAGCCGTTCTTTTATCCCTTATAAAAAGCAAGGCTATCGACATCAAAATTTTCGATAAAATTTGCAGCCTTATGCACCTCCGTTTCCGCAATATTGGCATATACCTCGGCCGAATGTCGGAAGCTATCCATGCGATTAGCATCTAATATCAAAAGGTATGAAAGAATTATATGTCCGGCAGTTTCTACAAGACGACGAGCTTGAAAATCTGTATATTCAGGATTTTTTATTTCCATCACCTGTTTTACCATCGTTTCATATTTCTCTGTCATTGCCAATATGCGTTTTTTGAGAGGCTCTAATTCTGGCGAAATTATTTCAGCTTGGCATGCCTGCATTTGTGCCAAATAAGTACCCGTAGTTACGTGCCTGATGGCTGCTATAACTTGCAATTGCGTGGTGCCCTCATAAATATTGGTGATGCGTGCATCGCGGTATATGCGTTCGCAGGCATAGTCTTTCATAAATCCAGATCCTCCATGCACTTGAATACAGTCGTAGGCATTTTGGTTGCAAAATTCGGTAGTCATAGCCTTCCCTAGGGGAGTGTATGCGTCGGCTAGTTTTTTGTATTTTTTGAGTTGCGCCTTCTCTTCTTTTTCCAGTTTGCGGTCTTTTTCTATATCTTCCCATATCTTGTATAGGTCTACAAATCGCGCTGTTTCGTAGAGAATACTTCGCGAAGCCTCTGTCTTTGCCTTTATATTGGCAATCATTTCATATACGGCAGGAAACTCAATGATGGCTTTGCCAAATTGCTTTCTGTCGTTGGCATATGCCACCGCCTCTCTGTAGGCAGCTTCCGACAATCCTGTGGCCTGCGCCATAATGCCCAAGCGCGCTCCATTCATCAGCGACATTACATACTTTATAAGTCCCATTTTGCGGTCTCCACAAAGCTGTGCTTTGGCATTTTTGAAGGTTAGCTCACACGTTGGCGAGCCCTTAATACCCATCTTGTTTTCTATGCGTCGCACATCGACCCCACCATCTTTTTTGTCGTATATAAACATCGAAAGCCCACGGCCATCTTTTGTACCTTCCTCCGAACGAGCCAATACCAGGTGTATGTCGGAGTCGCCATTGGTTATAAATCGCTTTACTCCATTGAGTCGCCAGCATTTGTCCTCTTCGCTATATGAGGCGCGAAGCATCACCGCCTGAAGGTCTGATCCTGCATCGGGCTCTGTCAAATCCATAGACATGGTACTGCCATTGCATACCTGGGGAATAAAAAATTGACGCTGCTCTTCATTGCCAAACTCATAGAGAGTTTCGGCGCAATCTTGCAATGCCCAAAGGTTGCAAAATCCCGCATCTGCTCTTGATGCCATATCCGATACCATTATAAATCCTACCATGGGGAAGTTTAGACCTCCATAGCGGCGAGGCATGGAGAGACCCATCAAGCCGGCTTGTATGGCGGCATCGAGGTTGCGCTGTGTGCCTGCAGCATATTTTACCCTGCTGTTGATTACTTCAGGCCCATCGTGATCCACTCCTTCAGCATTGACAGCCACAACTTCGCCACAGACCTCACCAGCAATTTCCATTACTCGATAGAAATTGTCCATAGCATCCTCAAAATCTAAGGGCGCATAGTCAAAAACATCTTTGTCGGCATAGTTTCTTTCTTTTAATGCCACTATTTCTTGCATCAAAGGATGATCTAAATGATATTTTAATGCGGGATTATCTAAAAAATAATTTGCCATATTTTCTTAATTTATTTGTTTTGTAATTTTTAGTGTACTCAGATAATATTGCATGTTATTTGCTATTTTTTTTGTAATATTTTATCATCTTTGGAATAACTGTTGCTACATCTCCATTGATAACATAATCGGCCACAGAGTTGATAGGGGCAGAAGCATCGTTGTTGATGGCAATTATCATTGAAGATTCTTGCATTCCTGCAATGTGCTGAATTTGTCCGGATATGCCGCAGGCTATATACAATTTGGGGCGTACAGTAATTCCTGTTTGTCCTATCTGGCGCTCATGTTCTGTGTAGCCAGCATCTACCGCCGCGCGGGAGGCTCCTACTTCTGCTCCAAGGGTATTTGCCAAGTCGTGCAGCAGTTTAAAATTTTCTTTAGATCCTATTCCGTATCCTCCAGCCACCAATATGGAAGCTCCTTTAATATTTATTTTAGATTTTTCTACGTGTCGCTCTATTATCTTAATCACAAAATCTGTTGCGCACACATATTCACTCACCTTGTAATTGATAATTTCGCCCTTGTAATCATTATCAAGTATTTCTTTTTTCATCACACCCTCGCGCACCGTTGCCATTTGTGGGCGACAATCGGGATTGATGATGGTTGCAACAATATTTCCTCCAAAAGCTGGTCTAATTTGATATAAAAGATTTTTGTAGGTTTTATTGGCTTTTTTTTCTTCATGATCGCCAATTTCCAGGGAGGTGCAGTCGGCGGTGAGTCCACTTCCCAGAGCAGAGGAAACGCGGGGACCAAGATCGCGGCCAATACTGGTGGCTCCCATCAGAGCTATTTGGGGCTTCTGGGCTTCAAATAGCTTTACCAAAATAGCTGTGTGCGGAAGTGAGGTGTAGGGAAATAAGGCTTGCTCATCAAAAATATGGAGGGTATCTACTCCGTAAGGGAGTACTTGTGGAGCAATGTTTTCGAGTTTGAATCCTAGCGCCACTGCCTCAAGTTTACATTTTAGGGTGTTTGCCAATGAGCGTCCCTTGGTAAGAAGTTCGAGGCTTACCTCTTCTACCTTGCCGTTTTCTATTTCTAAGTATACAAATAAATTGTTCATGCCTTATCCTATTGTGTGGTTAGTAATCAGTTCTATCATAAGTTCCTCAATATCGCTATCGCTATTGCTGAGAGTCTTGCTTTCTTTGGCCTGAAAGACAACATTTTCAATCTTTTTAACCTTGGTTGGCGATCCCGAGAGTCCACAAATAGCTACATCGGCTTTTACGTCAATCACGCTCCATTCGGGCAGGTCGAGGTATGGTCGAGAGCTGTAAAGCGATAGGTAGTCAGTATCTTCGTTTTGCTTTTCTGTTACTGTGCGTGCGTGCTTATACTTCATCACCAATTTTGCATTGCGGGGTCTACACTCTGGGGCCGAGGCATTGATGGTGAGTAGTAGAGGCATGCTTCCCTCAACTATTTCTATGCCCTTTTCGAGTCTGCGTTTGGCACGAATTTTATTGTCAGCTATACTTATTATCTCTTCAACATAGGTTATTTGGGCAATTCCTAACTTTTCGGCTACCTGAGGGCCCACCTGTGCAGTATCTCCATCAATGGCCTGCCTACCTGCAATAATGAGGTCAAAATGCCCCATTTTTTTTATAGCCATCGACAAGGCATAAGAGGTAGCTAGGGTGTCGGCACCAGCAAAAGCTCTGTCGGTTAGCAAATAGCCACCATCGGCTCCCCTAAACAAACCTTCTCTGATAATTTCTGCCGCCCTGCCAGGACCCATTGTTAGCAATATAATGCTAGAGCCTGGATGTTGATCTTTTATGCGCAAAGCTTGTTCTAAGGCATTTAAATCTTCGGGATTGAAAATTGCTGGCAATGCAGCCCTGTTGACTGTTCCGTCGGCCTTCATCGCATCCTTGCCCACATTGCGGGTGTCGGGAACTTGTTTTGCCAGAACAATAATTTTTAGATCCATGTTTTTGCTATTTTATTTTAATAATATTATCAGTGCTCTTATTGTGTTATATCTTAGAAAATGGCTTACAAAAGTAATAAATTCTAAGTTCTAAACAAAATAAGGATTATCTTTGTACTTCTTTTTAAGTATTTAATATAAAAATGACAGAAAATAAGGCAACAGCGGCATTAGAAACAGCTCCCATAGGCGATCTTCTTTGGAAGTACGCCCTGCCTGCCATTGTAGGCACCATGGTTACGGCATTATACAGCGTGGTAGATCGCATTTTTATTGGACAGGGAGTTGGCACAATGGCAATTTCGGGCCTTGCTCTAACAATGCCCATAATTATGGCACTTCAGTCTGTTGGCATGCTTATAGGGGCAGGGTCTTCGGCAAGAATTTCTATAAGTTTGGGGCAGAAAAATAAGGAACTTGCCGAGCAGGTCTTGGGATGCTCCTTACTTCTAACTCTTATTTTTAGTTTTTTAAGTATTTCTTTGTCATTATATTTTTTAGAGCCCTTGCTATACGCTTTTGGAGGCAGTGAGAATACAATTCCTTATGCAAAAGAATTTTTGTTGATTATGATTCCTGCAACAGTACTAACGGCTCTGGCATATAATTTTAATAGTATGATGCGTGCATCGGGATACCCGTATAAGGCCATGTATACCATGCTTATAGGAGCTATTCTAAATATTATATTGGTACCAATATTTATTTTTGTATTTCACCTAGGAATAGCAGGTGTAGCTTGGGCTAGCTGCATAGCAATGACAGTGTCTATGGTGTGGGTGATGTCGCATTTTATGAGTAAGAATAGTTTTTTGCGCTTTAGAAAGAAGTATATATGCCTTGACAAAGCCATTGTTTTTAGCATTATTTCTATAGGAATGTCTCCATTTTTGATGCAATTGGCAGCCAGCTTGGTAGCTATTTTTATGACCGTATCATTAAAAAAATATGGGGGAGACATAGCAATAGGAGCCTATGGCATTAACAATAGCTTGTTGATGTTGTTGATAATGTTTGTGATAGGACTCAATCAGGGCATGCAGCCCATTGCGGGTTATAATTATGGTGCAAAACAATATGATAGGGTGCTGGGAGTTCTTAAGTACACAATTTATGCGGCAACTATTGTGACTAGTTTGGGGTCTCTATGCGCCATTTTTATTCCTGAGGTGCTGGTTAGGATTTTTACTTCCGACGAGGAAATGATTGCAGTAGCTTCTAGGGGGCTACGAATTTATTTGTCGGCTTTTTTTTGTGTGGGCTTTCAGGCCGTCGCCACCAATTTTTTTCAATGCCTGGGCATGGTCAAAAAGTCCATTTTTCTTAGTCTTACACGTCAGTGTATTGTGCTTATACCTAGCTTACTGATACTTCCACACTTTTGGGGTTTGGATGGAGTTTGGTTGGCGGCACCAGTTTCAGATTCTATTTCCGCCCTTATTACAGGCGTTTTTCTATATTACCAGGTCAAGGAATTTAGAATAAAGTATAATGACACAAATATAGAATAAATACTCTCCCTACTCCGAAAGCGATTTTAAAAGCTCCTCCACCGCACTTTTTATGTCTTTGGATTCGCCCAAAATAGCAACAAACTTACTGCCAACAATGGCTCCGGAAGCATTTTGCAGGGCTGCAGCTAGGGTTGATTTGTTGGAAATACCAAAACCTATAAGTTGAGGATTATTGAGCTTCATGGCCTTTATTCTCTTGAAGTACGATTGTTTCTCTTGGTCGAAATTGGTTTGTGTTCCTGTGGTGGAGGCCGAAGATACCATGTAAATAAAGCCATCTGTGTGGGCATCTATCAAGCGTATGCGCTCGTCGGATGTGGCAGGAGTAATAAGCATAATTATGCGCAGATCGTATTTGTCGGCTATGGCTTTGTACTCATCTAAATAATCTTTGAAAGGGAGGTCTGGAATAATCATTCCATCTACTCCTACCGCTTTGCAGTCTTTGCAAAAAGTGTCGAAACCATATTGCATGATGGGATTTAGGTAGCCCATCATGATGAGAGGTATGTGCACATCTTTTCTTATATTGGCTAGTTGCTGGAATAATATCCTTAGGTTCATTCCATTTTTAAGGGCTTGCATGCTACTTTCTTGTATCACCAATCCGTCGGCCATAGGATCGGAAAAGGGTATTCCTACTTCAATAAGATCAACTCCCTTGTTTTGTAGTTCTCTGATTACGGCGCAGGTATCTTCTAATTTGGGGAAGCCTGCTGTAAAATAAATTGATAATATGTCGTTTTGCTTGCGCTTAAATAATTCTTTGATTCTGTTCATTGCAATTAAATATTTATTTCTTTTATAAATTTTCTTAGTATATCTATCTTTTTTCTTCCTGGTTCGGTTTCAAATTTACTATTTAGGTCTATACCTATCCATTGCTTATGGGCGAAACGGGCAATATTTGCGGCATCGTTTTCGCCAATTCCTCCGCTGATGACGAAGGGAATATTGGCGGTATAAGCTTTTAATATTTGCCAGTCAAATTGCTTTCCTGAGCCTCCATGGCTTATTGTTTTTGTGTCGAAGAGTGCATAGTCACATGCCTGCTCATAAGTAGCTGCATTCGACAAATCGTTTTCGCATGCTACATTGAAGGCCTTGATGATGCGATATCCTTTTTCTTGAAGAGAGCGGCATAATTGGGGTGATTCGTCACCATGAAGTTGTAGGTATTGCAGATCAAAGGCTTTGGCTACGGAAAGGATATTTGTTTCTGTTTCGTTGACAAATACTCCTACTTTAGCAATGCTTTGCGGGATAAGTATTTTTAAGCTCCTTGGTTCTACATTGCCTACATACCTGGGCGAAGGGGCATAAAATATCAGCCCCATCATGTGTATAGGTAATTGTGCTAGGGCTTGGATATTGTCCAAGTACTTCATTCCGCAAACTTTTATTTTCATAATTTATTTTTTAGAACCTCTCTTATAATAAAAATAAGAATAATAAGGGAATCAAAGCTCCAGCAAAAAGTTCCAATCCCCCAATACCTTTGAGTCCGGATCTTCCATTACCCATAAAAATACCCGAAAGGCATATTATGATTAAGCAAATAGCGAAGATGTCAGAAAAAATAGTCCACCACCTCCCCGGATTATAATGTAAAAAAGACAATTGGGAAAAAATAGGGCGTTTCTTTAAAGCCTCATATTTTACCTCGCCTGTTTGAGTATCCAAACCAAAGGACGAACCGCTCTTTAGAAAAACTTTCATTGTCGATTTGTTGGGATAATAATGCTTGGTATAATTATCTTCCTCACCCACTGCCGACAACAGATCCAATACCCTCTCTTTGGTAAAATCCTGCTCCTGCGGATAATCTCCAGATGCCTTATAGTCTTTTACTACAATCATATATTGAGGGTTAAAATCCTTAAGATGATTCATAGCAATGCCCGATACGGCATATACCAAAATTGCACCAACAAAGAAAAAAGAAAGGTGCGAATGCACCTTTCTACAATATCTTCGAAATAGAGTAGATCTCGAAGTATTTTTTATTTTTTGATCCATATATTTATAATCTCAGATATAAAAAGCTGGTGCTTGGTGGGTTCCTTATTGTATGATTCTTCCATAATCGTTTCCTTATAAGCATCCGTAAGATTGGCATAATCCAATTCTTGCACCAATGTTTTTTTGCACTCTATAATCATTCTAGCCTCATCAAAACTCATAAGCAAAGAGGGCGTTTCTATAGCTGTAAGTCCTGCTTCTTTTATCTTGTCGGTATCGCGTCCCGATTTGGTACCGCAAATTCTCAATGCTCCCCTATACTGCTCGCTAAAAAAACTTAGAGTAAAGCTTTCTTCGGCTTGCAAAAACTGATAAGTATAACGGCTATCTCTAATAAACATAAGGGTAGATGGGCGCTCCCAAATATAGGCAATACCTCCCCAGCTGGCAGTCATGGTATTGAAAGACTCCTTCTTTCCTGCTGTCACCAACATCCAGCCCTCTCCAATGAGTTGGATAACATTGTCGGGGAGGTCGCGAGTTTCAATCTTGTCATAGCGACTTTGCCATTCATTGGAGGGTTCTGCCACTACAGCATTGCTCAAGGCTGCATCATCTGCATCGTCTGCATCATTTGCATCATCTGCCTGATTGCCACAAGAAAAAAACATTGGAAGAATAAAAACAAGGGCTAGTAAATCTTTAATTTTCATTTGTAATTTTAATTTATAAATTTGATTTATAAATACATTAAAATAACATATTAACACAATTTAGCCTTTTTACAGGCTAATATTGTGTTTTAAAAACGAACTATCTAATGTATTATTGTATAATCATCAAAATAAATGCGGTAGGGCTTAATCAAAATATTGCACTTACCTACCCCCTGCGATAGCCTTTGCAAGCTGATGATGCACCAGGCGCTGTGCCAGTGACGGTCATTGTGCAATTTCCTGCTTGGTTCACCGAGCCCTTATGTCCTTGTTCCATACCCCCTTTGTGGCTATTGCTATTGCCAGCACCACACTGAGCATACATATTGCCCTGTCCAAATGCGGAGTTTACAATGGTGTCGAATGCTGCTTGGTCAATAAAAACAGGGCTGTAAGTTTCTCCCCAAAAGATAATAATACGAACATAAGCGCGCAGGTGATTGGACGATGCCCTTACCATGTTGTTGAGCAAGAGTACAATATTGGCATTTGTGGAGTTTGGAATAACTGCCGAGTATGATGCTACATTTTGCTCTTCAAGGTATGCTGCCACAGATAGTGCGCCCAATAATGTATTGCCCTTGGCAAGCAAATTGTCGTAGGCCGACTGCAAGTCGCTATCTTCAAAAACTCCTGCCGCACTAAGTGGGGGAAATGTTATTTCGTAGTAAGACAACCACATTTCAATGGCGGCCACATGATTTGCTTCTGCATATGCCGTTCTTGCGAATTGACTTGTGGTGGGGTAAGCAATAGCAAATGAAGCGTAGAGGTCTCTCGACAATTTTTCGTCCTGACGCATGGCAGATAAAAATTCAATTTCGTCGGCATTAAGTGGGTCGGTAACAGTCAATAAGGGACAAATATTATCAATAGCATAAGTAGAAATGCCTTCGGCACTTACGCTCAAAAGAGCCAGAGGAGTGCTGTTTGCTTCCTGCCCATTGATATTATCTTGCTCGTCGGCCTTATCACATGAGATAAATACCATTACTGAAATGCTCATTAGAGCTGTTGTAAGAAAATGTTTTGTTTTCATTTGTCTATTTTTTTATATGTTTATAATTGATGTTTATAATTGATGTTTATAATTTATTTACACTATAATACCGCCTAAGGGAATACCTACCCTACCATTTTTTAGAATATTACTTCTAAAAAAAACATTGTAGTAAATGGAGTTGCTGAAGTATATATGCTTGTTACCTCATTTTTATCTGCCATCATGTAGTTATACTTCACATTTTGTGTGTCCAGAAGATTTAATACAGACAGCCCAGTATTCATTGTTGCAGTACGCAGTTTGAAACTATATCTTACCGATAGATCAAGTCGGCTATATGGTTTATCTTCATCAACAATTGCATTATTGCCCATCATAGTCTGCCCTCTGCCATGCCCAAGAGAGCTGAGGTTGGCAAATCCTGTTCCATATATATAAGTTGCGGATATATAAAACGGTGACAGGGCTATGACTGCACCCGATTTAAGCTCTTGCCCCAATTCTGAGGAGTATTCTCGTATGCTAGCAAGAGAATATGAACCAAAGACAAGGCTTTTGCCAATTTCTTTTTTAAGAAATAGATCTATACCGTAAATATTTATGTCTGTCATATAAGTGGTATCTATAGAAAGTCTTGCTGCATTGTTGATCTTCTTGGCGTAGCCTTCCACTGAGGCTAAAAATCCATTTTCACTATATGCCAGGCCTGCTACTGTGTGCATAGATCGCATGGGTTTGTCCAATATTTGCCATACAAATTGATAATTATTGCTAGTGTTGTGAATAGGGATATTGGAAATGTATTGATTGTATAAGCCCCATGCGGCTGTAGCAGTCCATTGGTCAAAAGGCATTTTTATAGATAGGCGAGGAAGTAAATTATTGCGGAGGTCAAACCTGAGTCCAGGGCTTATAGTTAGTTTCTTCAAGGAAATATTGTCGATAATAAATAGGCTTGGCTTGAGTAGCGTATTTTCCAGACCATTTATGGAGCTTCTATAGACCATCCATTCGCTGCCAATCTCCATTTGATGCGATTCATGAGGGCGGAAACGGTGTTTTAGTTTAATTGCCGACTCTTGCATTACATTGCTTAGTTTTGTAGATTTTAGTGCTTGCTGCCCACTTCCACTTCCTCCTATTCCTTGCAGGTGGTCTGTTTTGGTAGAGAGTTGCGAAAAACTAATTGCCAAATCACTTATTGCACCTCTTGCCCACATCTTAGCATATTTTGCCGCACTACCATATTGGCGAGACTCTTCCGAAGCATCTATTGTATAATTATCATCGCCAAGGAGTGAAAAATCAAACTTGTCGTCTGCAGCATATAGGCTTATGTAGTAGGAATCCTTGTCTGACACCTGCCCCGAGAGTTTGATATTTCCATCACTAAAGCGGTAGTTTGGCAGAATGTATATTGCAGATTGATTGGGTCGTAAGCCTGCTCCATGCCAAGGCTTATCTTTTGAAGATGAGGCGTTGTTTCCTTGCGAATTTAAGTTCTCTATATCATAAAGTTTGTAAAATGTTTGGCGATAAGCCGCCGTAAGGCTTGTTTGTTTAGCAATAGGCGCTGACGCAAATAAGTTGGCTGTAAGATTGCTAAGATTTGCCTTAAAAGAAGGTTTGTATCTACGTCCATCAATGCCCGTAATCTCTGTGATTGCTCCCACCCTAGAGCCCTGCGAGGCATTATATCCTCCTTTCATTAGGCGAATATCCTTAACCATATATGGATTTATGGAACTGATATTGTCGTTAAAACCCTTCATTCCATAGAGTGTAAAACCATCAAAGACAACACTACTCTCTCCCATACTACTTCCCCAAACAATGAGATTGTTGGGAGGTTCGCCAGAGGCTCTCACTCCAGGCATCAACTGCAAGATATTAAACACCGAATTGTCGGCATTTCCAGGCATCATTATAGCCACCTGCTGATTCACTCTTACCTCGCCAGATGATAATCCTGATTGCATAAGCATAGCATTAGATGAAGATGCTACCGTAAGACCTCTCAAAGTGATGGGTTTTGGAAATAGCTCTATATTGTGATTGCCAAGATTGAGAAGGGTGTCGAGATCATGGTATCCCAAATATGAAAATTTTAATTTAACTGGATTATTACTGTGTAATTTAAAATCGAACACCCCATTAACATCGCCACTAGCAGTAGCATGTGATGATGATATATAGGCATAAGGCAGCCTCTCTCCACTATGGGCATCTCTTATAATTCCATAAAGATTAAAAACGGGCAATTGCACATATTTTTTACGTTCTGCCGATGTGGGCTCTATGATTTGTGAAATTACATATACCCCATTTATCTGCTCACACACCAATGGCTTACCTTTTAGCAGAAAATCTATAGCTTGCTGTGGAGAGTCGAAACTGCGCTCTACCGTGAGGGAGTATTTAGATAGTGCCCTAGCATCAAAAGACAAATCAAGATCCAAGCGCCTGAGTGTCTTGCTCAAGGGCTCATCCGAAACCGACAAATGCAAGCCTTGAGAAAAGCTTGCAGTGACAAACAATAAGGTTATAATTATAAAAAGTGATAGTCGCCTCAATTTCTCCTCAATTACTCTATTTTTAGTATTATGCCAAAAGGCTTGCCAAGAATCTCTAAAACCTGCTTAGGATCATCAAGTTTGGTGAAGTTGCCAGTATAAAGATAGTCTATTTTTTTGGGAATAAGGACTTTTATATTATATTGTCGCTCAATTTCGGCAATCACACTGCTCAAAGGCACAGCATCGAATGAGAATTGCTTGCTCTTCCAGCCTATAGTCTGCAAGGCGGTAGAAATGTTGTGAGACTCTAATTGTGCACCATCAAACGAGGCCTGCATATTTGGGCTTAGTATTACGGATTGTGCAAGATTAAAGACTTCTACCTGCCCTGAGAAGCAGGTTGCACGGAAGCTTTCTCTAGCATAGACATTGAAACTTGTGCCCAAAACTAGTACCGAGGCTGCCTTAGAATTTACAGTAAATGCACTGCCTTTTGCGACTTCAAAATATGCTTCTCCCTCTAGTTGTACCTTGCGCGATACCTTCCACAACAGTGGTTTATAACTTAGCGAGCTTCCTGCATTTATATCTACCTTAGACCCATCAGGCAGCTCAATGCTTTTATGTTCGCCAAAAGCAACATCAATAGTATTGGTGTAAAATGCAGGAATCAATAGAGCGAGTAGCAATGTTGCCGCCACAGCCGATGCTATTTGAAGGATTTTCTTAGTGCAAAACCTGCTATTTGCAGAATCTTGCAATTGAGCAAATTGCGACTCCCATATAAACTCTTTACTTAGTACCCAATGAGGTTCTATTTTTATACTTTCTGTTTTCATTACTACATTTGTTTTTAATAAAGTCTTGTTTTTAACAATTTTAGAGCCGCACTCATTCGCTTCTCTATAGCCTTAACACTCAAACCCAATCGCTCTGCAATCTCCCCATATTTCAAGTCTTCCTCGCGGCTCATCAAGAACACCTCGCGCTGAGTGGGAGGCATATCCTGCAGTGTCAATATATACATGTTCTTAAACTCTTCAAATTGCAAGTCATCATGCACACTGGCAGTATGGTTCTCCAAGATGGCATGTTTTGCAAAATCGAGGCGAACGGCAGATTTGCGAAAATAACTAATCGTCATATCATTAGCAATCTTGTACAACAAGGACTTAAGGTTTGCCACATCCAATCTATCTCGCTTTTCCCATACCCTCATAAATACGTCTTGGGTAATATCTGATGCCACCTCTTCATCGGCACAGCGGTAGTAAACGAATCGCCTTATGGCATCGAAATAGCTGTCGAAAAAATCTTTGAATTGTACTTTGTCCACCTGTATGAATTACTTTTATTTATATACCGCACGAAAATATATTTACCCTAAATTTTTAAAAAAACTATACCTAAAAATAGTATTTGGATATATTTCTTGTGATAAAGAGGGAGCAGAATTACTCTTTAACCATCTATCAATCAGGACAGGAAGAAAGGCTACTATAATAACAACAAACCTAGCATTTGACAGATGGAATGAAATATTTATAGACCAAATACTAAGAGCGGCAATAGTAGACAGAATAACTCATAAGGCATTCCTGATTAATATGAACGGAAAATCATACAGAATAAAGGAAACCAAAGAATGGATGGAAAATAATC
>BHEP01000038.1 GCA_003851245.1 Bacteroidales bacterium | reverse complement strand
GCCCATATATATAGATATGGGCTGCAAACAAGTTGGTTTTTTTGAAATAGTTATGATCGAATCAAGTCCTTTCATTATATATTTAAATTACCAACCATTGTTGTTTGGTTCCAAATTTGGATTTACATCAATTGCTCCTTGAGGCACTGGGAAAAGATACATTTTGTCATCCCAAAAGCGTTCTTCCATAAATTTATTATCCATATTTTCATTTACCGCTTTTAGTCTTGCTCCATATGTTTTTCCTGATTTTACTTGTCCTGCGATTCTCCAACGGATAATATCAAAATATCTCAGTCCTTCAAAAGCTGTTTCTACGCGCCGTTCATGGCGAAGTTTTTCGCGCAGTTCGCCTTGATTGGTCACAATAATATTTGTTGGCATTCCTGCCCTATCTCGAACTTGCTTGATCAAGGCCACTGCCTCCTCCAAATTTTGCCCTTCCTCTATCAGAGCCTCAGCCTTCATTAAAAGAACATCGGCATAGCGGATGATTGTCATATTTTTGTGTGCCAATGTTCTATCGTTGAATTCGCCCAACAAATCTACCCATTTAGTGACGAGGTATCCCGACATGTGTGTTTCTTTTTTTACATAATCCCTACTCTCAGGATCGTCTACACCATAAACTGATTGAATCATATCGCCAACTTTCCATTGCCAAAATGGAAACATCACAGTTGCAGCCAGGCGAGGGTCTCTAAACTCATATTCGCCCCTTTTGCTTGGCGATTCTATATCCTTTCTTTCTTGCACACGCTTGCATCCTAAGGATTCACAATCGTGAAAAGCATGGCCTTCGATACATTCGTATTCATCTACAAGACTTTGGAGTATAAGCGCATTCGACCATCCAGTATAGACCGAAGACGCAGGTGATAAGTTTCTATTTAGCACATGGGTATATAAGGATTGAACATATTGACGTTCAAAAATCACCTCCTTGTTTTTGCCATCGCTTTGAGGCCTAAAAAGCCCATCATAATCATTGTATAACTCATATCTATTTGTTTCTATAAGCGCATTGGCGTAATAAATTGCCTTTTTGTAGTTCTTCTCATAGAGATGAATTCTGGCAAGAAAGGCATTCACCACATCTTTATTTACGCGCCCACTTTCCGTGACTGGCACTACTTCAATATCCTTGAGTACCCCCTCTTCGAGCTCATGTAGAATAAATGCAAGAACTTCAGCTCTGTCTTGCCTAGAGGTTTGTCGGGACTCCTGAACGGTCAATGTTTTGGTAATTAATGGAATATCTCCAAAACGAAATGCCATATAGTAATATACAAAAGCCCTAATGAAGCGAACCTGCGCACGAAACTGACGGTATTCTTCATCCGAAATATTAGCCTTCGATTTTTCTAAGCCTTCCAATACATAGTTTAGTTCAGCAATACTATTGTATTTCCAAAAGCCCAATATATGCGGATTTCTTGTATCGTAGGTTCCATTGCCCACGTTTGTTATATTTCCGTCTCTGTGTTTTGCATTGTCTGAAATGCAGTCGCCAAAGGCCACATCATTTATATCGAACAATTTTTCATAAGTGCTGTTGACCATCATTATCGTTTGTTTCTTATTTTTCCACCATTGATCGTCGGGTATTTGGTCCAATGGAGGCGTATTTAGAAGGCTATCGCAAGATGTAAATATGACACAGGTGTAAATAAAGGCTATAGTAATTGTTTTTTGTAGCATAATTTTATTTGTTAGAATTGAAGATTTAAACCCAATGAATAAGTTCTTGAAAAAGGATAAGAAAGAGAAGCATTGGCTTCGGGATCCCATCCTGGTACAGTGTTTGAGATAGAGAGCAAGTTGTTTGCAGACAAATACAGTCTGGTCCGAGAAAAGCCTGTCTTACTTAATATGGACTTAGGCAATGAATAGCCAATTTGTAGGTTTTTCATTCGTATATATCCTCCGTTTATTTTCCAATAATCGGATACTTGATAATTGTGGTTGCCATCTGTTTTATTTAATATGCGAGGATATTTTGCATCCGTATTTTCCGGACTCCAATAATCCATTTGATGTTCAAATATAGGAGAATCATTCAATGGCCGCACTGCCTGGGTGTTGAATATTAAATCTCTTTGCCCAACACCTTGAAAAAACATGCTAATATCAAAGCCCTTATATTCTCCATTGAGCCTTAATCCAAAAAGATAATGCGGATATGGGTCGCCAATTACTACCCTATCTTTGGCATCAATCTTATCATCTACATCAGGATTTTGGTTTTTGTATTTTACATCTCCAGCCTTGGTATTTGCATTCTGAAAAGGGGAGTTTTTCACCTCTTCATCCGACTGAAATAGCCCCAAAGCCTCATAGCCATATATGGAGTTAAATGGCAATCCTACATCATTGTAGGGATTGCCTACCCAGGGGCCAGTACCTCCCAAGTCTTTCACCTTATTCTTGTTGTCGGAAATGTTGCCTGCTATCTCGTACCTAAAACCACTGATTACATCATTCCACCGCAGCTCCACTTCCCAACCTTTATTTTCTAATTCACCAATATTTACCTTTGGTTTACCAAATCCGTATTCAAGAGGCACGGGCAGCCCTATCAATATATCCTTGGAGTTCTTTATGTAGTAATCGGCAGTAAAACCAAGCCTTCCATTGAGCGTTCTGAAATCGACACCCAAATTGAGCATTTCTGTTCGCTCCCATCCCAATTCGGTATTTCCAATATTCCCAGGCTTGGCGGTCTGTAGATAGTTGTTATTAAGAGCTATTGAGCCCATTTGTATGGTCGAATAACTCGGATAAAGTCCCAATCCCTGCGAAGCCCCATTCTGACCCCAGGAGGCACGGATTTTCAAATCGTCAATAATACCTTTCGTTGCTAGCATAAAAGATTCTTCACTTAAGCGCCACGCTATAGCTGCCGAAGGGAAGGTAGCCCACCGATTTTCTTTGGCAAAACGAGAAGAGGCATCGGAGCGAAAACTTGCCGACAGCATATATTTTCCAGCATAGCTATAGTTTAAGCGTCCTATTACAGAGGCAATAGCCCAATGTTGGGCATTTCCATCATTTGTCCAATCCGTTTTAGGCCCTCCATTTAATACCCAAACAAGATCTGTTGGATAGCCCGTTCTTGAGGCTGATATCCAATTGCTTTGCTGACTTTCCTGCTGATATGCTAGCAAGGCATCAAAATTGTGCATCCCAATTGTTTTATTGTAGCTCAAGAGCCCTTGTAGATTATAATAGCCCTTGTAATCTCTTCTCTCTTCGAGAGCGTTTTGTCCTTTCTCATAAATAGTTTCAGTAAAAAAGTCTTTGTAGTACAACTTGTTGCTCTTTGCAGTCTTATTTGTTAGCACGTAATTGACGTTTGCCAAACCAGTAAATTTTAAGCCTTTGACAAACTCATAGTCGAACTTAAAAATTCCTGATGCGTCATGCGGATCAATATAATTGAGTCCTCCTTCAAAAATATCTACCAATGGGTTGATGAAAAATCCTGCATTATAGCCATACGATCCATCTGTATAATATGCTACCCTGGTAGGGTCAATAGCCAATATTTGTTTGTAATCAACATCACCCCATTTGCTGCCCTCGAGCCATAAATGGCTGCTGAAGCAGCATCTTTGAGCACATTGATGGACTCAATATCCTCGGTATTTAAGAAATTGAAATCGCTGGGCACACCATCGACTAATACTAGAGGAGAGCCTCCACCATTCAAAGAGGTTGCTCCTCGGAGTTGTATTGAGGGCGAACTGCCTGGTCGACTAGTAGAAACAATACTTAATCCGGCTACCTGCCCCTGAAGGGCTTCTCCAAGGGTAGATGTTGGTCGGTTTTGCAAAACTTCAGACCGCACACTGCTTATAGAGGTGGCAATATTCCCCTTTCTCTGTGTTCCATAACCAATCACCACCACCTCATCCAAACTTTGCGTGTCTTCGATTAGCTTTACACTAAGACTTTTTTGATTGCTTACACGCATTTCTTGTCTTGAGTAGCCCAAATAAGTAAATACAAGCACCGAATTTTCGGGTGTCGCCAGTTCAAACTTGCCATCTATATCCGTTACTGTGCCAAGAGTTGTGCCTTTCACCACCACACTAGCCCCGATAATCGGCTCACCATTTTCATCAATGATTGTTCCAATGGTTTTTTTATTAGCAGGTTGAATTGCCTCATTTGCCGATGCTCGTGGCACCAAAACAATTTGATTATTTGCCTTCTTCTCAAACCTTAGTTGCGTGCCTGTCAGCAGCTTTGTCATCACTACATCAATGGATTCCTTGTCGACATTTAAGCTTATTTTATTCTCTAAGTCAGCAAATTTAGCATTGTATAGAAGCTTGTAATCGGTTTTATTTTCTATTGCTGTGAGTACATCCTTGAGCGTTTGGTTTTTTACATTCAATGTGATTTGTGCAAGCAAGGGAGTCGCAATTATCATACATAACAATAAAACCATAGAAATCTGTTTTTTATTCATGCTTTTTGTATTTATATTTTGTATTCATATTTTTTATTTATTGGCTTGTTAATTTATTCTATCTAACAATGCTTTTGTAGTACTTTTTAGCCTCTCTATTTTCATAGAGAATGATCGTGTTGTCTTTTATTTCATAAGCCAAAGGAGAGGTAAGGGCAAACAATTCCAATACGCTTTGTAGGCTTGTGTTTTCTACAGTCCCAGAATATTCATAATTTTTTAATGATTCGTCCATATATTTGAAACCAATATTATATTGGCGAGATAGCTGCATGGTAATTTCCGACAATTTTTTGTTCTCAAAAGAGAGTCTATTTTCCTTCCAAGCGGTCAATGTACGGGTATTTTTAATACTCTTTTTCTCTAGCATATGTTTTGTGCGGTCATAATAAATGCCTTCATTTGGAGATAGTTGTATTTTTTCTTTCGAGGAACTCACCTCTACCAGCCCTTCTATCAGCACAGCTGTTATAAAAGACTCGTCGGCATAGGCTCTGACATTAAAACTGGTGCCTAGCGCCTCTATTGACAATTTGTCGGAACTTACTATAAAAGGCCGGTTGGCTTGTTGTGCTACCTCGAAATAGGCTTCCCCTACGAGCTCTACCCTGCGTTCGAGAGCATTGAAGTGTTTGCCATAGCTCATTTTTGAGTCCGAATTGAGCCACACTTGGCTGCCATCGGGAAGTGTAAGTGCTGCCCTTTGTCCGCGTTCAACTTTTACGAGCGTGTTTTCGTCATTGCTATACTTAGCCATCTCACTAGCATGGCGCTCATTGAGTAGCAATAAAGTACTTGCTAAAAGGCAGAGTATCAAAATGGAAGCTGCTACATTCCAAATTTTCCGAAAGCGAATGACTCTTGTCAATTTTATTGAATTATTTATTTCCTTCAACACCTTATTTCCTACACCCTCGTCCATCTCATCGCCCGAGGCTTCCCATTCTAGCCTAGTCCACTGCTCCCAATAACTCTCATTGTCAATTTGAGAAAGTAGCAAGCGCGTTTCTTGCAGACTGGTTTTGCCTTGCAGAAAACGTTTTAATACTTGTATATGTTTGTTTTTATCCATTATTTAGTTTTGTTGTTGTACTATTTATTTAAATAAATTTCAAAATAATAATTAAGGCTATAAAACCATCTCTCTTATATTGAATGCTAAGTATTTTACGTAAAAAAATCGTTGCCTTGTATAAGCTAGATTCAACAGTATTTTCGGAAATATTCAACATGGCAGCAATTTCCTTGTTGCTCATGTGCTTCTGCTTGCTCAACTGATAAATCCGCCTGCGAGCTGGAGGTAGCTGATTGATAAGGCGGTTGACCTCCTCTTCCAATAATTTGTATTCAACTTCTCGTTCCACACTGTTTTCGGCTTCACAGTATTTATTTTGCATCGCCTGTTCAAACGACACTTGCTGGGCACGTGAGCGCACCTCATTTAGAAACATATTTTTTGATATGGTGTACAGAAAGGAAGAAATAGATTCATCGGCATTTATTTTTTTCCTCATTTCCCATATGCGAATAAATACCCGCTGCAAGATCTCTTCAGCCATGTAAAAATCTCTATTTGAAAGTTTTAAGATAAAGTTGAAAATTTTACCCCTCTGTCTTCTATACAAAAGCTCAAAACAAGCAGCATCGCCTGTCTTAATTTTTTCAAGAATTTGCTTGTCCGTAATATGTTTCCTTTTTTGCATAATTTTTGTCAATCTCTTATCTTAAAATCAAGTACCCATAGATAATACACCTAAATGCTGGTAAGCCTTTACTCCCAACTTTATATTTAACTTATATTAACATTAAAGCGTTTGATAAATAAGTCTCTGGAGGAGTCCTATTTTATGTTATCTTCAAATTTATAATTCGCCAACTATATGATAAGCAAGTCATTATTGGTACTAATAGCAGTTATATTTCAGTGAGCTTGTCGATTGCTTATATCTTGGTTCAAGGCGCATCATATTTTATCAAAAGGCGCTAAAAGTGTTAAAAAAAAGAAAAATATTTGTTTTCGTTCTTGCAAAAGTGCAATATTTTGAGTAACTTTGAACTTTGATAGTCAATCAAAGATCCAACAAATTACATTTTAAAATATTTTAATCAATGAAAACAGCCTTAATACATACAGCCAAGGGCGTAATGAAAGTAGAATTTTTTGAAAAAGATGCTCCCAAGACAGTAGAAAATTTTATCTCCTTGGCGGAGAGCAAATTTTACGATGGACTGACTTTTCATCGCGTAATAAGCAACTTTATGATACAGGGCGGATGCCCCGATGGTTCAGGCACTGGGGGACCTGGCTACACAATACCCTGCGAGACTGGTGGTGAGAATCAACACCACGATGCTGGCGTTTTATCAATGGCGCATGCCGGAAAAGATACTGGCGGTTCTCAGTTCTTTATCTGCTTCAGCCGGCAAACCACAAACCACCTAGATGGCATGCATACCGTATTTGGTAAGGTGGTAGAAGGATTGAGTGTTATTAGCCTCATCAAACAGGGCGACAAAATAGATAAGATAGAGATTTTTAATAATATTTGATGCTCAATTAAGCACAAATTAATCAATCTTGTAGCATGCAAAAAATTGCACTTTTTATAGCCCTAGTATTTTCAGGCTCTTTATTTGCCCAAAACGCAGAGCAAACCTACCAAAATCCTGTTATACAGGGCGATTTTCCCGATGCTACAATCATTAGAGTAGGCTCGGATTATTATGCTTCTGGCTCAACATCCGACATGGCCCCAAACTATCCGCTGTATCATTCCACAGACTTGGTCAATTGGGAAAGGATAGGAGACATCTTCAACACTCCCCCCGCATGGATAAAGGGCGATTGTTGGGCTCCAGAATTATACTACAACAATGGTGTGTATTTTGCCTACTACACCGCTAGAAAAAAAAGTGACAACATCTCGTGTATTGGCGTAGCCACCACCACCGACATTACCAAAGGATTTGAAGACCAGGGCATACTCATAGAGTGGGGAAGCGAGGCTATAGATGCTTATGTATTTAAGGATACCGACCAAAAACTATACATCACCTGGAAGGCATACGGATTAGACCCAAACAGACCCATTGAAATATTGGCCTCCGAACTAAGTGCCGACGGATTGTCTTTGATAGGACAACACTTCACCCTCACACACCACGATAAGAATTGGATTGGATCTGGCGACGAGGGGCAATGTATTGTCAAGCATGGCGAATATTATTATATGCTCTATTCTATTGGGGGCTGCTGCGATACCAGATGTGACTACCGCGTGTGTGTGGCACGATCCAAAAGCATCCGAGGGCAATGGGAGCAAAAAAGTGCGCCCATACTGCAAGGGGGCAACTTATGGAAATGCTCCGGACATGGCACATTGGTGCAAACTCCCGACGGAAGAGATTTCTATCTATACCACGCCTATCACAAGTATGACTTTGAATTTGTGGGACGCCAAGGATTGTTGGACGAATTGCGCTGGGACGAAGATACAAAATGGCCGTATTTTAGATATGGAGATACGCCTTCCCTTCAAGCCGAACTGCCTTTTAAAAATACTGTTCAGAAGAGAAATCCCCTATTTTACGACAATTTTGCTACAGACAAAATGGACAAATACTGGCTGTGGGACATGAACCTACCACAGGCCAAACTGTCAAAAAATAGCAAGGGCTTGATGTTTGAAAATACAGGGGATGGCATTTGCTTTAGGGGTATAAACCCTCAAACAGGCAATTATACCATGGAAACGGCAGTCCACAACACTGGCGAAAACCTAAAAGGGCTCAGCGTGTATGGAAATAGTGGAAACCTATTTGCTTGGGGCATTGAAAACTCTATAGTAAAACTATACCAGTGGCAGGGGGGAACAAAAACCGAATTGTTCAACTATCCTCTTAATGGCATCAAGGTTTTTCTGAAAGTAGAATCCATTAATGCCAAATCCTTTCGCTTTCTATGGTCCACAAACAATGATACTTGGCAATCATTTCCCACCTCAAATACTATTGATGGGAGCTTTATTCCGCAATGGGGAAAAGGTGTGCGCGCAGGATTACTCATCGATAGAAAGGGTGATGGTAAGGGTCAATTTAGCTATTTTAGCCTGAGCAACAGATAATTACACGAAAACTAGGACCTGCAAGTAATCTTTCAAGTCTTTGCACAATATTTTTAGTGCCTTACTTATGCGAGACTCCAAAGCCAGTACTGTGTTCGCAGGCTGACTTTGGAGTTTCTTTTATGGAGCTATTCTTATAGATACTTATGGAACTCTGTATATGACAATGGATTATCAAATATTTTAACACCTTTAAGACAGATTTGGGCTGCTTGCAATATTTGGCAGATTACAAGTGGTCAAAGACTTATTTCTTGTGTAAAATGTAGTCATTCTATTGAGAGTCCGACAGCTAATCTATTTATACGCAAAGGCGCATGAAATTCTGTAAACCCATTTTACAGCCTATCTCATTGCCCACTTGAAACCTTATAGGCGCTTAATTTAACTTGTAATTGATTCCAGTATTGCGTTTGCTGTTTCTACATTTGCCACTTGCTGAAAGACAATTGAGCGTCGGTTATTTTTTTCGCTGAGCTGACATTTCTTATAATTCTCTTGCATATATTTTAGCAGTTTGCCAAAAGCCTCGCTTTCGTAATATGTAGATTGGGGGTCTTTTACTAAATATAGGTTCATTTTACCCATTTTGAGTACCGCTTTCTCTATGCCCAATATTTTCGCATTTCTTTTGAGTTTAACTACTCGTATGAGTTCTTTTCCTTGTGGGGGTATTTTCCCAAAACGGTCTTCTAGTTTTTGTGTAAACTTGAGTATGTCAAGATCTTTTTCCAAGTTGTCGAGCTCTCTATAAATAGAAATTCTTTCGGAGTCGTTGGGGATGTATGTGGAAGGAAATAGTAGTTCCATATCACTTTCAATGAGGGTTTCCAATACATAGTCGGTGCCTGTATCTATTTGGTCTTCGTTTTTATAGAGCTCAGAAAATTCCTCGTTTCGGAGCTCCTGCATTGCCTCGTTCAATATTTTCTGATAAGTTTCGTAGCCCAAGTCGGCAATAAATCCACTTTGCTCAGCTCCCAGCATATTGCCAGCTCCTCTAATATCGAGGTCTTGCATGGCAATGTGAATGCCACTTCCTAGTTCCGAGAAGTTTTCTATAGCCTGCAATCTCCGTCGTCCTTCGGTGCTCAGGGAGGGCAGGGGAGGCGCCAATAAGTAGCAGAAGGCCTTGCGGTTGCTGCGTCCCACCCTTCCTCTCACTTGGTGCAATTCGCTCAATCCAAAATGGTGGGCATTGTTTATGATGATGGTGTTGGCATTGGGAATATCTATTCCGTTTTCTATAATTGTTGTTGCAATCAATACATCATACTCGTGGTTGGCAAAATCGCTAATAATCTCTTCTAGTTTGTGTGAGTCCATTTGTCCGTGGCCTATGGCAATGCGAGCATCGGGCACTTCTTTTTTCACCAATTTCTCTAGTTCTTGGAGGGTTTGCACCTTATTGTTGAGGATAAATACCTGTCCGTTGCGGCTCAATTCAAAACCTATGGCTTCGCGAATGATGTCGCCACTGAACCTATGTACCTCCGTTTGAATGGGATGCCTGTTTGGAGGGGGCGTGTTTATCGACGAGAGGTCTCTAGCTCCCATTAGGCTGAACTGCAGTGTTCTAGGTATGGGAGTTGCTGTGAGGGTGAGGGTGTCTACATTGAGTTTCATTTGTTTGAGTTTTTCCTTGACGGAGACTCCAAATTTTTGCTCCTCATCAATAACAAGCAAGCCTAGGTCTTTGAACACAATATCCTTACTCACCAGTCGGTGTGTGCCAATTAAAATATCTACCTTGCCATCCTTGGTGTTCTGTATTATTTCTTTTACCTCGCTGGCCTTTCTTGCTCTCGAAAGATATTCTACATTGCAAGGAAAATCCTTGAGCCTTTTGGTAAATGTTTTGTAATGCTGGTATGCCAGCAAAGTCGTGGGCACCAATACTGCCACTTGCTTGCTGTCGCCTACGGCTTTAAATGCCGCCCTAATTGCTACCTCGGTTTTTCCAAAGCCCACATCGCCACACACCAATCTATCCATGGGGCGGCTATTTTCCATATCAATTTTTATGTCGTTGGTTGTTTTCTCTTGGTCGGGAGTGTCCTCATAAATAAAGGAGGCTTCAAGTTCTTTTTGCAGGTAGGTATCGGGGGAGAATGCGAAACCTTTTTCTTCCAATCTTTTGGAATATAGTAGTATAAGGTCTTTGGCAATATCTTTAACCTTTTTCTTAGTCTTGCTTTTTAAGTTGCTCCAGGCGGGCGATCCAATTTTGTTGAGACGTGGTGGCTCGCCATCTTTTCCTTTATATTTGGATATCTTGTGTAGAGAATGAATGCTAACAAAAATGGTGTCCTCGTTGAGGAAGGTCATTTTTATTACTTCCTGCATTTTGCCATTGATGTCGGCTCGTATGAGGCCCCCAAATTTCCCTACTCCATGGTCTATGTGCACCACGAAGTCGCCCTGCTGAAATTGTTGTAGCTCCTTTAGTGAGAGCACTATTTTGCCAGATCGAGCTTTCTCCGATTTTAAGTTATACTTATGAAAACGGTCAAATAATTGGTGGTCTGTAAAGAGACAAGCTTTAAGATTTACATCAATAAAACCCTCGTGCAATGCCCTTGGTATGGGCGTAAAATCAATTTTATCGCCCCTGTCTTCAAATATGGAGCGTATTCTTGCAATTTGTTTTTCGTTGTCACTGAGAATGTATATGTGATACCCTTCTTTGATAAGCGATTGAAAAGTCTGTGTGACGAGTTCAAAATTCTTATGAAACGGCGGCTGCACCTGCGTTTCAAATTCTATAACAGCGATCTCGTTTTCATTGGTCGTTTTAGGCTTTGTCAGGTGTATTTTTTGATGTTTGGCAATTTCTTTTTCTATGTGTCCGGCTTCTACAATGAGCAGGCGTATCTGCTCCAGGCTTTGAAAGGTTTCCTGATTGGTGAGTTTCAAGTTTTCATTCCATGTGGCATCGGCCTTTTCGTATACCCATTCTTCATTTTTCAGAAACACCAAACTTTCGCTATTGAGATAACTAAAAATAGTGGCTTCTGCCACTTCTCCCTGCGTAGAAACTATGTCAATTTGGCTCAATTTCTCTTTGGAAAGCTGGCTTTCGACCTCAAAGCTGCGAATGCTCTCTACCTCATCGCCAAAAAAATCTATGCGGTAAGGCAATTCATAAGAGTATGAGAATACATCAATGATAGAACCTCTCTGTGCGTATTGTCCAGGCTCGTATACATAGTCTACATACTCAAAACCATAAGAATCCAATACCTCAGAAACAAAGGAGCTGTCAATTTTTTCGGCAACACTTATTTTAAGTGTGTTTTCTTTGAGAGAGTCTGCCGACACCACCTTCTCTACCAAGGCCTCGGGGTAGGAAACAACAATACAGGGCTTCTTTGATTTGTTGAGTCTTGCAAGAGTTTCCATTCGCAGTATGTCGTTGGCAGCATCTCTTTGCCCATAGCGAATCTCTCTCTTATACGCCGATGGAAAAAACAGTATGTTGGCATCGCCCAGTGTTTGACAAAGGTCGTGGTATAAATATCCTGCCTCTTCGAGATCATTCATTACACACAGGGCGGTTTTTCCCGTTTGTTGAAAAAAAGAAGATACCAGCAAGCTGCTAGAAGATCCGTTTAGACCTTTTAGAAAAATATTTTTTGTCTTATTTATTACGGATATTCCAGCCTTAATTTGGGGGTGAGAAGCGTATAGCTTCTGCAAGATCTCTACTTCCAATATGATAAATTTTATGCAAAAGTAAGGATAATAAACAAATATGCCTATCTTTGTGATTAATTATTCATTATTCAGTCATCAATTTTTTATTATGAGCGATGGACTTGTAATTATTCCAACATACAACGAAAAAGAGAATATAGAGAATATTTTAAGAGCTGTTTTTGGTCTTGAAAGAGCTTTTGATGTGCTGGTAATTGATGATGGTTCGCCCGACGGAACAGCCGCTATAGTCAAAAGCTTGCAGGCGGAGTTTGCAGGGCGTTTATATATTGTAGAGCGTTCGGGAAAGCAGGGTTTAGGTACGGCCTATATCTGTGGCTTCAAATGGGCCTTGGATAGGGACTACTCCTTTGTCTTTGAGATGGATGCCGATTTTTCGCACAATCCCAAGGATCTCATACATTTATATAATGCCTGTGCTAGTAAAGGCGCCGATGTAGCCATTGGTTCGCGCTATGTGACGGGAGTAAATGTAGTAAACTGGCCTATGGGACGAGTTTTAATGTCGTTTTGTGCCTCCAAATATGTTCGTTTCATAACAGGTATAAAAATCGCAGACACAACGGCGGGTTTTAAATGTTATAGGCGGGAAGTTTTGGAAACCATAGACTTAGATAAAATCCACTTTAAAGGCTATGCTTTTCAAATAGAGATGAAGTTTACAACCTATAAATGCGGATTCAAATTGCAAGAAGTGCCCATTATTTTTGTAAATCGTGTAGAAGGGGTTTCTAAAATGAATGGTTCTATTTTTGGAGAAGCCTTGTTTGGTGTCGTTCAACTCAAGTGGAGTAGTTTGTTTCGCAAATATCCTCAGAAAGCAAGCACCAATTAATTTTTTATAATTGCGGTGTCAAAACATTACAAGCTACATCACAGCCTTTTCCTTAAGCAAATATACATATGACAAAAAATATTCTTATAAAGGATGCTTTAATTATCAACGAGGGGAGCTCATTTATTGGTTCTGTGTTGATTGAAAATCAGCGTATTGCAAAAATATATACCTGTGGGGATGCCGCTTATTCCCTGAGTACTATTCCTCCCGAGGTACTTTGTAATTCAGAGGTCATTGAGGCCAAAGGCTTATATTTAATGCCTGGAGTGATAGACGATCAGGTTCATTTTCGTGAGCCAGGTTTGACACATAAGGGCGATATCTATAGCGAATCGAGGGCAGCAGTAGCAGGGGGCACTACTTCATTTATGGATATGCCAAATACCAATCCGCAAACGACTACTGTAGATGCACTTAATCAGAAGTTTGATAGGGCTGCAGAAACATCGCTTGCCAATTTTAGCTTCTTTATAGGATCTACCAACGATAATATTTCGGAACTCAAGAAAGCAGGAGCTCAAAGGGCTACTGCGGTCAAGGTTTTTATGGGCTCGTCTACAGGCAATATGCTTGTAGACAATGCGCAATCTCTTGAGCGACTTTTTGGCGAAATAGAGATGCTCATTGCTGCACATTGTGAGAGTGAGCCAATTGTGAGGGCCAATATTGCCAAATACACAGCAGCATATGGAATAGACTTAGATATTTCCTTTCATTCCAAGATACGAAGTGCCGAAGCTTGTTATGCCTCCTCTTCGGAGGCGGTGGCTCTTGCTACCAAGCATAATAGCCGCTTGCACATCTTTCATCTTTCTACAGCCAAGGAATTGCAACTTCTGGAAGCTAAGCCAATGAAAGATAAGCGCATAACGGGAGAGGTTTGCGTGCATCACCTTTGGTTTAGCGATGCCGACTATCCTAAATATGGCAATCGCATAAAATGGAATCCTTCAATAAAAACACTAGAAGATAGGGAAGCCTTGCGAAAGGCATTGGTAGATGGGCGTTTGGATGTAGTTGCTACAGATCATGCGCCCCATACATTGTCTGAAAAAGAGGGCTCCTGCCTCAAAGCAGCCTCTGGAGGCCCTATGGTGCAGCATTCCTTGCTTGCCATGCTGGAATTGTGCACACAGGGTGTTTTTTCTAAGGAGCTCATTGTGGAGAAAATGTGCCATGCGCCAGCCGAGCTATTTTCCCTCAGAGATAGGGGATATATTCGTGAGGCTTATTATGCCGATATGGTGCTTGTAGATCCTAAAAAAAAATGTACTGTAGCCCCCGAAAATATATTGTATAAGTGCGCTTGGTCTCCTCTCGAGGGGGAGGTTTTTTCGCATCAAATACATACTACCTTTGTCAATGGGCATAGGGTGTATGATCAAGGGAACTTTGACGAGAGTGAGAAAGGAATGGAATTAGAAAAAAAGTAAAAATATGATGAAGCCGCATATCGGAATGAACGTTCGCACGGGGGATAAATGCCCCAAAAGTGGCGTTTGGAAAGTCCTAGGGACATTTGAAACAGTGACAACAGCTATTTCGCGAGGAAACAAAATGCCGCAGCATGCCAATAAGAGTGTGACTTGGAGACTTGTTTTTTGTAAAAAATAACGCATAAAATAGAAAAAAACTACAGGCGAAGCAATTTATTGCCTTGCCTGTAGTTTTTTAGTGCCTAAGTTTAGTTGGGAAAATTTATATCTATATTGTTTACCCTCTGATTATAGTTTTATAGAAACTCCAATATTCAATACAGAGATCCCGTATCCTAGTTCACCCATAGCAGCTATCTTGTCATTGAAATAATAGCGACCTCCAATATAAAGAGAGGCTCTGAATACGCTTCCTGATGCGGAATAATTCCCTGAGTAGCCACCAGGAGTACTTACACCTACAATATCATAGGCGAGCATCAAACCTCCATAGGTATCCATATTTTCAATAAGCTGATAGTGTAGGGCTCCCCTTACTCCCACAATCCAATCGGAATATGTCCACTTGTATTCATTATCTATACCAGAATTATTCTTATAAGTGGAAGAGGCATATCCCAAATATCCGCCTACACCCAAGGAGCTTTTTTCGTCAAATAACTCATCCTTAATTCCTAACTCGAAAGAGGCCGAAATTGCGGGCATTCCCATAGCATAGCCCGTTCCTGTATGTAGGCTTGAGCCAAGACCAATACCGAGATTAATAACTTTGTCGTCCTTAGAAAACATATTCTGCGCATTTACAGAAGAAAAGACCATGCCAAAACAGGCAATAGCCAAAACAGTAATTTTTTTAATTTTCATTTTTTGTAAATAATTATATTATAATCAATTAGGATTTAATATGGGGTTTTGTAACATTTTTCCCTCATTCAAGAATAACTTAATATAAAAGCAAAGATAGGATAAATATATTTTAATATACTATAAAGTATATATTTTTTTTTGTATTTTTGTATGTTTTATTTAAACATTGCATTTTTTCTAAGAATATATGCAAAATTAAGAGGATAAAAAAATATGGAAATAAAATTAAGTATTGACTCTGCCTCCTGCATCAAGTGTGGCAAGTGTGTGAGGGTTTGCCCTTCGAGAATTATTTTTCAAGAGAGTAGCGATCAAGCAGCCTTTGTCGAAAGTTCTGCGGGCTGTATTTCTTGTGGTCATTGCATGGCAGTTTGCCCTAGTGCATCGGTTCATCACTCTATATTTCCAGCAGGTAAAGTGCATCCTATTAACTACTTGCAGTATCCTTCGGCAGAGCAAGTTATGCTTCTTTGCAAGTCGCGAAGGTCCAATAGGGCATTTTCTAGCAAGGCCATTCCTAGCGAAAGTTTGGACCTTATATTAGAAGCCGCTCACCGAGCACCCACGGCAAGCAATATGCAGGGAGTGGAGTTTACGCTGGTCACCAGCCCCGAAAAACTTCGTCTTATTAGCGAATTTACTATTGGGATATTTAGTTCTTCAGCAAAAAAACTCAGCAACCCTCTCTTAAAACCCCTATTAAAGGTGATAATGTCGGACGCTTATGCCTACTTGCCAGCATTCAATCGTTTGTCTCAAGAATTTGAAAAAGGCAACGATCTTATTCTTCGCAAAGCAAGTGCCGTAATTTTTATACACACACCTTCCACAAGTCGTTTTGGCTGTGAAGATGCCAACTTGGCATATCAAAATGGATCGCTGATGGCGGAAAGTTTGGGTGTAAGCCAGTTTTATACAGGTTTTGTTTGTTCTGCCATGAAGCAGTCGGGAGGTGGCAAGCTCGCACAAGAGCTAGGTATTGAAGGTAGCATACATGCAGGAATGGCATTGGGCATGCCTAGTTTTAAGTATCCTAATTTTATAGATAAACAAGATATTGTAGTGCGAAAAATATAAAGCTGAATTAAATGCTTGTGCATTTAATTCAGCTTTATATAAGGTTTATTTAAATTTTTGTCTTAGTGAAGTTTAATACCTCATGCGCACTCAAATTCTTTCCTACAATAAGTCCCTGTGGATCAATCAAGACATTTCCAAAGCCGCTATTCAAGTTATAAGCTTGCCATATTTGGGAACTCTTACCAGCATCGTCAAAAAATTGGGTTTTAGCCTCAAGCCTATCCCTCTTTATTGTTTCTGCAAAAACTGATTTGGAATAATCGAAAGAAACGGAAATAAAATTCACATCATTTTTAGGGTTTTCGTGCAGCTTGTTGTGCATCATCACATTTTGAAGTCTGGAATTGCCATCATAAGCTGCCCAAAACTGGAGAAGTAGATACCCCTCGCCGCGAAGCTCTTCTAAGGTATTGCCATGAACATGGATTTCTGGTGCTACACTTCCTAGTTTAAGCCCAGAAGAAATTGTTTGTTGTTTGTTTGCAGAAGATATAAATAGGCATGCTACTAGTATGCAAACAAGTAAATAAGGAACACTCCTCATAGATAAATTTTATCGTAAATAGCTCATCTGTTGTTTGTAACAAACAACAAACCCCTGATTTTCAGAGTATTTAAACTGCAACCAATTTAAAATACGGTTTCAGTTAAAACTTGACAAAGGTAGGTATTTTAAAGCTAATGAGGGCTTTTTGTACTCTTTTAGTGACAAAAGCCGCCTAGAATTGTACGAAAGGCCCTTAAAATAGGAGCTAAAATCTGATACAAAGGAAAGAAACTAAAGTACGAATGCTATTATTTCGCCTTTTTGAACCTGAGTCCCTTGCTTCACATATGTAAACAAAACTCTACCTTCGATGCTAGACTTCACTGGCTCTAAGCTATTGTATGGTGTCTGAATATAGCAAATAACACCGCCTTTTTTTACCTCTGTACCTACCATAGGAGCCATTGAAACATCTGTAAGATCGTATTGCCACAATATTTTACCTCGTGTATCTACCTGTATAGCCTGTGCCTCGGGGTATCTTGCCATAATCTCATCGATATCAAATTTAGGGACTTCAACTACAGGTCTTTCAATAATGATTGGGGTATTGGCTTTTTCTTTCGCCTGATTTAATTCTTGATCAAATCTTTGCTTGGCTATTCCCGACTTATAGTCGCGATATTGCCTGTCGTGCATTGCCAATTCAAAGAGCTCTTCGTCGTCGTCTCCATTTTGCCAGCCGTTTTCTTTCATCTCTTTGCGATAAGTTTCCAAATTGTCGGGAAATGCCTCTTGTGGATCGCCAGTATAAAACTCCAATCCTTGAGCATTTGCCAAAGCTACAATTTCTGGAGCTAGGGGTCCGGGAAGAATCCCTGTCTTTCCCAGTATCATATTCCAAGCATCCTTGTCAATCATTGAAAACCTATCCTCTCCCTTTGCTAGGGCAAGGATATTCATTAGAGAAATATTTTTTACGTACTGACTAAAGGGGGTAACCAGTGGAGGATATCCTAGCATAGGCCAGACATAAGCTACCTCATCAAAAAGCTGTACTAGTAGGTCATTGAGACTTACCTCCTTCTTCTTTTGTTGGTGCAAGGCCATATTTATGGCATTGTGCATTCCCTTGAGATCGGCCATCATAGAGCCCATCATTCCTCCAGGAAGGCGGCAGCCAACCAAAAGAGAGGTCATTATCTTATTGTTTGGGTCTATAAAATAACCCAAAAAATCGTCTATAAAAGATTGCGTAAGCCTTCGCACCTCCATATAGGCTTCCATATTAATGTCGGCTACCTTAAAGCCTGCCTCTTTGAGCATGGCTTGAATGGTAATTACATCGGGATGAACCATACCCCACGAAAGGGGCTCAACGGCCACATCAAGATAATCTACCCCCGCTCGGGCTGCCTCCAACATTGAGGCTACAGAAAATCCTGGTCCCGTATGCCCATGATATTGAATAACAATGTCAGGATTGTCGGCTTTTATGCCTTTTATAATTTCACCTATGGTTGTTGGCCTGCCCACTCCTGCCATGTCTTTGAGACATATCTCGGCTGCTCCTGCCTCAATCAATGTTTTTGCCAAATTTATGTAATAATCGGCCGTATGAATGGGGGAGTTTGTAATGCAAAGTGCGGCCTGTGGTATCATACCTGCTGCCTTGGCATATTGGATGGAGGGTATGATGTTGCGCACATCGTTTAGACCGCAAAAAATTCTGGTAATATCAACCCCTTGGGCATGCTTTACACTATACATCAATTTTCGTACGTCGGCAGGAACTGGATACATACGCAATCCATTTAATCCTCGGTCTAGCATCTGCGTTTGTATACCGGCCTTAGTGAAGGGAGCGGTAAATTTGCGAACTGCCTGATTGGGATTTTCTCCATAAAGAAGGTTCACCTGCTCAAAGGCTCCGCCGTTGGTTTCTACTCTTGCAAAACATCCCATAGCAATTATTGCGGGTGCTACCTGCTCCAATTGATCTACTCGTGGCTGATATTTTCCCGAAGACTGCCACATATCTCGGTAAACCAAACTGAACTTTATTTCCCTTGCCATAAGTTTTTGATTTGTAATATATGTTAATTGTTAAATACTCCCTTATTCTAAATCTTAAAAAGATTCAAATTTGCTTTCAGCTACAAAGGTAAATATCTTATTTGAGATATTATAGTTTTTAAAGGATTAATTAAAGAAAAATTTCTTTAATTAAAAAAGAAAGGCAGATCTTCTTTTATCTTCAATTATTTCAATACTTCTCTTGTAAGATAAGTATGATACTCCCCATTGTCAAGACAGAAATCTACTCGACTTAAGATAGTTTGGCTTAATTGTCAAAATGTATGATAAAAACGTTGTAATTGATTTATTTTCATACCTTTCAACATGGCTGTAAAGCGTGGAGCCCCATAAAAAGGAGTGTAATCCACTCCTATCTGGGCATATAAAAACTTGAGTGTCCACTGTATTGCTCTTTTAATGATTCTAAGACTACTTTGCTCTTAAACTAGGCGCTGAATTTCATTCTTGTTGTCATAATAAAATTTTTAAACGTAAATGTACGATTCTCATCTTAATGAGCTGTCTCGTTATTGGGGAGTATTATAGTTTGAGTGGCTCTTCAGAGGTGTAGCGTTTCGAGTTTTGCAAAGAATGAGGGCTAAAGTTGGTGATCTTAAGTCGGATATGCCTATGTCTTGAAAATGGGTAATATAATAGCACTCCGTGCCCCTAAGGGGACACGGAGTGCTAAGCAGATAGTTCTTTTAATCTTTAGGGGCTATGCTCTCGGCAGATTCTCACTTTTTTTTATTGCCGCCTTTTTGTTTTGCTGCTTGCTGCTGTTGCTGCACGCGCTGCGCCTCTTCTAGCCTTGCCATAAATCCAGATTTCTTTTTGGCGGGTTTCAGTTTATTGGCTTCTAGCTTAGCAAGAATCTTATCTTCATTGACCAGATAACGGAATACCAAGGTTTGAATAATGGTGATGAGCGTAGAAAGGAAATAATAATAATTAAGACCTGCAGGATATTGGTTCAAGAAAACCAGCATGAAAAGCGGCATTACATACATCATAGCCTTCATTCCTGGCATTTGCTGCTGACCGGTATTGGTCATTTCCATATTAAACTTGGTGTAAACAATGTTTGTTGCTGTCATCAGCAAACAAAACAAGCTTATATGGTTGCCAAAATAGGGGCTTATAAGGGGAATATAGGTATCCCAGGTAAATATGGCATCGTAGGTAGAAAGGTCATGAGCCCATAAAAAACTCTCGTGACGCAATTCTATAGCGGAAGGAAAAAACATAAACAACGCAAAAAGAAAGGGCATCTGCAAGAGCATCGGCAAACAACCACTCATAGGATTAACACCTGCCTGTCGATATAGTGCCATAGTCTTTTGCTGGCGGGTCATTGCATTGTCCTGACCAGGATACTTGTCATTCAACTCTTCTATTTGGGGGCGCATAACGCGCATTTTTGCCGACGACATAAATGATTTGTAGGTAAGGGGAAAAAGCCCCATTTTGATGGTTAGCGTGAGCAAGAAAATTGCCAAACCTATGCTGCCTACCATTCCTGTAAAGAAATCAAACAGGGGAATAACAATCCATTGGTTTACATAACGAAAAACACTCATGCCTAGATATACCAGCTTTTCGAGCTCTAAATTTTGACCCTCAAACCTAGCATTGTCCCTATACCCTTTTAGCAAAGAGTATTGATTGGGACCAAAAAAGAAGTTAAATCCTATATTCTTATCACTGGAAGGATCGAAGGCAATGCTTGTAGAGCTAGTAAATTTTTTTAAGTATGTGCCTTCTTTAAAATAGTTCGATTCCAATTGGGCGGAAGAGAAGTCTTCGTCGGGAATAAGTACGCTAGAAAAAAATTGGTCTTTGTAGCCTATCCATTTCAACTTGTTGGAAATGTTCTCAGTGTCATCTTTAGACTCGCTAAGATTTTCTACGTCATCGACCAAAAATTTGTAAAAAAGTGCCGAATGCTGCTCCTCAAAACGACGACCTACCTCTTGCTGGCGAATATACTGAGTCCATACCAAATCCAAGGAATTGGTATTTGAAGGTAAAATAGAGGACAAACCTTGGGAGCCAATTTCAAAACGCATCATATAATCGTTTGGATTCAAAGAATAGATAAAATCCATATATGCCCCATCTTGTGCATGCAAGCGCATAGTTGCAGAAGTTTTGCTAAGCTCAATAGCCTCGAAGTAAAGGTCTTTGGTGTTTAGCACCCTGTTGTTGGCTGTCACCAAAACAAGTCCAAAAGAAGACTCCTCATTGTCAAACAAGGTAAGGGGGAGGGAGTCTGAATTAGTATAGTTTTTTAAGGTGCTAGAAAAAATTCGCCCTCCTTTGGTGCTTAGCTGTATGCTAAGAAACTCATTTTCTATATTTACAAAGGTCTCTTCTCCCTGTGCGGCTGAGAAAAAAGATCCGAAATTATTTTGCAATTCTTGCTCCCTAATAGAATCGGGCTGCTGTGAAATTATTTGAGCCTGATGCTGCAGCTCATTTGCTGTGCTAAGCTCTGAAAGTTTTTGCTGCACTTGGTCTACCACGGCAATAGAATCTTGGTATTTCCTTTGGCTTTCTATCTGCTCGGGAGTTGGCTGGTTGAGCCAGGTAAAAGTAAATAAGATGGCTCCAATGAGAAGGAAGCCAATCAGCGTTTTTTTATCCATTAATTTTAAATGTTTATTTGAAGCTATATTTGCCTTTAGCAGGTAAAGATAGGCTATATTTTAAGTTTGTTTTTATTCAATAATTGTCAGGAGATAATCTTGCATAGCTGTTATTGGCTTGCGGCTTCTATAAAACTCAGAAACAAGGGGTTGGGGCTCACCACCGTACTGTTGTATTCGGGATGAAACTGCACTCCTACATACCATTTGTGAGAGGGAATTTCTACAACCTCTACCAGCTTGGTGTCAGGATTTACTCCTACGCATTTAAATCCATTAGCCTCAAACTGCGATTTATAAGCATTATTAAACTCAAAGCGATGGCGATGGCGTTCTTTAATTATCTCTTTTTTATATGCCTTGTAAACCTTTGAATCCTTGTCTATAACACAGTCGTAAGCTCCCAAGCGCATGGATCCCCCCATGTCGATAAGGTTTTTTTGCTCCTCCATAATATCTATCACCTTGTTGGGGCTTAGCTCATCAATCTCCGAAGAATTGGCATCGGAAAGCTTAAGTACATTGCGTGCAAACTCTACAACCATGGTCTGCATTCCCAAGCATATTCCTAAGGTAGGTATGTTATTTTCTCGCGTATATTCTAATGCGGCATACTTGCCCTCTATGCCTCTTTGGCCAAAGCCTGGAGCTACCAAGATGCCATCCATAGAAGACAATATGTCGGCAGCATTGTCATCATTTAGCTTCTCGGAATGTATAAAATGCAAATCCAATTTTCTATTATGGAAGGTAGCGGCCTGGAGGAGTGATTCATTGATAGATTTGTAGGCATCAGGAAGCTCTACATACTTGCCTACCAGTCCTATTTTTACCGATTTTTGGGCAGTTTTCATCTTTGTCAAAAACTCATTCCATGGTTTCATTTCAGGCTTCTCGCCTACTGGCATATTCATTTTTTGCAAGACTATCTCGTCCAAATTTTGCTGAGCCATCACCAAAGGAACCTCATAAATAGAGTCTACGTCGTAGGATTGAATAACGGCTTTTTCTTCCACATTACAAAATAGCGCAACCTTGCGGCAAATATCCTTGCCCAACTGTCTTTCGGTACGAAGCACCAATATCTCTGGCTGTATGCCCTGCTCTTGAAGCATTTTTACCGAGTGCTGGGTGGGTTTTGTTTTTACCTCCTTGGCTGCAGCAATGTATGGCACGTAGGTGAGATGCACACAAAGGCAGTTTTTTCCCAACTCCCATCGCAACTGACGTACGCTTTCTATAAAGGGAAGTGATTCAATGTCTCCCACTGTGCCGCCAATTTCTGTAATCACAAAATCAAACTTATGCTTGCTTCCAAGCAGCATGATATTGCGCTTTATTTCGTCGGTTATATGTGGAATAACTTGTACTGTCTTGCCCAAATAATCACCCCTTCTCTCCTTATTGATTACGCTTTGATAAATTCTACCTGTTGTAATATTGTTGGCTTTTGTGGTAGGGATATTCAAGAAACGTTCATAGTGCCCTAAGTCCAAATCGGCCTCATGGCCATCTTCTGTTACATAGCACTCTCCATGTTCATAGGGGTTTAGTGTCCCTGAATCAATGTTGATATAGGGATCAAATTTTTGTATCGTCACCTTATAGCCTCTAGCCTGCAATAGCTTTCCCAATGAAGACGCTATGATGCCCTTGCCCAATGAGGAAACTACGCCTCCTGTCACGAATATATATTTTGTATCTGCCACAATTATGAAATTAATTAATCTAAAATATTTATCAATAAGCCGCCAAAGTTACAAATAATTATCCAAGGGCTTTGTTTTTATTTTAATAAATTACAGAAAATTTGGATTGTCCATACTACAAGGCTGTATAAAAACCATGCTTTTTGTAGATGCAAGTATGTTTTTGTGTAATTTACATAGGATCTACATCATATTGAATTGTGAGGTATTTAAACTGCTGATGGATTTCCATTTTCTTTTGCGCATCTTCCAATATTGCTTTAAGGCTAAGAAGGGAGATGGAGGCTTCTAATTTCAATAAAACTCTTTGTAAGAAGAAGTTCTGAATTTTTGCTACTGGAGGCTTGTCGGGGCCAAGGAGTCTTGTTCCTAGACTTTGCCTGAGTATGTAGGCAAATTCTTTGGCAAGCATATCTACGGTATCTTCTTTTCTATGTTTGAAGGTAATTTCTATCAAACGAAAGAAGGGGGGATATTTAAATAGGAGTCTCTCTTCTATCTGTACATTATACATTCCTAGGTAGTCGTGATTCAATATCATTTGAATAAGAGGGTGAGTGAGTTGTGCGGTTTGCAATATTACCTCTCCCCTTGTTTTGCGCCTTCCAGACCTTCCTGCCACTTGCACCATGAGCTGAAAAGCCCTTTCGTGGGCTCTAAAATCGGGAAAATTCATCATCGAATCGGCGTTTAATATGCCAACAAGGCTTACGTTATCAAAATCAAGGCCTTTAGAGAGCATTTGTGTGCCTATTAATATTTGTGTTTTGCCCGATTCAAAATCGCTGAGGATGCTATCGTAGGTATCTTTGTTCTTGGCGGTGTCGGTATCTAAGCGCGCCAGCTTTACCTGAGGAAATATTTTGTTTATCTCCTCTTCTACTTTTTCTGTTCCAAAGCCTTTGGGCTTGAGGTCTTCGTGTCCACAGGATGGGCAGCAGGTGGGAGTGGGGTAGGAGGTACCACAATAGTGGCACCTGAGGGAGTCCTTTTTTTTGTGGTAGGTAAGACTTACGTCGCAAAATTCGCATTTGGGTACCCACTCACAAATCTTACAGTAGGTGATAGGGGCAAAGCCCCGACGATTTTGGAAAAGTATAATTTGTTCTTTGCCTTGCAAGCATGTTTCTATTTTTTCTAATAAAAGGGGTGAAAATAGGGATTTCATTTGTTTCTTTCTTTTCAGCTCTTTTATGTCTACGGCAGTTATTAAGGGGAGTTGAACGTCCTCATATCGCTTGTTGAGCAGCACATAGGCATATTTTCCATTTTGGGCATTGTAGAAAGACTCCATAGAGGGGGTGGCACTTCCCAGAAGGGTTTTAGCTCCATGCATTTGGGCAAGAATGATGGCTGCATTTCGGGCGTGGTAGCGAGGAGCGGGATCTTGCTGTTTGTAGCTTGTTTCGTGCTCTTCGTCGACAATGATAAGTCCAAGATTTTTGTAAGGCAGGAATATCGAAGATCTAACGCCCAAAATTATTTGGTAGCCATCGTCTTCCAATAAATTATTCCAAATTTCTACTCTTTCGTTGTTGCTAATTTTAGAATGGTATACCCCAACTTTGTTGCCGAAGAAACTCTTGAGCCGTTTTGTTATTTGTGTGGTTAGTGCTATTTCGGGAAGAAGAAATAGGGCTTGCTTGCCTAGTTTAAGTGTTTCTTGAATTAGGTAGATGTATATTTCTGTTTTGCCCGATGAGGTAAGCCCGTGCAGCAGGCAAACATTTTTTTCTCTAAAGGCATGAATGATTTCACTGTAGGCCTTTTGTTGAAATTCGTTTAGTTTATTTAGATCCTTCAGCTCCTGATCGTATGCGTCGAGTCGGCTTACTTCTTTGTCAAAGAGTTCGAGAATATTTTTGTTGATAAGTCCATTCAAAGCCGCAATGTTTTGTTTGCTTTGTATGAGTAGTTTTGTTTTAGCTATTTCTTTTGTTTTCTGTTTCTCTGAAGGATTGATACAGCAGTGTAGGAAGCTAAGCAATAAAGTTTCTTGCTTCAGGGCTTTTTTTAGTGACGCAAAAGCCTCTTCCAGTTGTTTGGGGTCTTCATTGTAAGGCGAACATAGGCGAACGAAGGTCTCTGTTTTTACCTTGTAGCTTGATGCGCTTTGCGATCTGAATCCTACAGGAAAAACCGCCTTGTACACTTCTCCCATCTTGCACATGTAGTATTCGCAGAGCCACTCCCAAAAGCGCAGTTGCGGTCTTCTTAGCACCGATTTTGCACTCTCGGTAGCTATAATATCTTTTATCTCAAATTTTCTTTGTATTTCTATGTGATGGATGTGGGAAACTAGTCCTGAATAGTGTTTGTTTTTTCCAAATTCAACCAAAACCAAAGTGCCTATTTTTATTTCTCTTTCTAAGGCTTGTGGCACAGAATATGTGTAGCTATTGGCAAGTGGCACTGGAAGTACCACTTCAATAAATAATTTATTTTTCATCGCAAGTTTTGATGAAAAAAACTAAAAAAAGAAGCTTGCCGAAGCAGACCAGGTCTTGCTCTTGGAAGATATACCCTGCGAACTGTAGTCGTCACTTAGACCTATGCCATAATTTATGGCAAGCTGAAGGGATGAAAAAAGCTCCATTCCTCCACCGACATTGGCACTTAGGGCAAATCGCTTGTCTTTTATTTGGTCTTGCACATTATTGAAATTGCCTTTTAAAGATTTATCGCTAGATATCTTGAAACTTATGCAGGGCCCTGCATGGGCAAAGAAGCGAAGACCAAGGATTCCCATTTTTAATTTTAAGTTGGCGGGAACATCTATATAGCTGGTGTTTATTTTTACGGAAGACTCATTCTCTATAATATTCACTCCTTTTTTGGAGTAAAGAGCGGATAGCTCCATTCCAATGGGCGATGCAAATACTAAGTCCATAGTAGGGCCTACATGAAAACCTGCTACGCCCTCTGTGTCTAAAGAACTATCAGACAGAGAAGAGGATGTAAAACTGGCTCCAAATTTTACTCCGAATTTTGCTTGAGCTATAGCTACGCTACTAGATAAGAAACAAGCTCCTAATAATATAAATAATAGCCTTGGGGTCATGTAATATAAATTGAGTTTATTCAAAAATTTTATCGCTTAAATATTTTTCAAATCCTGCAGACGTAATTACTTTTATAGCCCTAGGCACATCCTTGAGCCTTACTACCAGACGCAGGCCAACAGCGTCTATGCCAGGAAGAACGCTTGAACTGTTCTTGTTTTCTACGATATACTCTATATTTTCATTCTGTAGTATGCTTTCTAATATATCGGCGTCATTTAGAAAGGTGAAGTTGGCAACCTCTATTAGTTTATTATCCATAGCTCTATTTTTTTTGCGGGTCAATTGGCACACACAATTTTTTAACTCTCAATCTAAGTATGAGAGCCTGTACGAGAGAGAAACAAAAGTGCTCTCAACCCAATTTGTGGGAGCACTTTGTTTGGGTCTAATGTTTTTTAGCCAAGTATTTCCACCTTGGAGAGTCCAGTAACTTTCATCACGACTTCCATGGGTATACTTTCTTCAAGCATCTTTCTAGCAATTGCTTTTTCTTTTATTTTCTCCTTTTTGTCGAATAATAGGCCAATAATTTGAGAAATACTGTCCATTATAATTTGTCTACCCTCAGTTCCCTTGGTACTTATTCCGTTGAAGGGAGAGCGGTTTTTGTGAGCCGACAAGTAGTAAATAGCCGAAATAATAATTGCAGAAATAGCTTTAACATCAATGCCTGTACCTTCAAACAGGGTAACATATTTGTCGGAAAAAGCCTCTAGGTCAAGTTCTCTTCTTTGAGCAATTCCATCAGTAATGTGATTGTCTTCTGTTAGTTCCCACACTATTAACTGTTGTATTTCTCTTTTTTTGTGGACGAAGTCCAACATCTCGAAGATTGATTCTAGGTAAGCTTCTCTATTTGTAGCTTTTTCCTCTTTTTCTTCGTTGAGTGTAAATAAACTCAACCAAAAATCAAAGCGTTCAACATACTGCTCAATAATTTTTTCCAAGCTGGTGAAGTGTCTGTATATTACAACAGTTTCCATTTCAGCATATTCAGAAATCAAATTAATTGACAACTTAGAAAACCCTTCATTTTTAACAATACCACCAACAGCATCAAATATATCCTTGCGAATAAGTGATCTGGTTCTTCTTGGCTTCCTTTCTTTTTTATCCTTCCTCTCCATATTCATCTTTTTTTTGTTAAAATTGTAAACAAATAAATTTCACTTAATTTTCACTTAGAAGAAATAAAAACGAATATAAATAGGAGCTTCAGCTCCTCGAATATATTTATT
>BHEP01000037.1 GCA_003851245.1 Bacteroidales bacterium | reverse complement strand
CAATACTTTCAATTGTCAGCTGTTTGTCAGGAGTGCCATAAATTATTGAATCTGCATCGTGAAGAAGATAAGCTGTTTTTGTCGGATTATGATTTGTATGAGTTTTTGTATGATAACATTACTATTTGAAGGACACCAAATTTGATTTTGCACTTTCTGTATTGTCCCTATTTAGAGTAGTGACGAAATATTCGCCTTTTTCTTTCAACAAAAGGCTTTTTTCGGAAGTAATGGCCACCACCCTAGCCTGTGTTCTCCATCGAAAGCCGCACTTCTGGTGCTCATAGCGCCAAACTCAGGATACATATCTTGTCCCAGAGGGTTCAGGCATAGTAAAATCGTAAGTTTCGGCATCCATTTGGGCTCCCTGCGACAATTTTACTTCAAACCTCATTTTGTACAAAACAGTTCCCTCCTTAAGGCTGGGGAGGGAGGCTTTTTTGTAAATTTTAATTAACTTTAGTATATTTTAAATTTGTTTTCAAGGCGCTACGAACTTATGCTAAATACAAAACTGGTCTTCTTAACATGTATAGTTAAGAAGACCAGTTACTTTGATAGGATTATTTTTTTATGTTTTATTGTACTCTAGGCGTAATCATCTTATTGCTAATAATATTTTTCTTAAATTGGCAAAAATCCAGACTTATAGCTCCATTGGCATTTGAAAAGGCACTGAACAGGCAATCGTCGTCGGTATTGACCGATAGGTCGAAATCAATATCCAAGGCGATGATTTCAGGATTATTTGTAGTAGGATTTAATATAATATTGCCATCGGCATCTAGCTCTTTGACAAGATCTCCTACCGCAGGGCTTTTGAGTTTGTAGCTAAGAGTGCTTTGACCAGTAGGCAGATTGAAATTTTCTATATTTATTGCTCCGCTTTCCATATCAATACTTGCAGGCGAACTGAGGTTTAATGAAGTAGACAAACTACCAGCAACATAGGTAAATTCCTCATTGAAACCTAAAGACAACTCTGCTCCAGGCATTGTAATGGGGTTGGGATTGTCTAATTTTATAGTGACAAGCAAATCGCTGTCTTCGCCTACATAGCAGCTTTTACTTACCTTGTATTCCAAAACCTTTATGCCCAACAATTGTGCTCCTGTATTTATTACCTTGGTGATTGTAGCTCTACAATCGGCGCTAATAAATGGGTCGCAACTCTGTAGGTTGCTTGCGCCGCCATCTCCTATGTATGATATATTTGCCCTATTTTCATAATCGCCGGCAAGTGCTGTGTCATCAAAAACCGCCCTTGCCCTAAATCTTAGCGTGGTAGCTCCAGGCACAATTAGGTTTCCTATATTCAATTGATTGGATCCACCGTATTTATTGACCGAGGCCTGTAGTTCAATCGATTCTTCTAGCGACAAAGACTGGCTTAGCCATTTCATTCCAGCAGGCAGCAGGTCTGAGAAATCTACAGGCTTGGGATTACAGTTTGTATTGATAATACTAAATACATAAGCAATTTCGTCGCACAGGGAGGCTTCTGCGGGGCCTCGTTTTGTAAATATCAGTCCATCTTCATTGACTTCTGGCAGAGGTTTCCTGCAATAGAACTCCATGCTTCCTATACCTATTCGCTTGTATGCAGATCCGGATCTTCCGGTGGTTCTGTGCTTGATGATAATTGTTTCTACAGGATAGTCAAAATCTACTTGCATCCTACCTCTTGTGCTGGTGTAGCTAGATTCAGGTCTTTTTTTAGCCCTTGCTTTGTTTGCAACTATGGTATAGGAGCTTTTGCTTTGGGTTAGGGTGTAGCTTAGTGTGGGATGCACAATGGACCCACCGCAGATTCCGTATACTTCTACCTCGTCGTATCTGCCTGCTCTAAGATCTATTTCGAAAATCTCGAAGTTAGCAAGTGCAGACTTCGATAGGGAAATTTTGGTAGTCATTGTTTTGGTGACGTCTCCTCTTCTGTATTCTCTCAGTGATTTGAAGTTTGAAGCTCTAGGATAGCGACTTACAAAGCTTGCAGGGTTTTCAATATCTACCTCAACACCGGCGATAAATCCATCGCCTAGATTAAAAGTATTAGCTAAATCTCCTCTATTCCATGAGGCATTGGTAAATTCCAATTTTTTGACCCCCTCAAATTCGCAGTCTAGGCAAACTCCCGGCAATATTTTTATGCCAAATGTAAAATAGGTATACTTATCGATTAACTTATAATTTATCTGGTGCTGTCCATCATCAAAATTCATTGGAATGGCGCTGTTCCATTGATTGTTTCTTAGGGCATCGCCACTTTCAGCAACGAGCAAGTATATTTGAGCAGCAGGTGGAAGCAATTGCGGGTTTTTTATGGCAAGCATTACTTTTTGCTCTGCTAAGTTTGTCTTATCAACCATCCATATTCTTTTGAGTCGGGAGTCCATATGTCCACAAATGGTGGTGTCGCCGGCAAAATTAATTTCTCCCATGGCATTGTCGTGCCCCCAGGTAATGGCTGATTTATCTATAGACAAGCCTGTTAGATCAGGATTGCAACCTAGTCTATTGCCAATTCCCATATGCACACTAGATCCAGCATTTGTAGAGCGGGCTTGCTTGTTGTCCAAATCGGCATAATCATCTCTTACTATAGATGCCACGTTGTTGTGATATGCTTGATGATTTGCAGAGCTTGTGCCAGGCCAAATAGGAGTTCCATCTGAGAGGAGATAATCGAAATTTACTGCAGTCTGACCTTTGTCTAAGTCCAAAGTTATGGCATATTTAAGACCTAGATAGGAATATATATTGTTTTTTTCTTCTTGGCTTAATTCTCTTTCATAGGCGAATATCTCACTCATGGATCCAATGAGATTTCTTCCAGGAACTGATGCCGACCCCAATATTCCGCTTGTATTCATACGAGCGCCATTTCCTAATCCAGCGGTGCTAGCAGTAATTGTTTCTCCAGTTCCATCGAACTCAAACCTTATAAGCCTATCGCTAGCACCTCCTGTACCTTTATTTATTTGATGATACATGATGGTGGTGGCATTTTGTACGAACAAGCCAGCCTTTCCATCTACGGAGCCAGATCCTCCGGTCTCATAAAACCGTCCTCTGCCCAGTCCTCCAGTGGTCTCCATAACTCCTAAGGCAGGCCGTCTTGAGGAGGCATTTGGTAAGGTTGATCCAAAACCAATGGGGTAAGAGCGGTTTGTTCTACCAAAGTTGTTGTTGAGTGCTGTAAAAAAGGTGTAGGCCTGTGGAGATCCCGCAGCCATGACTCCATCATTGGTAGAAAGAAACTCCCCTTCATTGCGGAAGAGTGCTGAGCGATGAAAGTTCATTTCTATTGCACAGCCATATCCGGGAGCTTTGTTGGCAGTTGACACATTCATATACTCATAGCGTATTTGATTGGAAGATTGGTCTACCCATTTTATAATATCTCCATTAGCATCGGTTGTTATTGAGCTAGGGTTTGTTGCGTTCATCCAAAGCCTCAAACCATTGATAACACCGCCTGGAGCTTTTTCAAAGGTGGCAAAGCCAATATAATCTCCGTTGTTGATAGTTACATTTTTTACGTCCCTGTTGCTTACTTGATAGATGCGTGTTGATGCCGGATTGAAAGAAGAGTCTTGAGAAACCAAGATGTATCTAGCTCCTATGTGGGTGCTCATATTGACAGTAAAACTTGATAGTCCACTTGTTTGAGCCTTTAAAATGGTTTGGTGTCTGTAGTTTACATTTTCCGCCAAATTGGCATTTTCAAAAGCTTGACCACTGTTGTAGAAGTAGTTTGTGTACTCTCGTCTTCCATTGGATCCAAGCATTAAGAAAGAGTAATCGTCCAATGTGCCTGTATTTTGCTCATTGATTTCGGTCAAATCATTTAGATATACTGAGACTGTTTTGAAGTCGTAGCTCGCTGATTGCTTCTGATAAAGGCCACTCTTATCATCACGCCCAATACCAAATATATGATTCTGATAACCAGCATTGTCACTTCCTGTCCAAAAAGAATCTCCCTTGGTATCAATATAATCGGGCTGTTGGGCATCCAATGTCAAGCCATATTTTATTGCCAAGTAGGAATGCACTTTTGCCAAATCTGTGGTGCTAATAAAAGATCCTGCAGGAGCTGAGAAGATGATTATTTCCTGAACATCTCCAGAAAAATTATTTGCATAACCCAAGTCACTACTGCCTATAACTGCCTTTCTTGCGATTTCATTAGCCATGACTCTTCCGAGCAATTCGGGACCTTCAGAAGCATTCTGGTATTGTCTCTGTACGGGAGTAGAGACTACATTGGGTCTGATAAAAGTAGAGATTCCATAATGTTTGCCTATGACAGGGTTTGTATAGTTTAGTGCTCTGGTAGAATGCCACAAGGCACCTGTGCTCGCCCATCCGTTGTTGTCATTGCGAAGTTGACTGAATGCAAACACGGTGGAATAGCCTAAGGCATTTTCTGTATCCAATTCAGACACTATGAAGGTGTAGTAAGACTTTAATAAGTTGGTAGTAAAATTATCTTTGGACACAAGTTTCCTCCTCCTATTATTGACAGTAGTGAGGCTTTCTTCCATATCAAATTTCAGTGTTGGGTGATAATTCATTCCATCGTAGCTCAAAAGGGGAATTATTGTAGGATAGGCGGCGTTTTCAATAAAATCTCTTGCATTTGTTGATCTATCTATCCAACTATTGATGCGAGTACCATCGGATGGAGTTGTAGCTTGAAGTTTGTCGGAAGAGAGCCACAATTCGAGTTCTAGGCCTACGCCACCGGGCTTTATTTGCGCCATTACATGTGCATGGGTAAAAACTAGCATGGCCATAAGAGCCAAGCGGAGGATGTAATTAGTTTTGATGCGTCTATTCATTCTCTAAAATTTATTTAATATACATGAGTTCCTCCCCCAAAAATTATGCCAAAAATGCAAAATAGGATGAGCACTAAGCAGATATAGAATAGTGCGAAGCACAATAAGTTTAATATTTAACAACATTCATTATCCATTATTAATTTATTTGCCTTATCTTTGTTCACTGTTTTGAACTTTTATTATTTTTTTTTATATCTTAAAAATATATCGAATATGGAGATTACTCATATTGAACATTTAGGCATTGCCGTAAAGAGTATTGAAGCGAGTTTGCCTTATTATGAGGGAGTATTGGGCTTGAAATGCTACAACATCGAAGTGGTAGCAGATCAGAAGGTCAAGACTGCCTTTTTTATGGTAGGCAAGACAAAGATTGAGCTGCTAGAAGCCACCAGCGAAGATTCGGCTATTGCTAAGTTTATAGAAAAAAAGGGAGAGGGGGTTCACCACATAGCCTTTGCAGTGCCAGATCTTGCTGCTGCATTGTCGTATGTTGAGGACAAGGGCGTTCAACTCATCGATAAGGCTCCAAGAGCTGGGGCAGAAGGTCTCAATATCGCATTTTTGCACCCCAAAACTACCTGCGGTGTACTTACAGAATTATGCGCAGCTAAAGACGCAGGCAAGGCATAAGGCATACAAAACAAAATTAATTTTTAATAACAAATATTTTATGAGTAACCAACTTGATAAAGTAAAAGATCTTATCGAGCAAAGAACAAAAGCTCGTTTGGGAGGTGGTGAAAAAGCCATTGAGAAACAACATTCGCTAGGAAAGCGCACAGCGCGCGAGCGCATAGAGATGCTGGTAGACGAGAGTAGCTTTGAGGAGCTAGACATGTTTGTAGAGCATAGATGCACCAATTTTGGCATGGAAAAGAAGGGATTCCTTGGCGATGGAGTTGTGACAGGCTACGGAACCATCGAAGGCCGATTGGTCTATATCTTTGCTCAGGACTTTACTGTTATTGGAGGATCCTTGTCTGAAACAATGGCATTGAAAATCTGTAAGGTGATGGATCTGTCAATGAAAATGGGTGCTCCCATCATTGGTCTTAACGACTCTGGAGGTGCTCGTATTCAGGAAGGGATAAACGCCTTGGCAGGATATGCCGAGATATTCCAACGCAACATACTTGCATCGGGGGTAGTGCCGCAGATTTCAGGAATTTTTGGACCCTGTGCTGGAGGAGCTGTGTATTCGCCTGCACTCACCGACTTTACCATCATGGCAAAAGGCATGAGCTATATGTTTCTTACAGGTCCCAAGGTAGTAAAAACAGTTACCGGAGAAGATGTCACCCAAGAGCAACTAGGAGGAGCCAGCGTGCATGCCTCTCGTTCGGGTGTTACGCATTTTGCCGTAGATACAGAAGACGAGGGAATTTCTCTTATCCGCCAGCTGCTAAGTTTCTTGCCACAAAACAATTTGGAAGAAGCTCCCATGATAAAATGCGATGACCCCATAGATAGGATAGATGACTCTCTCAACGAAATAATTCCCGACAGCCCCAACAAGCCTTACGACATGTATGAGGTAATTGGAACCATCATAGATAGTGGTGAATTTCTTGAAGTTCACTCACACTATGCTCCCAATATCATTGTAGGTTTTGGTCGTATGAATGGATCGTCGGTAGGCATTGTAGCCAACCAACCCAAGTGTTTGGCAGGAGTATTGGACATCAATGCCTCAAGAAAGGCGGCGCGCTTCGTTCGTTTTTGCGACGCTTTCAACATTCCCATCCTTACACTAGTAGACGTTCCCGGATTCCTTCCTGGCACCGGACAAGAATATGGAGGAGTAATCGTTCATGGAGCAAAATTGCTTTACGCCTATGGCGAAGCCACAGTGCCAAAGGTAACTGTTACCCTTCGCAAATCTTATGGAGGAGCGCATATCGTAATGAGCTGCAAGCAACTACGAGGAGATATGAACTACGCATGGCCCACAGCCGAAATCGCCGTAATGGGAGGTGCTGGAGCCGTAGAGGTACTGTATGCAAAAGAAGCAAGAACCTCAGAAGATCCTGCTGCTTTCTTGAAAGAAAAAGAAGCAGAATACAATAAGGCCTTCGCCAATCCTTTCAATGCCGCAAAATATGGATATATAGATGATATTATTGAGCCTCGAAACACCCGTTTTCGTGTGATTCGTGCCCTACAACAACTATCTACCAAGAAGCTTACGAATCCTGCCAAGAAGCATGATAATCTTCCTTTGTAATCAGATTTTAAAAATTTACAAATAGAAATATGATTAAACAAATGATAACACGAAAATTAGGCCTTGCAATTGCCATGGCTTTTGTTCTCCTTATTAATGTTGACGCACAGCGCGCCACATCTCTAAGGTTTAACGAGATACTGGTAATCAATGAGGATAATTTTGTAGATGATTATGGTCTAAGAAATTCTTGGATAGAAATATTCAACTCTTCGCCAGGCACAGTAGATATGGGCTCATGCTTTTTGACCAACGACAAAAGCAATCCTATGATGTATAGAATACCCAAGGGAGATGTAATGACAAAGATAAAACCGCGTCAGCACTCTCTTTTTTGGGCAGACAACAATCCCTCTCATGGAACTTTTCACCTCAACTTCTATCTCAATCCAACTGAGTCAAACTATTTGGCCCTGTTCGATTCTGATGGCCGCACTTTGATTGACGAGATAATAATTCCCGCAGGTCAAAAGGCCGATGTCAGCTATGGACTCGTTGAAGATGGCTGGAATCAGTCGCGCCTAGATGAAGAATTGCACCTCAATGCCTCATATAAGAGGGGAAATAAGTTGTGGATAAATTACGATAAAGTAACGCCCAACACCAATAACGTTACCCTAGATACGAACGAAAAAGTAGAGAATTTTAAGGAAAATGATGCCAAAGGCTTTGGTATGACGCTTACAGCAATGGCTGTGGTTTTTTCGGCTCTAGTACTCCTATTTCTTATTTTCAAGGGAATTGGAAAAACAGCAGTTTCTTTAAGTCGCCGGCGAGCCATGAAATCTCAGGGCGTAAGCCACAGCCAGGCCCAAGGCATGGCAAATGAATCTGGAGAGATCTTTGCAGCCATCGCAATGGCCATTCATGAGATTACCGAAGATTTGCATGATGACGAGAGCAGTGTTTTGACCATTCAAAATGTGGCTCGCAACTATTCCCCTTGGAGCTCCAAGATATATAGCTTGAGGGAATTGCCTAAGAGGTAATAAAAAATGAATAATGGATAATGAATAAATAGATTAATGCAATCTAAATTTGGAGTTCACAATTAATTAAAAAGTATGAAAAGTTTTAAATATACAATCAATGGAAATGTTTACAAAGTAGTTGTAAACAGCATCCAGGATACCATTGCCGAGGTAGAAGTAAATGGCACACCTTATAAGGTAGAAATGAATAGGCCTACAAAAAAACAAGTAGTAACCATCAAAAGGCCGGTGCAGACCATTGCCGCGCCGCCTATTGCTAGGCCTGCAGCGGGCATTTCCGGTCTGCAATCGCCACTTCCAGGCACCATCTTGGAGATCAACTGCAAGGTAGGCGACGCTGTAAAAAGAGGGCAGAAACTCATAGTTTTGGAGGCCATGAAGATGGAAAATGCTATCAATTCGGACAGAGATGGTGTTATCAAAGAAATAAAAGTAAATAAAGGAGACTCTGTATTAGAAGGAGCTGATCTTGTAATAATTGAATAAAAAGTTATGAATAGTACATTTTTATCCTTCTTAACAGACAATCTCGAGACATTTTTTACCTATACTGGCTTTGCCAATGCCACCTGGGGGCATATTATAATGCTTTTGGTAGGTCTTGTATTTATTTACCTAGCCATAGCCCACGAGTTTGAGCCCATGCTCCTCATCCCCATCGGCTTTGGTATGCTTATCGGCAATATTGCATTCAAAGATGCAGGCTTGCAAATAGGTATTTATGAAGAGGGCTCTGTTCTCAACATCCTCTACCAGGGCGTTGCGCAGGGTTGGTATCCTCCCCTGATATTTTTGGGAATAGGGGCAATGACCGACTTCTCCTCCTTGATTTCCAATCCAAAGCTGATGCTCATTGGAGCAGCCGCCCAGTTTGGTATCTTTGGAGCTTATATGCTAGCCTTACTCTTGGATTTTGAGCCCAACCAAGCTGGTGCCATAGGTATCATTGGTGGAGCCGATGGCCCTACAGCCATCTTCCTTTCAGCCAAGCTCGCTCCCAATTTGATGGGCGCTATTGCAATATCGGCATACTCGTATATGGCTCTGGTTCCTGTGATTCAGCCTCCTATAATGCGCCTTCTGACTACCAAAAAAGAAAGAGTGATAAGGATGAAAGCGCCCCGTGCGATTTCTGAAACAGAGAAGATCATTTTTCCTATTGTAGGTCTCTTGCTAACTTGCTCATTGGTGCCTTCGGGGCTTCCTCTCTTAGGAATGCTCTTCTTTGGCAATCTCTTGAAAGAATCGGGTGTTACTCGCCGCCTGGCAGAAACAGCTCGCGGCCCACTTATTGACACCATCACCATACTCTTGGGGGTTACTGTAGGTGCATCCACACAGGCTACAGAGTTTTTGACCATAGATTCACTAAAAATCTTTGCGCTAGGAGCCATCTCCTTTATAATTGCTACAACGGCGGGTATTCTTTTTGTGAAACTTTTCAATCTATTTTTGAAAGATGGCAACAAGATAAATCCTCTTATAGGCAACTCCGGGGTTTCGGCAGTGCCCGATTCGGCTCGTATATCTCAGGTGGTGGGCCTAGAATACGATCCTAGCAACTACTTGTTGATGCACGCCATGGGTCCAAATGTGGCTGGGGTGATAGGTTCGGCAGTAGCAGCAGGTATTTTATTGGGCTTTTTAGCCTAAAATAGCAGGTATTTTTGAGTTGATAAACTCGTAAAATATTTTGGACAATGGCAAATAGAGGGATAAAAGTTCCTTTATTTGCCATTGTTTTTTTATTGATAAATTTGTACCTAGCTGTATCTAAGTTATAGATGTATGTAGTATATTTGTAGGTAGATAAATTTTATCAAAGATAGCAATGGGAAAAGATGAATTATTAGACATCATAAGTTGTGGAGAAACCAGTATGGTTAAGTTCAAAGAAAGAATGCCCAGCAAAGATTCTTTGGCTCAGGAGATGATAGCTTTTTCTAATACAATGGGGGGGCTTATTATTGTTGGGGTCAGTGATAAAACGGGCAACTTGAATTGGCTTACCTTTCAAGAAATAGAGTTGACCAACAGGCTCTTTGTAGATGTGGCTTCTGGCAAGATCTTTCCGCCTATATTCATTCAAACAGAAACTGCTTGTATTGATGAACATAAACTCATCTTAATAACCGTGCCTGAGGGCTTAGACAAGCCTTATAAGACATCGTCTGGAGCAATATACATGAAAAATGGAGCCGATAAGCGTGTGCTTACTTCCAACAATGAAATAGCTAGACTCCTGCAAAGTGGCAAGAATATCTTTGCTGACGAGCTTCCTGTTGAAGGAAGTCTTATATCCGATGTCGACTTGAGCCAGTTTGAGCCTTTCATCACCAAGAAATACAAGCAAACAATAGAAGGGCTCAATATCAGCTTGTCACAACTATTAGAAAATCAGGGCTTGCTCAAATCGGGGCAACTTAGCCTTGCTGGTTTGTTGCTGTTTGGAAAAAACAGGCACAAATTGAGACCAATGTTCTCTATTCAATGTGTTTCGGTCGATGATAGGGTTCTAATAGGAAATCTTTTTTTAGACAATGAACTTGCATTTGAGGGCACTATAGCTGAAGTTTTCGAGAAAGCCATGGGCTTTATTGACAGAAACATGAGAAAGATACCCTCAGGAAAAAGCTTTAACAGCCTGCCAATATGGCAGATTCCTTATGGAGTATTTGAAGAATTGATCATCAATGCACTTATCCACAGGGATTATTTTATTCCTTCAACTATCAAAATATTTATCTTCGCCGACAGGATAGAAATCATTAGTCCCGGAAAGCTTCCCAACTCTCTGACTGTTGAAAACATTGAAAATGGAATATCCATTGCAAGAAACCCAATACTACAATCCATTGCCCAATTTGTACTTCCATACAAAGGTTTGGGTACAGGTATTGCGAGAGCCAAAAGCCTCTACCAAGGCATCTCTTTCGAGAACCTTACTTCCAGCGGGCAGTTCAAAGCAATCATTGCCAAGCCTAAGAATAGCTTGCACGATTGAGGCAATTAAGCCTTTTTTCTTATCTTTGCATTCTATTTTAATCAATTTACCTATTTAACTTAAGAAATAAAGATTAAAAAAGTATTTTTCTTATTTCTTTTCCCTTTCTTCAATTTCGTTTATTCGCAAGCACAATTACCTCCAATGGAATGGGAAATTCTTAGCATGGGAGCTCCTTTTGGAGTTTCGGCAAAAGGAAGTCAAAGAATAATCAGTCCATTTGAACTTGGCACAGAGCTACGTTTCAGTCTTATGGAAGGTAAGTATTCTACAGGATTTCAATATATTTTTTCAAAATGGCACCGACAGACCGATTACCCTCAGAGAGATTTTGGTTACAATGAGTTCTTTCAGGCGTTCCAATCGGTCAATGACTATAATTTCTCACCTCAAAAAACTTTCAGACCATTTGTTGGTTTGGCTCTTGGCATGTCGGAGGTCATAGTTTATAACAGGGCGTATTACAGTACGGGCATGAGTGCAACTCTAAGTCCTCGCCTGGGAATTGAATTTTTTAAGTATGGAAGAGCAACTCTTTAATATCGTATGAGGGGCAATTCCTTTAGTCATTTTTCGTGTAGGCTTGGTTTTGTTGTGGGAGGAAAGAAAAAACGAGTAAAACTGATAGATAGGCCTGAAGATTGGTAAATTGAGATCGCAGAGAGTCAAGATATTGGGCTTTTTAGCCTAAAAAATTAAATATTTCGCAAATAAGTGATTTTTTTTTAGTATTTTATGGCTATTTCATTTTATTGACTTATCTTTGCTGCTGAACATTTGAGTATTTATACACAGAATATATTTTTCTCCTCTAGCTAAGATCGAGTTTACATTTAGATCTGCGATAATCCTCAAAATTTACAACAATTTATTTACATTTTTATTTTTTTTGCAAATGAACATTTTTATTGCAGGTCTTAGTTACAAAGTTAACGACGCAGATTTATCTAATCTATTTGAAGAGTATGGAACAATCACTTCAGCGAAAGTAGTAGTTGATCGTCAAACATCAAGATCCAAAGGTTACGGTTTCGTAGAAATGGAAGACAATGAAGCAGCTACAAAAGCAATCACCGAATTGAATGGTGCTGAGTACGACGGTAGAACAATTTCTGTTTCAGAAGCTAGACCAAGAGAAGAAAGACCAAAACGCTCTTTTGACAACAACAGAAGCGGCGGCAGCAGCGGCGGCGGATCTAGAGGTGGATACGGTAACGATAGATATTAATTCTCACCAACAGTATAAAAAGGTTGTCCTTTATGGACAGCCTTTTTTTTTAATTATTTTTCATCATGATCATTCCAGAACAAATCAACGAACTTAAGGTAGTCAAAATGTCAGCTCGTGGAGCTGTATTGAGTGGGGGCGAAGAGGAGATTCTTCTTAGAGACGCACCAGAAACCTTACAAATAGATGATACAATAAGGGTATTTGTTGAATTTGACGACAAAGGCAAGCTCTTTGCACACACCAATCATCTCTTCTGCGAAGACGGCTTTGATCTCTTTGAAGGCAAGGAGGTGGATTTAATATGTATGGAAGAGACCAAATTGGGCTTTTCTATGATTATAAACCAGAGATACACAGGACTCCTTTACCATAGTGATGTTTTTAGCCACATTGAAAGTGGCGACAAGATGCGAGGATATATTAAAACCTTGCGTTCTGACGAGCTTATAGATCTATGCTTAAATAAGCAAGGCTATCTCAACAGAATAGATGATGAAACAGACATTGTAATAAAGAGGCTGAAAGAGCACAATGACACACTTCCCTACAACGATAAATCGCAGGCCGAGGATATTTATAGCTGTTTTGGAATGAGTAAAAAAGCCTTTAAGCGCGCCATTGGTAAGCTCTACAAACAGAAACACATACGCATTACAGACAAAGGAATAGAAATAAACACTTAAGAATAACTCACTGATTTGCAAACAGCGGAAGAAACAGCTCTGGGATTTCCATTTCTACGCTTTTAAGTTTGTCCAGCTTATCTTTTCCCATCTCGCTTAAGCTAAAATGCATCTGACGTTTGTCGTTTTCACCCATTTTTCGGCATATAAGCCCTTTTTTTTCTATCGACCCTATTGTCTTAGAACAATGCGAACTACTCATACCTATAAAAGCTGCTATTTCACTAGCCGACAGTATATTATCGCACAGAGAGCAAATAGCCATAGCCTCATTGATATTCAGACCGTGCTTTTTGTGAAAGCTTTCTTCAAAGGTAGCGAGGCCCTTGTAAAGATCGCGCATCATACATATTGATTTCATTATCAAATAAATAAATTCATATTTGCCTTGTTGGCTTTTTAAATAAAATACATTCCGTTGGCAATTATTGCAAAGGTAATACATTTAATGAAATAAACAAATGCAGCATCAAAATAATTAGCATTAATTCTTATGCTTATAGGGCTTCTAAAAATATTTTATATACCTTTGCACTTATAAATAACAAGAATTGTTGGCATTGCAACATTCGCAAATTTAAAAATTATGTTTAAAAAATTAAGTTTTATTATCTGTGCTTTAGCACTCGTTTTTTTTGCATGTTCCTCAACAAAAGGGGGGTCTAAATCTGTAGGCATTAAGGGAGTAGAATGGAAGCTTGTTTCTATAAAGGACAAAAATAGTGAGGCTCAATTGACTCCCAAAGGAGAAAAAATCCCGACATTGAAAATAGAAGCCGACGATAGCGGTACTGATAGAGCCTCGGGCTTGGCGGGTTGCAATCGCTATTCTAGTTCGCTTACTTTGTCTGGATCAAGCATAAAATTTGGCGCGGCTGTTGCAACGCGGATGTTTTGTATAGAAAACATGGATATTGAAGATGCCATGCTCGATGCCATTGCTCAAACGGATGCTTATGCCATAAAAGATGGTAAGCTAATGCTGATGAAAGGATCTAGTATATTAGCAACTTTCACCAAATAGCGTTGACTTCGCTTCGTGATTTGGCGAGTATTCATCATCTTACAATAAGCTATCTAAAGGAATAATACGAGCAGGTGGAATACTATTGAGCATAAATTATTCTCGTTTTATGCCGCTCTGTTGTATTTTTCTTTCGTAGTCTTATAATGAAAAGATTGATGCAATCTTTTATCATTATAAAATCGAAAATATTTTTCCAAGCCTTCATGCAAAGATAATCCATAGATATTTTTATATCATTATCTGTAAGCACTTTAATAAATACATCGCTAGTAAATTGACTTCCCTGATCGGTATTGAAAAATAGTATTAGATACAGACCAGCCTACAGGCGTAGCGACTGTGCAAATCAACAATGGCTGTAAAGCGTAGAACCCCATAAATAGGAGTGTAATCCACTCCTATCTGGGCATATAAAACTTGAGTGTCCACTGTATTGCTGGATGACGATGCTTTTTTTTTGAAAAAACTTGTGCTAAATTTTTCAATGCCCCACTTTCCCATGATTCTAAGACTACCTTGCTCTTAAACTCGGCGCTGAATTTTCTTCTTGTTGTCATAATAAAATTTTAAAACGTTAATGTACGATTATTATCTTACATGAGCTGTCTAGTTATTGGGGAGTACTATACTTATGTTTCTAAGGTGATCGACAAGTATAAGATACCAGCATTGCAAATTGAAATGTTTTGACGAAGACCTTTTTGAGAATTTCCTTAATTCGCCTATTTCAAACGATTACCATTCGTAAAAAAGACAAATATATGATTCAGACGGCTTCTAATGGGGTAAATTTGTCTTTATAGTATTACACTATTGTCATTTCACACAATATTACGTCTTTTTTGGCACTAAAATGCCATATTTTTGCTTGTTTTATCTTTAGATTTGTAGAGTAAAATAAACATTTAGTATTTGTGCTCATTTCATAAGTCATCCTATAATTAAACAAACAAATGAAGAAAGTCTTTTATTTAACGATCTTATCCGTATGTACGCTATTGCTGGCTTCATGCAAGAATGAAAAAGCGAGCTTGATTGCTGAAAATCTTAGTTTCGCCACACTGCAAACAGAGCAAATGCTGCAAGGCTTAAATGGCAAAACCGATGCTTACCCACGAACAATGGATGAGCAAGGCAATTTAGTAACAACAGGAATGTATGATTGGACTCCAGGATTTTTTCCGGGCTCACTTTGGTATCTCTATGAAATGACAGGCGATAAAAAATGGGAGACTCAAGCCCTTGAGTGGACTAAGTCCTTAGAGCCTTTGAAAACATTTACCAGACACCACGACCTAGGTTTTATGATGTATTGTAGTTATGGAAATGCTTACAGACTCAATCCTACTGAAGAATCAAAGGCAATTTTGATTGAAAGTGCAAAATCATTGTCGTCGAGATACAGCCCCATTACTGCGAGTATAAAGTCGTGGAACTATAGAAAATCGTGGGACGATAGCACCGAATGGTTTTACCCCGTTATTATAGACAATATTATGAATCTTGAGCTGCTATTTTTTGCTTCCAAAGCCAGTGGGGATCCTACTTATTACGACATCGCCCTTGCTCATGCAAATACAAGTCTTAAAAATCATTTCAGACCCGATTATAGTTCATACCACGTGGTTGATTACGACACGCTTACCGGCGATGTGAAAGCTAGGCAGACCTGTCAGGGCTATTCCGACAATTCTACTTGGGCAAGGGGGCAAGCTTGGGCAATCTATGGATACACCATGACCTACCGTGAAACCAAAGATGCAAGATACCTTGAGGCCGTTATAAAAATGTGCGATTGGTATTTGAACCATCCAAATTTGCCTGCCGACAAGATTCCTTACTGGGATTTCAATGTAGACCAAGAAGGCTACACGCCCGACAAAAAATCTTATGCGTATGAGTTTAGAGAAAAATTGCGCGATGTTTCCGCCGCTGCCATTGTTTGCTCTGCCTTGTTTGAATTGAGCGAATTGGCAAACCGTCCAGACTACAATAAACTAGGCATTGAGATGCTCAAAACACTCTCTTCGCCGACTTATCGTGCAAGTTTAGGGACAAATGCAAATTTTATATTAGGACACAGTGTAGGTTCCATTCCCCATAAAAATGAAATTGATAAACCCTTAGTATATGCAGATTATTATTTCTTAGAAGCTCTTTCTAGGTATAAGAACATGAATAAGAATTAATTTTTTCATACCGCAGTCTGTTTATAAATTCTCTTTCCTCCACAATTGTGGGGTGATTCCATAAAAAGCTTTGAAGCACTTACTGAAATATTTTGTCGACGAAAAGCCAAATTTTGTGGCAATCTCTGAGACATTGAGATGCTTTTGATTTTTCAATAATTGAGCGGCTTCATTCAGTTTTAGACTTAGGGTCAATTCGTTGGGAGTCAAATCAGTGAGTGCTTTTACTTGCGAGTAGAGTTTATTTCTTCCGACTCCCAATATTTCGGCAAGTTTGTTCATATCGAAATCAGGGCTATCAAAATTTTCTTTTATGATTTGTTTTACCTTATCAATGAAAATCAATTCATGCTGCGACATTTCTTTGTGGTTAATAATTGCCTCAGGCTGTTTGGTAATTCTGGAATACAGCAAGTTGCGATTATATATGAGATTGTTGCATCTCGAAAGTAGCAAAGCCGCATTAAATGGCTTGGTGATGTAGTCGTCGGCCCCAAACATATATCCCTCAATGGTTTGGTCAATAGATGATTGTGCCGTAAGGAGAATCACGGGAATATGTGAGATATTTACATCATTTTTTATTGCACTACACATTTCTTTTCCCGACATGATGGGCATCATCACATCACTCAATACCAAGTCTGGTTGGTGGTTGTAGCACATTTCTAATCCCTCTTCTCCATTGTATGCTATTAAGATGTTGTAAGAGGGGCTAAAAATCTCTACCAGGAGGTCTAAAATTTCTTGATTGTCTTCTACTAAGAGGATGCTTGATTTATCAAAATTTCTCAGAATATTTTTTGTTTTATATTCTTTGCTTGGTTCTAGTTCTTGGAGTATTGGTTTTTTATCAAATACGAAGTCCGAGACTCTTCGATGAGGCGACTGTTTCTCTTCTTCTGTAAAATGCGAGTTGCCAAGGAGTAGTGTAATAATAAAATTGCTGCCTATTTCGATGGAACTTTCAACCTCCAAGGTGGCCTTGTGTTGATTGACAACTTCTTTGGCAAGGGCAAGGCCAATACCTGTTCCCATTCCATATTTAATTGCTTGATGCTCTACCTGATAGAAGCGGGTAAATATTTTTTGGATAGATTCGTTAGGTATACCTATGCCATTGTCCTGTATGCAGATGACGATTTTTTGCTCCTTTTTGCTGATGCTCACCTTAATTTCTCCTTCCGCTTCTGTGTATTTAAAGGCATTGGAAATAAGGTTGTAAATAACTTTTGAGAATTGTGTAGGGTCTACCCATACAGTAATTTTCTCATCTGAGCTCTCAAAGGGGTAATGAATTTCCTTTTGTATAGCATATTCATTAAAAGAAGAATAAATTTGCCGCACATAGTCCACCAATTCTACCTCTTCGACTTTTAATTTGTAAAAGCCTTGTTCTAATTTTCTAAAGTCGAGCAAATCAGAGATTAAGCCCTTCAAATAGAGTGCGTTCTTATATATTTTTTGCAATTTATTGGAATAAACTCCTGTTTTATCTGCATGAAGTGCGGTTTCCAATAATCCAATCATCAGCGTTAGCGGAGTCCTGAACTCATGCGATATATTGGTAAAAAAGCGTAGCTTAAGCATGTTGATTTCCTCTATTCGTTCTCGTTCTTTGCGCTCAAATTCTACGATTGATTGTAACTTCGACCTCCAATTTAAAAATCTTACTCCCAATATGCACAGCAAAATAGAAATCAAGATGTAGAAATAAATGGCTATTTTACTGGCATAAAAAGGCGGAGACACTGTGATTGCTAATTGCGGAAAATCTTCTGCCATATAATTCTGATTGGCAGGCTTTAGTAGCAAGCGATATTTGCCAGAATTCAGATTGGTATAGGAGATAAAATTATTATCGTTGGTTTTCCAATCTTGGTCAAAGCCCTCAAGCATATACTCATACTCGTTTTTTATTTGAGATAAATAATTGGCAGAAGCAAACTCTATTTCAATATCATTTTGATCGTGCCTGAGTTTGATATGCTTACAAAAATTTAGGCTTTGTGGTAGAATACCTCTTGCATCATCAGGCAATACCCGTTTGTTGTTGACGAAGAGTTTATCAAAATAGGGCTTGAAGTGCTGAGGGAGTTTGGCAATATCATCTTCTCTAAAAGAAATTAATCCATTGAGACCTCCAATAAAAATTTCGTTTTCCTTGGTAGTATAAATAGCACAGCCATTGCCAAAACCTGTTAGTGGAAGATGAGATGAGGATCTAAACTGTTTCTCATTAGGATGCTGAGGGTCAAAGAAAGAAAATCCTCTGCTGTGCAACAATATCAGTAGGCCCGAGGGCGCACTTGACACATAGTAGCAATAATTGCTTGCCAGTCCATTACTTTCTTTTGTAAAACGCACAAAATCATCTGTTTGGGCTTCGTATTTAAACAAACCAGACCCAATAGTGGCAAAAAATATATTGCCTGCTTTATCCTCAAACATGCTAAGGCTCATAAATTTGCCAATAGATCGAGGATTATCACTATGGTAGACATACTCTTTAATATCATTGGTGTTTAGATCAAGGCAAATTAGCTTTCCGTGCATCGGCAGCCACAGGCGGTTGTTGGAATCTATCAAAAAGGTGCTCCCTGCTTGCCCTGCCAATAATTTATTGGCATCTTCGCTGTCTGTCAATTTACAAAAGATCTCTGTTTCCAAATTCATCTTGGTAAGACCTTTGTTGGTAAGAAAAAAAAGATGGCCTTCGTGATATTGTATTTTACTTATATTATTGCTGGCTAAGCCATAGGCATCCTCAGGATGGGAAACAATCCTTCTAGCAGTTTTTTTTTGTACATCAAAAATAGAAATTCCTCCATTATACAGCCCTATATATAGGAGGTCTTTTTCTTTTCTATACCAAATACATTTCTGATTGTTTTGTGTCAGAAGGTGCAGAGGATTGGGCTCTTGCAAATAGCGAGAAAGCTTTCGCGAGCCTAGGTTTAAGCAGTTTAAAGCTCCCCCCTCGGTACAAATCCATAGATTATTATGTTCATCTTCTGCCATTTTACCTACAAAAGGGAAACTTAGGTAATCGTGATTGTTGGTGCTTGATCCATAATACTTGAAAACATCCAGATTAGGGTTGAAATAATTTACTCCCCCCAAATATGTACCTATCCAAACACTTCCTTGTCCATCTTTGTGGAGTGCAAAGATGGAAGAGTGACTCAGGCTGTAAGGGATATCGTCAATAGCGGTAAAGACCTCCCACTCTTGCCTTGATGGGTCAAATTTATTAAGGCCCAAGAAGGTGCCAATCCATATATTTCCCTGGTCGTCATCAATAATACTTCTTATCTGATTGTTAGAAATAGATTTCTTTCCAGGCATGTGTGTGTAATGATCCTCTAAAACGCCATTTTTTAGTGTGTATAAACCTTTGAAATCGGTGCCTACCCATAGCTTGTTTTGAGCATCTATATGTATACAATTTACTATTTTGCCAGGTAGAAAATATTTTTTATCTTCAGTAGTCTTCATATCCATACACAGCAAACCTCCAATTCCACCAAGATATAAATCGCCCTGTGCAGACATACAAATTGCATTTATACGCTCTATTTTAGAAACTTCCACTATATTTTCAATAGTCTTTGTATCCTCTCTATAGGCAAACAACTTATTGGAAAGGGCAAAAAATAAAACCCCCTCATGATAATAAATGGCACTTACAGAGTCTTTCTTTAAGCATTCAAATTTTTCTTTTTTAATGTCATAGAGTGTCAAGTCGCCTCCAGCCAAGATATATATTCCTCCCTTTTTATTGCCGCAGATAGCATAAATAGCATTCGCCGTAAGGCCAGTAGAATCGCCAGAAGGGCGAAAAATTTCCACCTCTTCTCCATTGTAGCGATTCAATCCTTCTGTAGATCCAAACCACATGGCACCAATCTCGTCTTGATAGATAGAAAGGATATTTATTTGTGACAAACCCTCCTTTATTCCTATTTTATTGAAATAAAAGTCTGCCTTAGCCTCGGCAAAAATAATTTGTGATATTAGAAAGATTAAACAAAAGGCTTTTTTCATATGATATTGACTCGCTTTAAAAAATATTTATCCACCACAAACATGCAAAAACCACTCTCGTTATTAGTGGATAGAGGGTAGTGATTAGTGGGTAATCACTACCCACTAATTATATACTCACTATTATTTCAAGTCTGTCAAGGCTTTCTTTACTCTTTGCATTGCCTCTATTAGCTTTTCGTCGGAGGTAGCATACGAAAGGCGCAGGCACTTGGGAGCTCCAAAGGCAGTACCGCCCACGCAGGCTACATGCGCTTCTTCTAGGAGGTACATAGCCAGATCGCCAGCCTCATTGATACTATTGCCGCTGGGAGTTTTTTTGCCAAAATACGCATCGCATTCTGGGAAAATGTAGAAAGCTCCTGTGGGCTTATTGATTTTTATGCCTGGAATATCTTGTGCCAATTTAAATACCAGGTCTCTGCGTCGTTCAAAAGCCTTACGCATCTCTGCCACACATGACTGGTCGCCGGTATAGGCAGCTTCCGCCGCTTTTTGTGCTACCGAGCAAGGTCCTGAGGTGTATTGCCCTTGTAGCTTGTTGCAGGCCGAGGCAATCCACTGAGGAGCAGCAATCCATCCTATACGCCAGCCTGTCATGGCATAGCCCTTGGACACTCCATTGACGATGACAACTCTTTCTCTTACATTGTCGAACTGCGCGATACTTTCATGGCTGCCAATATAATTGATATGCTCATAAATCTCGTCCGAAATAATAGTTATCTGCGGGTATTTTGCCAATACATCGGCCAGTGCCCTTAGTTCGTCTTTGGTATATACGCTTCCGGTGGGATTGGAGGGAGAGCACAAAATAAGAGCCTTTGTCTTTGGGGTAATGGCAGCTTCTAGCTGGGCGGCTGTAATCTTAAAATCTTGGTCAATTCCAGCTTCTACAATAATATTGTGTCCCTCGGCAAGTTTCACCATTTCTACGTAACTCACCCAGTAGGGGGCAGGCACAATCACCTCGTCGCCCTTATCGACGATACACATAATTACATTGCAAACAGATTGTTTGGCTCCATTGGAGCACACAATTTGTTCGGGCTTATATTCCAAATTATTCTCGCTTTTCAATTTCGCTACAATGGCATTGCGCAGGGCAGGGTAGCCTGGTACGGGCGAATAAAACGAGAAGTTGGCATCAACAGCAGCTTTGGCAGCGGCTTTGATATGATCGGGAGTAAAAAAATCGGGTTCTCCAACACTGAGATTGATTACATCTAGTCCTTTTGCTTTTAACTCATTGCTTTTTTGCGACATTGCCAGGGTCTCCGAGGCAGACAGTGCGGCGAGGCGTGCTGAAACTTTAGTCATAACTTTTTAAATGTATAATGAATAATGGATAATATATAATGAATAACGGATAATGAATAATGTATAATATATAATGAATAACGGATAATGTATAATGAATAATGGCTCTATTGAGGCGCAATCAAATTATACATTATTCATTTTATATTTTTAAGCACATGCCCCATACGTTCTTTCTTAGCCTGCATATACTTTATATTAAACTGGTTGGTCTGTATTTCTATAGGAATATTTTCTACTATTGTTAGTCCGTAGCCTTCCAATGCTACACGCTTGATAGGGTTGTTGGTGATAAGTCTTATTTGCGATGCTTTTAGCTCTCGCAATATTGAAGCTCCCACACCATAATCGCGTTCGTCGGCCTTAAATCCGAGGTGTAAGTTGGCATCTACTGTGTCAAGCCCTTCTTCTTGTAGCTTGTATGCCCTAATTTTCCCCATCAGACCAATACCTCGCCCTTCTTGGTTGAGATATACAATTATTCCCTTGCCTTCTTTTTCTATCATCTCCATGGATCTATGGAGTTGTTCGCCGCACTCGCAGCGCATGGATCCGAAAATATCGCCAGAGGCGCACGATGAGTGCATGCGTACTAAGACAGCCTCATTTTCTTCCCAAGTGCCTTTCACCAAGGCAATATGCTCTAGTCCATTAGATTTTTGGAGGAAAGGGGTAAGCATAAACTTGCCATATTGTGTAGGCATTTGCACTGTCTCTCCTTTCTCTATAATGCTTTCTTCTTTAAGTCTATAAGCTATCAGATCTTTGATAGAGATAATTTTAATTTTGAATTTCTCTGCCATAATCATCAATTCTGGGAGTCTTGCCATGGTACCATCCTCATTGATTATTTCTATTAAGGCTCCTGCAGGCTGTAGTCCCGCCATTTTTGCAAGGTCTACCACTGCTTCGGTATGTCCTGCTCTGCGCAGCACACCTCGGCTTTTGGCACGTAGAGGGCTGATGTGTCCTGGTCGGGCAAGATCGCTTACTTGAGTGTTGGGGTCGGCAAGAGCCCTAATAGTCTCGGCTCTATCATACATAGAAACGCCTGTTGTGCAGCCTCCGCCAAGCTTATCGACGGTAACAGTAAAAGGAGTTTCATAAATAGAGGAATTGGCACTCGCTTGCATCTCCAAATCCAATTCTTCACAGCGATCTTCTGAGAGAGGAGCACAAAGCAGACCTCGGCCATAAGTTATCATAAAATTTACCTTGTCGGGAGTAATTTTTTCTGCGGCAATGATGAAGTCTCCTTCATTTTCTCTGTCTTCGTCATCGACAACAATTAAAAATTTACCCTCGCGAAAGTCTTCTATTGCCTCTTCTATTGAGTTTAATTTACACATTATCTTTTTTTCTTAAATTTGTTTTAATCTCTTTTTCCAATTCCTTATTAACCTTACTTATCACTTCAAAAGTTTTTATCCTTGATGTCCTTTCATAATATCCCAAAATGTAAAACAAGATACCAAGGGGTATAAATATGATGCAAAACGCGCGTATATATTTCTCTCCCCAGGGGTTTTTCTTATAAAATGTAAGAATGGGATAATCCATTAATTTGCCAATAATGATGTTTGCTTCCGAATTTAGCAGGGCATCGACAATATGCTCTTGCCTAGCTTTCAGACCTTTAAGTTCTTTTTTGTTGAAATCGCTGCGCCAAAAGGACAGGTACGATGGTCGTTTTTTGAGCTTCAACAAAAACGACTCACATTTTTCATCAAATGTAGCTAATTCAGATAAGACTTCATCATAATTGGGGCTATAGATAACGATTTCTTTTCTCTGATAGTTGCGTACCTCCTTTGCTCCGACAATCTTTCGTAGGAAATTTGACCAGGTTTCGATTTCCATAACAACAGAGTCGTTGACTGCTTTGTAAGTAAAGAATGCTCCCAGTCCTAGTAAAATAAATGTGCTTAGCCACATTCCTTGCCATATGGGCCATACATCTTGCTTTGCCATTTTCTGTCCAAAAATGTCAATGGTATAGTATGAAAGGAAAAGAAATACAGAGATCACAGCGGGCATACCTATTCCCCCTTTTCTAATAATGGCTCCTAGGGGGGCTCCGATAAAGAAGAATAGCAAACATGCCACTGAGAGCGTAAATTTTTTATGCAATTCTATCTTGTGATTGTTCATGTGGCTCTGCTGATCACTTTGGGTTATAGAGCGAAAATATATGTCGTTGCGCAAATTATCTAGTCGAGATTTGGCTTGCAAGAACAATTCTTTCTTTTCGGAAGGGGTTTTTTGCGAGAAAAACTCATCAAAATCATCAATTACAACCGTATCTGCTTCTTGCTCAAGAATAGTGGAAGTATAATGAACATCGGGATTTTGGAAAAGTTGCAAGTTGCTTTGATTTTTTAGGAAGCTGATATTGAAAACATTGAAGCTATCTTTTTCATAACTTATGGAGTCTATAGAACTTCTCAGCATGTCTATATCCTTTGCCATTTCTCTTCCCTGCAAAATAGATTCGTCAGCCATACTAAAATTAGCATCGAAGGTTATCAAAATTTCTTTTAGGCTAAAAGTCTCTCTGCGGTATGGTATTTTATCGTTGACGGAGTATGTTTTTTGGGATTTTAGATTTTCAAAAGATTCTCCACTAAATAGTGTCAATACAAGGTGCTGCTTGTCTATCGACGACTTTAGTTTTCCGGAGTCGGCAACTATGACTTTTGCATTTTCAAAGCCATCAGAAAAATCATATATCATCATGTCGTGCATCATCCCATGGTTCTTGTCTTTGCTTCTTACATAAAGATTGTAGCCTGGAATTTCTTTGTAGAACACTCCTTCGGGAATATCCAGCTCTGGCGACTTTTGCTTCATAGAGAGCACCAGTGTCCATAGTTTTAATTGAGATTTTGGTAGTATATTGTTTTGGAAATAGAATGCTCCAATGCATATCATTATCACCAAAATGATCAGGGGGCGCATTATGCGGAGCAGCGAAATGCCTGCCGATTTCATGGCTAGCAGCTCTAAGCGTTCGCCCAAATCGCCAAAAGTAATGAGAGAGGCCAAAAGCAGTCCCAGGGGCAATGCCATGGGAACCATGTAGAGGGCGGCATAGAAAAACATTTCTCCCAAGACCGATAGTTCTATACCCTTGCCAACCATGTCGTCTACATATTTCCACAGAAATTGCATGAGAACAATGAATAGGCAAATGCCAAAAGTTGCCAAAAAAATTGGCAAAAACGTTTTTATAATAAAGGCGTAAAGGCTCTTGAGGCGCAGCATGCTATAAATTTGTGAAATCTGTGGGCAAAGATAAGGTATTTTGACAATTAAACCGAAAATTATTTGTATAACTTCTCATTTGTCTGGGGCTTTTGGCAAGAGGCTTAAGCCTCTTCTTGGGGCAGTGGCAGCTCAAAGCTATCTACTAGCTCCCATCCTTTCATTACTACTCCTATCAATTTCAATTGGGTGCTGCCTAATGTAGCCACCACCTTAGGGTCGGCAGCATATCGTAGCAGCTGTTCGCTAGCCTCTTCTCTCATCTTGGCAATCTTGGTGCTTTCTGTATCCTTAGCATCTCGCTTGATGTATTTTATCTCAAGGATATAGCTGTATTTCATGTCCAAACTCGTAGTTTGAAAATAAAAATCGGCATAGCCTTTGCCCATTTCGTATTCGGGATAGATGATAAAATATTTGGTGAGGCTGAGGTATGCCAATATAAAAGATTTTACATGCGCCTCGCCTTCTATAAACTCACGAATGCCACTCTGCTCAGTTATTTTTGTTGCAATATACTCAAATACAGGTTTCCATTCGCCCTTGTATGCCATGGCATTCATTAGCTGTGCCAGCTCGGAAATATCTATAGAAACGCCATACCTTATCTTGTATTCTTCTACCAAGTAGGCAAATAGCTGATCGCGCACTACCAAATTAGGCACTTGCAAGATTACCTCTCTCCCCGAAACACCCGCAATGCTGAGCAATCCAAAATAGAAAAGAAGCGATTTGAAATTCCCCGAATCTGCCAATTGATCGACAGGGAAGGCCCTATTGATTGTCGCTATTGTTTCCCCTTTTTCTACGAGCTCTTCAATCACCGAAAAGTTTTTGCCCAGTGCGGCATCCAATTTCACCAATCGCCTGAGCTGCTTGTAGTAGGTCTTGATATTGTGGTCTATCATTTCCTCTAGCATTTTTTTACCAGAGCTAAAATAATTGACCAAATAGTATAGCACCATATCAGAATTGTACATATTGTTGCCTAGGCATTCTTTGGCAAAGCAATAATTGTTGTACCAGGGCCGCATAACATCAATTATTTCATCTACTTCATGCTTTATCCTGCCCTGATCTTTGAAGTAAGTAAGCATGGTTCGCAGCTCAAGTTCGCTAAATCCAATTACGTCATTGAAGTCGGGCTCTAAGGTTATGTTATATCCAATATTAAATCCGCTGGTAAGATCGTCCATGGTAAGTGGCGATACTCCGGTGATAAACATTCGCTTTACAGCGGCATTGCTGCCAGTAGTCATTCCCTTGAGCACCGAGAAAAAAGAGCGATAGAACCCTGCGCCGTGGGTGATGTCGTGATAGAATTTCTTTCCATATGATGCGAGTAGGGTACTTGTAAACTTGTCGTATTCGTCGATGATGATGTATATGGATAAGTTGTTGCGCGAAGCTTCGGCGGCAATGTGTTGCAAGATAGCTGCCACCGATTTAAGCTTGCTAGTATCCTCTTTAAATCCAGCAGAAAAAAGATGCTCATACTGGAGTACAAATGTAAGGCACTGCCTGTAGCAATGTTCTTCAAAAGAGTCTTGTACCAAGTCTGGATCTGTATTGACGAGGGAGAAGTTGAAGCTCAGAATGAGGTATTTTCCTTGGTCTTTGGTAGGGCAATTGAATATGTACTGCTCGCCAAAGAGTTCCTCAAAGCGTTGGGCCTTATTGATGTCGTAGTAATCGGAGAGCATAGAGAGCAGCAAGCTCTTTCCAAATCTTCGGGGACGAATAAGAAAAAGGAAGCTAAAATAATAAGGGGCAAAATGCCTAGCATTTTGCCCCTTATTATTTTTTAAGTGCTTTTATCACTTATTTCTTAGCAATATCGCTTATTTCTTTACGATCTTAGTGACATATACCTTTTCAGCAGTTTGAACGCTTACAACATAAACACCTTGACTCCAAGCTCCAGCCTCAATAGTAGCTGTGTTTGCAGATCCAGCATTTTGGCTGTATACTACACGACCATTCAGATCGCTAACTTTTACCGAAACGATAGCTGAGGGTGCATTGATTTGCAATTCGCTTTCAATAGGGTTGGGATAAACTACCACTGCCTGAGCTGTGGCATTGTCTATGCCTGTTGTATTTGGTCCTCCAGCAACGCTAACGAACACGAAGTCTCCAGAAACAATGTCTGAAAGCTTGCAGTTGAACAAGTTGCCCAAACGGATGTCGCTGTTAGCAACCAATTCTACAACCGAATATTCTGCTTCACTTAAAAAATCGATATTGTAAATATTTACCAATTCTGGTCGTGAGCTAAGATTGCGGATAATCTTATTGGAATCTGCCGACTCTACATAAGGAATGCAAGTGTTGCTGTTTTGCGAAACTACTGTGTTTGCAGTCAATACAGGCACTATGTTTACTATCTCGTTTGTTTCCAAGTCAATAATATCAAATCCTTCGATTTGTCCATTCGAGTTGGCTATCAACTTGATGTTGGGTAGTGGGGCTGCGCCTGTAGACAGGGCTGTATTTGCTAGCATTTTATAATAATCTTTCAAGGCCTTCATCTGATTGCCTACAGGATCCAAAATACCTTCAACCTCTGAATACATAATCCAATAACCATCTTGCTTATCATAAATAACAGAAATACTGTCTTGGTGAGCAGGAAGGCTAGAATGCATAGTTATCTTAGTTTTAGAAGCATCTTCACCTACCTGAGCTAATAAATATCTAGTTCCAGATATAGCAATATTTTTACCTACCCAATTCCGCCTAAATATCTGTCCATCTGAACTACTGATGCCATCAAAAATAATATTTGAATTTGGTATGCTTACTTTGTCCATGAGTACTGAATGATGAGATTCATCGAAAGGAACAACATCAACTTTAATATCTTTCAAATATACTCCATTCGAGGTGTTAATATAAAAACCAGACACCAGTTCGTCTGATTTATCGCTGGTTCCAACAAAAGAGCAAGTAGCATCAATATGTATATTTTCAAAATAGTTTTGAGTATACTCATCAGAGGTCTGATCCAAAACTGTAAAAATACCATTTGGGCTAGCTTTTTTACTCAAAGCTATATTAGATATCCTAATATTTCTAACAATATTATTCTTAGATTTTCCATTAGCTGCATTACAGTACATAAATTGATCATCACATTCAAAGCCACCGCCATCAATAGTAAAATTTTCTACTACACAATTGGTTGCTGTCTGTGCTTGATCCTGAATCATAACAACTTGTCCTAGTTTGCCAGCCGAAGGA
>BHEP01000036.1 GCA_003851245.1 Bacteroidales bacterium | reverse complement strand
GATTTCAATTTCAATAATACAAATATCAATGTAGCGGCCTATTTTTTAAAAAAAGAATCCATAATAAACAAAAAGAGCCAGGCACTATTGCGCTTGGCTCTTTTTGAAAAATTCATTCAGTGATTCTTATTCTACACTGGACTTCTTCTTGTAGCCATTATAACGCCATTTTGCGTTTTCTTCAGTTATCGCAAAAAGCTCCTTTGCATGCGTAGGAAATTGTTTCAAGAGAGAAGAGAAACGAACTTCTGAGGTAAGGAAATTTTGAAACTTCGACCAATCGGGCTCTTTTGAGTCGAGCAGGAATGGGTTTTTACCCTCATCTTCTAAGCGTGGATCGTAGCGCCAAAGGTGCCAGTACCCACATTCCACTGCATTTTTAGATTCTTGTTGTGTTTTGCCCATACCTAGGTTTAGTCCATGACTAATACAAGGAGAATAAGCTATAATCAACGAAGGTCCATCGAAAGCCTCTGCCTCACGAATGGCTTTCAAGGTCTGTGCCTGATTTGCCCCCATGGCTATTTGTGCCACATAGATGTAGCCATAAGTTGTGGCAATCATTCCAAGGTCTTTCTTGCGAATTTTCTTCCCTGAAGCAGCAAACTTAGCAATTGCACCTACGGGTGTTGATTTAGACGATTGACCTCCAGTATTGGAGTATACTTCGGTATCAACAACCAATACATTGATATTTTGCCCTGAAGCCAATACATGATCTAATCCGCCGAACCCAATATCATAAGCCCATCCATCACCACCAATAATCCATTGAGAGCGTTTAACGAAGTATTGTTTCAAGTCCACCAATTTCTTACAGGTATCGCAATTACAAGCCTCAATCAGAGGAAGCAATTTGTCAGTAATTTCGCGGGTTTTGACAGAATTTTTGCGATTATCAATCCACGATTGGAACAATTCCTTAATATCGGGCGTACAAATGCTACATTCTAAACCCTCTTTCATGAATCGTTCTACACGGTCCCTCATCATTTCTACTCCGATGTTCATTCCCAAGCCATATTCGGCATTGTCTTCAAACAGGGAGTTGGCCCATGCTGGCCCTCTTCCTTCGTCGTTGGTTGTATAAGGAGTGGAAGGAGCTGATCCAGAATAGATGGAAGTACATCCTGTGGCATTTGCAATCATTTGATGATCGCCATAGAGCTGAGAAATAAGTTTTATATAAGGAGTTTCTCCACATCCAGAGCAGGCACCAGAAAACTCAAATAGGGGAGTTGCAAACTGAGAGTTCTTAACATTGGAGCTTATATCTACCAGGTGTTGTTTTGTTTTTACTTCTGAAACGCAGAAATCCCAATTCTCTTGATTTTCGTATTGCGACTCTATAGGCATCATTACAAGAGCTTTGCCATTTTTATTGCCTGGACATACGTCAGGACAGTTGCCACAACCCATGCAGTCGAGAACGTCTACCTGCATACGAAACTGCATGCCTGCAAATTGCTTGCCTGTAGCCTTAAGTGTTGCAAAATCTTTGGGCACAATGCCTTGCTCCTTTTCATCGAGCACAAAGGGACGTATGGAGGAGTGGGGACAAACATAGGCGCATTGGTTGCATTGAATACAGTTGTCGGGAATCCAAACGGGCACATGACTTGCCACACCACGCTTTTCGTAGGCGGCAGTTCCCTGTTCCCAGGTGCCATCTTCTCGGCCTTTGAAGGCAGATACTGGAAGGTCGTCGCCAGCTTGAGCGTTGATAGGGCGCACCACATTGGCAATAAAATCAGGCACCTTGCTTTGAGAAGTAAGAACTTCTGTTTCTAGGCTTGCCCATTCGGCAGGAACTTCCACCTTGGTCACATCGCCACCCTTATCAACGGCAGCATAGTTCATATTGACAATATTGTCGCCCTTGCTTCCATACGATTTAACTATGGCTTTCTTCATTTGCTCCACGGCCTTGTCGTAGGGAATTACTCCTGTAATCTTAAAGAATGCCGACTGCAAGATGGTATTTGTCCTGTTGCCAAGACCAATACCTGCTGCTATGCCGGTAGCATCAATGATATAGAAGCTAATATTATTTTCGGACAAGTATTTTTTTACATTTACGGGAAGATTTCTTCTTACAGTCTCTTCGTCCCAAATGGTGTTGAGCAAGAAAGTACCTCCTTTTTTCAGACCCTTGGTTACATCATACAAACGCAGATAAGCCTGTACGTGACAAGCCACAAAATCTGGCGTATTTACCAAATAAGTTGAGCGAATAGGATGGTCGCCAAAGCGAAGGTGAGAGCAGGTAAAACCGCCCGATTTTTTTGAATCGTAGGCAAAGTAGGCCTGCGAATATTTGTCGGAGTTGTCTCCAATAATTTTGATAGAGTTTTTGTTGGCACCCACCGTTCCATCAGCACCTAGGCCATAGAACTTGGCCTCGTAAGGACCATTTTCAAATACCAATTCTTCTTTCTGAGGAAGCGAGGTAAAGGTAACATCATCAACAATACCGATGGTAAATTTGTTCTTAGGCTCTCTCATGGAGAGGTTTTCGTAAACCGCCAATATCTGTGAGGGGGTAGTATCTTTGGACGACAATCCATAGCGACCACCCACAACAACGGCTTGTTGAGGAGTACCATACAAACAATCTTTTACATCTAAGTAAAGAGGTTCGCCAGGAGCTCCTGGCTCTTTTGTTCTGTCCAATACTGCAATTGTTTTTGCCGTCTTGGGCAGGGCCGCCAAGAAATGCTTAGCAGAGAAAGGACGGTATAGATGCACGGAAATAAGGCCTACCTTTTCGCCCTTGGCTGCTAAATAGTCGATTGTTTCTTTAACGGCTTCAGTAACCGAGCCCATGGCAATAATTACACGGTCGGCATCGGGAGCTCCATAATAATCGAACAATCCATATTTGCGTCCTGTGATTGCATTTATTTGGTTTACATAGTCTTCAAAAATACCTACCACCTCGTTGTAAAAAGGGTTTGAGGCCTCACGAGCTTGAAAATAGATATCAGGGTTTTGAGCTGTTCCCTTGGCTACAGGTTTTTCGGGATTGAGTGCTCTTGCCCTAAATTCTCTCAGGGCGTTTTGATCGAGCAATGGAGCCATATCTTCATTTTCCAGCAATTCTATTTTTTGAATCTCATGAGAGGTTCTGAATCCGTCGAAGAAATGCACGAAAGGAAGGCGCGACTTAATTGCTGCCAAGTGAGCTACGGCGGCCAAATCCATTACTTCTTGCACCGATCCGGTAGCAAATATAGGGCATCCTGTTTGTCGCACTGCCATCACATCTTGGTGATCGCCAAAGATGGAAAGGGCGTGCGAAGCCAAGGCGCGAGCCGACACATGATAAACTCCAGGTAGAAGTTCGCCCGCTACCTTATACATGTTGGGAATCATTAGTAGCAATCCCTGCGATGCCGTAAAGGTGGTGGCAAGGGTTCCTGCTTGTAAGGATCCGTGCATGGCTCCGGCAGCACCAGCTTCTGATTGTAGTTCGTCTACACGCACGGTTTCTCCAAAGAGATTTTTCCTCCCTGCAGCTGCCCACTCGTCAACATACTCTGCCATTGTAGAGGATGGGGTGATGGGATAAATCGCAGCTGTCTCGGTGAACATATAAGCTATATGTGCAGCAGCTTGATTACCATCACAGGTGATGAATTTTTTTTGCTTTGTCATATTTTATGTAAATTAAATGTATAATAAACAGTGGTTAATAAATACTTTGCTAATACAAAAAACCAAAAAGCCATAAGGGTATATAATTGTCTCTACCCTCTTTAAGACCATCTATAGCATAATAAATGTCTTGTATGTTTTTTGTTTCTGAGCTGTCTTCTATTTTAAAATTATATTTGCTATCTACTAAAAACTGGGCACCCTTAGAGCCCTCGTTTACCTTGTAGTCTTTGTGTACCTGATTGTAAAAGAACGTTTCTCTAAGTGCCTGAGCGTCTACTTTTGAGGAGCGCACGGAGTAGAGAAGATTAGGATTTTGCATGTATATAAGTGCGGGTTTCTTAGGAAATTCCTCATCTTTGGGGTATAGCATATTAATGAGTCTAGCATCTTTTAGATACTTCAGATAATTCATCACCGTAGCCCTAGAAATTTCAATATCTGTGCTTAACTGACTAATATTAGGATTGCCTGGAGTAGAAATAGCCATAAGATAGAGCAGCTTTCTGAGTTTGGGCAAGTAGCTCTGCTCTATTTGTTTGATAGCAAGCACATCTACTTCGAGCATCATATTCATTGTTTTTAGGAGATTTTCCGAAAAATTTCTCTTTTCGAGAAAGAAAGGATAAAATCCGTGGTGTAGGTAATCGTCCATATAGTGCATTGGATCAATTTGCTTGCAAATGGAATGCGCTATTTCTTGATGTTGCCCTATGATTTGCTCTAATGAATATGGAGGAAAATTTTTGCCTGTCTGTAAATTTATAAATTCCCTAAAAGAAAAGCCGCGGAGGTTGTAGGAATGTGCTAAGCCATAGAGGTCGGGGTTCTCTTCTTTGAGCCGCATCACCGAAGAGCCTGAAAATATAATTTTTAAGTCTTTGAAATTGCTATAGCAATAGCGCAATTCTTTAGACCAATTGGGATACTTGAAGACCTGATCTATCAGCAATACCTTCCCCCCACGTATTGTAAACTCCCTGGCAAAGTCTGCCAAAGATTTGTTTGTAAAATAAAAATGGTTGAGATTGATGTACAAGCATGCCCTATCACTGGGCTCGAAGTGCTCTTTAGCATATTGCAAAAGGAAGGTAGTCTTGCCTACACCTCGGGAGCCTTTGATCCCAATCAATCGGCCGTCCCAATTGACCTCGTCCATCAAGCCCCTTCTAACTGGGGCATTGACATTTTCTAATAAGTACTGATGAGTCTTAAAGAAAGCTTCCACCTAATCTCAAATTTTATTCTTGCAAATATACGGTTTATTTCTTAATTGCAAAGTAGAGATAGCAATATTTATTAAAGAATATGGCAACTATATTTTCAATAAAGCCAGTCCTCCCAAAGAAGTTTCTTTGTATAAACTTGGCAAATCATGACCCGTTTGCTTCATAGTTTCTACCACCTTGTCAAAATTTATTAAATGCAATCCGTCAGAGAGCATAGAGAAAGAGCAGGCATCTAAGGCCCTAACTGCGGCAAAGGCATTTCGTTCGATGCAGGGCACTTGCACGAGGCCACAAACGGGATCGCAAGTCAAGCCCAGATGATGCTCTAGCCCCATCTCTGCAGCATATTCTATTTGTGCTGGCGAGCCGCCAAACAGCTGAGTAGCTGCTGCTGCTGTCATGGCACAGGCTACGCCAATTTCGCCTTGACAACCAACTTCTGCTCCTGAGATGGAAGCATTATTTTTAACAATATTGGCTATAAGTCCCGCTGTTGCCAAGGATTTTAAAATGCGAGAATCTGTAAAATCATGGTTCTTTAAGAGATGGTATAATACTGCTGGCAATACGCCCGCGGAGCCACAGGTGGGAGCCGTTACCACAATTCCTCCTGCAGCATTTTCTTCGGAGATAGCCAGGGCATAGGAATAAATCTGTGCGCGACTACGCAATGAGCCAGCATAACTTTTAGCCTTGGTCGAATAGCTAGATGCCTTGCGCTGCAAGCCCAGGCCCCCAGGCAGCACACCTTCGGCATCAATACCCCTTTTTATGGCAGCTTGCATGGTGCTCCATACTGTATCTAAGAAATCCCATATCTCTTTGCCTTCGCTATCTTCTACATACTCCCAAAAACTTTTACCCTCCAACTGACACCATTTGAGAATGGAATCCATGGTATTCATTTTATAAATTTTACTCCTGCTATTTTTGGTGTGTTCATCGGCCAATTCGCCACCTCCTACACTATAGATAATCCATTCGTTTTTGACTTTACCCTCTTGGATAGCCTCAAATTTCAAGCCATTGGGATGAAAGGGGAGGAATATAGTGGGCTCCCAAATTATCTCACACTGATGAGGGAAAAAGGCATTGATAATTGCCACATCCGTAAGGTGTCCCTTACCTGTTGCAGCCAAACTGCCATAGAGTGTTACCCTAAAATTTGATACCTCAGGATGCTTAGCCAAAAACAACTCTGCAGCTTTCTTGGGCCCCATAGTGTGGCTGCTCGATGGGCCTTGACCAATCTTAAAAATTCTTTGAATACTGTCCATGAATAAATTGCAAATTATAAACTATCTTAACTTCTATCTTGCTGCCTTTGATTGCTAAGGCTTTATTTACTACAAAGATAATATTAAAAAAACATTTTTTGTGTTTTGTAAAGGCTAATAATAATAATTCATAAAAAATGTATGATAAGTCATATAGCCTGTAAGTTTATTCCTATATTTGTGGAGCAATGGTGGCTAATAAAAGCCCATTGTATTAAACCAAACCTAAGATGAGAACAGAAAATATAAGAAAAGAAGTGATGCAACTTCTAGCAAAAAAGGTAGATGAGTTTGTTGAAAAATATCTGCGACCGGTAGATAAAATTTGGCAACCTTCCGACCTACTACCCAACTCTAATGATCCAGATTTTTTAGAAAGATTGCGCGACTTGCGCGAAGTGTCACAAGATATGCCCTACGATTTCTGGGTATCTCTGGTGGGCGATACCATAACAGAGGAGGCTCTACCGACCTACGAATCGTGGCTTATGCATGTAGAAGGTGTAAGTCAAGAAGAAAATACAGGATGGTCGAAGTGGATAAGGCAATGGACATCGGAAGAAAACCGACATGGCGATGTTCTCAATAAATATCTATATCTTTCGGGAAGAGTAAATATGCGACAGATAGAAGTAACGACTCAATACTTGATAAGTGATGGCTTTGATATAGGCACTGGCAATGACCCATACAAAAACTTTGTGTACACCTCATTCCAAGAACTGGCTACCCACGTTTCGCACAAGCGTGTGGCCGAGATTGCCCAAAAATACGACAATCACGACTTGGCAAAAATGTGCCACTGGATTGCTGGCGACGAGATGCGCCACCACAAGGCATATTCAGTATTTGTGAGCAATATATTTGAGCTTGATACCAGCGAAATGATGCTAGCCTATGCACACATGATGAAACACAAGATAACAATGCCTGCAGTATTCCTGAGGGAGCTAGGGCAGCAGGCTGGTGCGGCCTTCCAGCAGTTTTCAAACTCTGCACAAAGAATAGGGGTATATACATCTGCCGATTACGTAGAAATATTGAGAACCTTAAATAAGATATGGAAAATAGATGCCATAGGCAACTTGAACGCAGAGGCAGAAAAGGCAAGAGACTTCTTGATGAAACTCCCCGACAGAATGGAAAAAATTGCCGAGCGACTTGTTATCCCTCCCGATGTATTTAAGTTTTCGTGGGTAGATCCTGTAATGATCAAAACAATATTTTGAGAGATTCTGATAGGGCTATTTTCCTTAGCCCTACCCTATCTATCTTACCATTTTCGGTGGTAGGAATCGTATCTACTAAAAATATTTTTTTAGGGAAATGGTATGCTGGCAAAAGCCCCTTGAGTAAGTCTCTGTCTACCTCTTCCTGGGCTAGAAGAACAAGGACTTGTCCAAACTTCTTGTCGGGAACATAGCTTATTGCAAATGCCTTCTTGAATAGTGGGCCAATTAGAGCCTCCACCTCTTCTATCTGAATTTTTATGCCTCCAGTATTGATGATATTGTCTTTTCGTCCCACGATACGAAAACTCCCATCGGCATTTATTATTGCTATATCATTGGTCTTAAGTACTTTGTTGCATAGCAAGGGGGCGTCAATTATTAAGCAAGAGTCGTCCGAAAGAGATATGGCAACCGAGGCAAAGGGAGTATAGTTGGCAGAAGCTTTTGATCCATTGAGCTGCCGCAAGGCAATGTGCGAAAGAGTTTCGCACATTCCATAGGTAGAAAACACCCGGTTGGGAAAATTTTTTATTGCCGTTTCCAAGTCGGCATCTATGGAGGCTCCCCCAATAATCAGGTTTTTGATACTGGCGAGTTGCTTTCGCTCAATGTTATTGCTTAGAGAATTGTAGACCTGAAGAGGAATCATGGCTGCAAAATCGAAGGATATATCGTGGTGCTTTAGAGGGTGCCCACTGCTATCTACGCAGTATAAATCCAGTCCTGCAACCAAGGATCTAGCAACCATCATTTTTCCTGCAATGTATTTCAATGGCAAGCAAAGTAGAGCCTTATCGCCAGCCTTCAAGTCTAAAAAAGAGCAGGTCTGCCTGGCACTTTCTCGCATGCTTTCTTTGTTAAGAGCAATCTCCTTGGCTTGCCCTGTTGAGCCCGAGGTGTAGCCTACCATTGTTTTTGAAGAATCAAACCACTCAACAAGAAATGCAAAAAGAGCAGCGTAGACATCGCCGCCCAAAGGGGGTGTGAGTTGATGAAGTGCATGCCGAGAACGTATAGCTGCCACATCGTAAATAACACCTTCAATACAAATTGATGTTTCTTTCTTATTCATGAGGACTGAAATGAGGACTAAAATGAGGACTGAAATGAGGGCTAAAATGAGGATAAATGAGGGTTGAAATAAAGCACATCCCGTTCTAATATCAAGGGAGAGGGAATATTATTTGTATACAAAGCTCCCGTACCTAAGCCCTGAGGCAATATTTTGTTTTGTGTAGATACCCACTGAGCAATGGCATTAAGTCCAATATTAGATTCCAAGGCAGAGGTAGCCCACCAAGCTATATTCTTAGATTCGGCAAGTTTTATCCATTCCGAGCATCCCATGATTCCCCCATGCAATGATGGTTTTAGAACAATGTACTGAGGGGCAATCTGCGACAATAATTTTTCTTTTTCTTTTTGACAATGGCAGCCAATGAGCTCTTCATCGAGGGCAATGGGAATAATGTTGGCAGCAGCAAGTCGGGTCATTTCATCCCATTGTCCTGCTGCAATAGGCTGCTCTATAGAATGGAGGTCAAACGGGGACAAGCGTTTGAGTTTTTCCAAGGCTTCTGCTGGCTTAAATGCCCCATTGGCATCTACACGTAGCTGTATTTCATTGGCAGAAAAATGCTTCCTTATATAGTGTAGCAGCTGCAGTTCCTGCTCAAAGTCTATAGCTCCAATCTTTAATTTCAGGCAAGCAAAGCCCGCTGCTATTTTTTGCTTTATTTGCTCAAACATCTCCGCATGTGTGCCCATCCAGATCAAACCATTGATCTTTATACCCTCTGTTCCCTGCGCAAAAGCAGAATTTGAAAACGCAAGACTAGCTGATTTTAGATGCTGCAAGGCCGTTTCCAAACCAAAAAGCATGGATGGATAAGGACGCAAGGCTTCTACGTCCAAAGCGCCCTCTTCTTGGAGCTTTAGGCACTGCTCAGACAAAAGAGCCTCATAATTGGGAAGGTCGTCACAACTCAAGCCTTGCAGAGGGGCGCATTCTCCAATACCATATTGGCTTGGGTTTTGTCTTGAATAAATGCTGACAAACCAAACCTTATGTTCCAAATAGCTACCGCGCGAAGTGCCTGCGGCCTGCTTGAAAAAGAGGGTGTAGGGTATAATTTTTATTTTCAAGGCAGGAGATTAAGGGAATTTAGGAAATTGTTTGAAATTAGGTTTGCGCTTCTCCAAAAAACCTTTTTTGCCTTCTTGGGCCTCATCGGTAAGATAATAAAGCAGGGTAGCATTGCCTGCAAACTCTTGCAAACCAGCCTGCCCGTCAAGTTCGGCGTTGAGTCCCATCTTTATCATGCGCAGGGCCATGGGGCTATGCTGCATCATTTCTTGCGCCCACTGCACCACCTCATCTTCCAATTGCTCTAAGGGCACCACCTTATTGACGAGTCCCATTTCCAAAGCTTCTTGCGCTGAATATTGACGACAAAGGAACCATATTTCTCGGGCTTTCTTCTGCCCCACAATGCGCGCCAGATACGAAGCCCCAAAACCTGCGTCGAAACTCCCTACCCTAGGTCCTGTTTGCCCAAAAATAGCATTCTCGGATGCTATAGAAAGATCGCAAAGAACATGCAGCACATGGCCTCCACCAATGGCATAGCCATTGACCATAGCAATGACAGGCTTGGGCATTGAGCGAATTTGCTTTTGTACGTCAAGGATATTTAAACGTGGCACTCCGTCTTTGCCAATGTATCCTCCCTTGCCCTTTACGTTCTGATCGCCCCCAGCACAGAAAGCCTTGTCGCCAGCACCCGTAAGCACCACAACATATATCTCTTGATCTTCGCGACAAATGCGCAAAGCATCGCTTATTTCCATGGCGGTATTGGGAGTGAAAGCATTGCGATAGCGAGGTCTATTGATACATATCTTAGCAATTCCCTCAAAATATTCAAAAAGAATATCCTCATATTCTTTTAACCTTGTCCATTCTCTTGTTGTTGACATACTTGAAATAATTATAAATTATATTTGGATGTTTTCTTCCTATTTTGCCATGCAAAGGTAAGAATAATTGTTAATTTTGCATTTTGCTTTCTTTATAGATATATTTTAATTTAGAATAAATATGGATTTAGACAAAATAAACGAAGGCCTCCAAGGAGGCTTGATAGGAAGATTGGGCATGGTTTTTACCATGGTTTCTACCAGCAGAGTGGAAGCAACAATGCCCGTAGATGAGGGCAATTGCCAACCCCTAAACAGATTGCATGGGGGAGCTACCATCTCCTTGGCAGAAACGGTTGCGGGAATTGGTTCTTTTGCTGCATGCACTGATCAAGAAGTGAGTTTTGGCCTTCAAGTATCAGCAAATCATGTGTCGGCAGCACATAGAGATGATGTAGTAAGGGCCGAGGGAGTGATAGTTCACCATGGGCGCTCTACACATGTATGGGATGTGAATGTATATTCAGTAGGCACAGGAAAACTTATTTCTACCATCCGTGTAACCAATAGCATTATGCCAAAAAAATGAAGCCCCAAAAGATGAACCAGGCCTCCGCTTTTTCTGCCCTGGATAAATTTATAACCAATAATTTTAGCTTTGCCATATATCGCGCTCCTCATGACGAGGAGCCCTCTCTTATTTTGCAAAACGACTTGTCCTGTTTTTCTCATACCAGTCTCCTAGAATTGCCTATAGATGCGGCTTTTATAATGTCGCATTTCGATATGACACACAATGGATTGCTCATAGGCATACGCGCAGAAAATATTATATACGGAACGCAGGCTATAGGCTCATTTATAAGCAACATTAATTGTCCTTCCCCAGAGAATCTTGAGGCTCAGCCCTACAATGACAAAGCAAGTAAAAAGAGCAGGGTAGTTGGCGACACTACTTACGAGCAATACGCCCAAGCATTCAACAAATACAATAAAGCCATTAGAGACGGACAATTTGAAAAGCTCGTTTTGGCAAGAAAGACCTCCATGGCATTCAAGAGTGATTTTTCTCCTGCCCTATGCTTTGAAAAAGCCTGTAAAGATTTTCCCTCAGCCTTTGTTTATCTTTGTCATACGCCCCTAAGCGGAACATGGATGGCTGCTAGCCCAGAAATGCTGCTCTCGGGAAAAGACAATCAATGGAATACGGTTGCTCTGGCTGGAACTCAAAAGATAGATCTGAAGAGCCCAGAAAGGCTGTGGGATGAAAAAAACAAACGAGAGCAGGCTATTGTTGCCAAATTTATGCGAGAATGCCTGCAGCTGTTTGCTACAAACACCCAAGAAAAAGGAGAGTATACCCAGCAAGCTGGCAATATTCAGCACCTACGAACCGACTTTTCTTTTGAACTCAAAAGAAAAGACCTACTGCTGCCGCTATTGAGTCATTTGCTGGCTAGCCCTGCGGTTGGTGGCTGCCCCAAAGAGGAGGCTTGCCAGTTTATATTAGAAAATGAGCCTTTGGAAAGAAAATTTTATGCAGGCATCGTAGGCGTACTCAATCCCAAGTCCAAGACCGATCTATATGTAAACCTACGCTGCATGGAGATATTTTCTAATGCTGTGCAGCTTTATGCCGGAGGAGGCATCATGGAAGATTCTGTACTTGACAAGGAATGGCAAGAGACAGAAGACAAACTGCAAAATGGCAAAGCAATGATACAGTAGCAATGATACAGTAGCAATAATACAGTAGCAATAATAGCAACTCACAATTACCAAAGATGTTTTCCTCAAAAAAAAATATATTGCAAGTAGTAGCCTTATTAAAAGCATATGACATTAAGCATATTGTCTTATCGCCAGGCTCAAGAAATGCTCCTCTAATAGAGACAATCTGTGGGGAAGCCTATTTTAAAACCTACAGCATAGTCGACGAGCGCAGTGCTGCTTTCTTTGCTTTGGGCTTGATTCAGAAGCGATCAACAGCAGTAGCAATCTGCTGTACCTCAGGGTCGGCTTTGACAAATTATGCACCAGCTGTTTCTGAAGCATTTTACCAAAAGCTCCCTTTGGTAGTTATTTCTGCCGACAGACCGCCTGCATGGATAGGCCAGATGGATGGGCAAACCATTCCTCAGAGGGGTTTTTTCGGTAGCCTTGTACGCAAATCTATCCAACTCCCTGAGATACACCAGCAAGAGGATGAGTGGTTTTGCAATAGACTTATCAATGAGGCTCTTACTGCTAGCACCTACAGGGGCCTGGGGCCCGTACATATCAATATTCCTATTAGCGAACCCTTGTTTGATTTTTCAGTACAAGACTTACCAAAGGCGAGGCGCATAGAGTCTATAAAATTATCCACCCCTACATTAAGTGAGGACTTTGGCAAACTCTGGACAGGAGCAACAAAGAGAATGCTGCTATTTGGGCAAATGCCCCCCGCAAAAAGGACACAGGAGTATGCCGAACTCTTGGCAAAAGAATCTGGGTGTTTGGTATTGAAAGAGCACCTTTCCAATATATCCACAGCCCTTGCTATTGCCAACTTCGATGCCATACTTGCCGAAGCTACCGAAGAAGAACAGCGCAATTTGGCTCCCGACTTCCTCATTACCATGGGAGGACACATAGTGTCAAAGCGCATCAAGCAATTTTTAAGGAAGCATCCCCCACGAATACACTGCAATGTATGTGACGATGGGCAGATCGTTGATTTATTTCAATGCCTCAGCCATACCCTTGAGACTGATGATATAGCATCGTTCTTGCAAAAACTTTACTTAATAGAAAATCCAACAAGACCGCAAACAAAATATTTCGCGCAACTCTGGCAAGAAGCAAGCACTAGAGTCAAAAAAAATATAGCGGATGGCTTTAGCCCCTTGCAGGCCCTGTCGTGTTTTGCGCAGCACCTACCACCGAATGCGGCCGTACAGGTAGCCAATAGCTCGTCGGTGCGCAATCTCCAACATTTCTCTCTGGCGGCTTCCAATCTTGTGTATTGCAATAGAGGCGTAAGTGGAATCGAAGGATCCTTATCTACAGCCTTAGGATATGCCAGCCAATGCTCTGATTTGTGCTTTTTGGTCATTGGCGACCTTAGTTTTTTCTATGATCTCAATGCCTTATTTACATCCTATTTGCAAAACAATTTCCGCATACTCCTAATAAACAATGGAGGTGGAGGTATTTTTAATTCTATCGAAGGCTTGGAAAACACCCAATCTCTTGAGCAATATATTGTAGCTCGCCACAGCAATACCGCCAAAGATATTGCCCTAGCAGCAGGCTTGACCTATTTGTCGGCAAACGACAATGTGCAGCTGGAGCAAAATATGAGATCTTTTGTTAGCCCCTCACATCAAAAAGCTGTGCTGTTGGAAGTTGTATTAAAAAAATAAGCATGTAGTTTAGGCATTACTAAGAGCCAGGCCCAGCAAGCGAACGCTTTGTTGCGACAAATTTATTTGGGCAATAAGCTCACGGGCTATTTCCCACAGATCCGAAAAATCGGCAACACGTCGAGTGATGGTCTTACTGCGGGTGATGATTTTAAAATCGGCATATTTGACTTTTAGAGTAATGGTTCTACCATAAAACTGCTCTTTTTTTATTCGTATTATCAGCTCCTTGGCAATATGATAAAGCTCCACCCTAAGCAGAATTAAAGAATCCTTATCCTCATCAAAAGTTGTTTCAGCACTTACTGATTTACATATTCTATCGGGCTCTACTGGGCGCAAGTCTATGCCATGAGAATTGGCGTAATAGCTATAACCAGCCTTTCCAAAGAGCCTTACAAGGTCGGACTCAGTTTTTGTTTTTAGGTCTGCTCCTGAAAATATTCCGTAGCTGTGCATTTTTTTTGCGGTAACCTTGCCAACGCCATAAAACTGTTCGATTTTCAAGGAATCAATAAAGCCATTGGCATCTTCGGGCCTTACTAAGAAAAAGCCATTGGGCTTGTTGTAGTCGGATGCTATTTTGGCGAGAAATTTGTTGTAAGAAACACCCGCCGAAGCCCTAAGTTTGGTTTGCTCATATATTCGTGCCTGTATTTCTTTGGCGATTAGGCTTGCAGATGGCATGTTTTTATGATTGATCGTCACATCCAAAAAAGCCTCGTCGAGCGACAAGGGCTCAACGAGGTCGGTATATTCCAAAAAAATAGACATCACTTGCTGCGACACCGAACGATAGACCTCAAATCGAGGAGGTGCAAATATCAGCTCAGGGCAGCGTTTCTTAGCCGTAAGTGAAGGCATGGCCGAATACACGCCAAAAGCCCTGGCCTCGTAGCTTGCAGCAGCCACAACCCCTCTTGCCTCAGAATGGCCTACAGCCAGAGGCTTGCCGCGATATGCCTCATTGTCCCGCTGCTCGACAGAGGCAAAAAATGCATCCATGTCTACATGAATAATTTTTCTCATTATTTTCTGCCATTGCCTTAGTTCGTGCTTATTTTTTCAAGAAGCAAGTTTTAAGAACAATGCTAGAGCCGTCAATGCGGCAATCTACTTCAGTGGGTTCTTCTGTTAGCCTAATGCTCTTCACCTTAGTTCCTCTCTTAATTACCATAGAAGAGCCTTTTACCTTCAAGTCTTTTATAACTGTGACGGCATCTCCATCGACTAATTCGGCACCATTACTGTCCTTGGGGGTCTTGTCTTCTACTTGCTCTTCCGCTGTTTCACCATTCCATTCGTGCCCACAATCGGGACATATAAATAGTGTTCCATCGAAATACGTGTTTTCTTTTCCACACTTAGGACATTTGGGTTCTTGCGACATTTTGTTGTGAGTTATAATTTGTATTTTTTCTTTCTTAACACCTTAATTAAGGTATAGAATACAAAGTTAATGATATTATTATAGTAAAAAAATCATTCGCAATATTCTCTGTAAAAGTCTAGGGATTCATATATCAATTCCTTTCCTACAATTTGATTGATTCTAGCTTGTCCAATATTATGTACCAAGGTAAAATTGATTCCCGAGGCATCGTTTTTTTTGTCGTGCTCCATAAGCACAAAAAGCTGGTCATAGTCCTTGCAATCAAAGGCGAAAGACCCATAGTTTTTCTTGATGTAGCGAACTATTGCCATAAGTTTGTCTTGAGGTAGTCCCTGCAGCCTGAACGAGAGGTAGAGCTCGCAAACCATGCCAAAAGCTACAGCATAGCCATGGGCTATAGGTTTGTTTGTTTTGTAGGAAAAGCTCTCGAAGGCATGACCAATGGTATGCCCAAAGTTGAGGGCTTTTCTTATACCTTGCTCGGTAGGATCTTCTTCGACTATTCTTTCTTTTATCTTGACCGATGTAAATACTAGTTCTTTCAACAATTCGTGGTCAATTATTCCCCTATCAAGTTTTTGTAAGTCAAAACTCAAAATCTTGTTGCACTCCTCTTCCGAACACAAAATGCCATGTTTAATCATTTCGGCATAGCCTGAAAGAAAATTCTCTCTATCCAAACTTTTCAAGAACAGTGTATCTATCAATACCGCCTGGGCTGGAGCAAATGCTCCTATTTCATTTTTAAATCCTTGAAAATTAATCCCTGTTTTCCCTCCTACGGCAGCATCGACAATGGCAAGTAGAGTAGTTGGAATATTTATAAACCTAATGCCTCTTTTGAAAGAAGCTGCTGCAAAACCGCCCAAATCGGTAAGCATTCCGCCGCCTAGATTGATCAATAAGGAGCGACGGCTGGCTCCATGCTGACTCAAATATGCCCAAACGAAACTCAGGGTTTCTGTATTTTTATGTTCGTCACCTGCGGGAATGCAAATACGCCCAGCTCTTGCCAATTGCTCGCAAGAAGCCAAAACAGGAAGACACAGGCGCTGGGTATTCTGATCTGTTAAAACGAATAATTTATCGTAATCTATATTACTCAATAATAACTCTAAATCACGTAGAAGATTGGTGCATTTGATAATTTGTTGGGACATAATAATTCAGTATTGAAAAGTAATATTCTAAGCCCAAAGGTACTTCATAAGTCCCATTTAGCAATGAAAGTAATAAAAAATAGCATATTTCTATAAAAAACAGCTAAATTGTTTGATACTTACAAAAAAAGCACTACATTTGCAGCCGTATTTGTGAGAGCAAATGCCCAGATGGCGGAATTGGTAGACGCGCTGGTCTCAAACACCTGTGGATTCACTTCCATGCCGGTTCGATCCCGGCTCTGGGTACCATAAAAACCTCGTAATCTATTGATTGCGAGGTTTTTTATTTTGAATGCTTCATATTCTTACTGTCCCATAGCTTACAATTCATTGACAAACTCCTCAATAAGGTACAAATGTATTAAAGTACTTTTCGGTAGTAGTCCTTTTCCAAAGAATCTATTGCTACTCGGCAGAATTATGTTTTTTCATTACCTCATCAATAAGAGACTGATCCTTACCTAAAAGCTGTTTGACAAGTTCGTAGATAGTTGTGCAAGGATTATGTGTGGCATACCTTTCATCTTCAAATGTTTTATGCTGCCTCTCTGCACGTCTAATAGCCTCTTCCTGACTCCCATATTTATCCATTATTGAATAATTATTTTCATCATTTTTTGCATATTTGTATTTTGTTCTTTTTTTTACGCTTGGCTATTGCATTGTCAATTTTAATAATATTTGCCATAATCTTATTCGTTTATGATATATGGAATAGCTCCATATCTTCCTGCCAAATAGTTTTTCCCAAAATTGGTGTCGTTACGAGGCTTACTCCCATCTGGCAAAATAATATCCATCATATTATACAAATCAGTCTGTTGCATTGAGTCTTTTTCGGTAAACCAAATCTGATCACGTCGCAATAATTTTGACGATAATAAGTGCGTATCGTGAGTAGTAAAAATCAGTTGTGCATTTTTAGGATTCGTTGCAGGATTATTGAACAACTCAATAATATAATGCGAAATAAGAGGGTGCATCTTTGCATCTATTTCATCAATCATCAATGCTTTGCCCGAATAAATAGTGTCAAAAATTGGCCCAGACAGTTGAATTATTTTTTTTGTTCCTTCCGACTCCATATTATCAATGTTAAACGAATCTGACCTAATTATATTTCCATTTTCATCATAAATTGAGTGTTTTGTAATTAATTCAACTCTCTTTTTATCCTTATGTACTTTTACCCACTTTTCTCTAATATCGGAAGGTATATTGTCCCCAAACATATCTAAGTCGTAATCTATCTCCCTGGTTTCGATGTCTTTAAATCCGAGTTTTAACTTGCTGAAAAATAATTTTGCCTCTTCACAGCCCTCAATTTGTTCATGGAACATTTTTTTTGAATAATCAGAGTACATATCCGAATGAATCCCTGAAATAATATTTATACCTTTTTGAAACCAAAGAATAATTTTTTTCGATTCAGCACCTCCCAATTGATTGCATAGAGATAAGAATAGTCTATTATTGTTAGTATTCTCTTCCTTGCCTACCCCTTCGGGAAAATTCAATTCGCTGACACCGATTCCTTCTTCTGTTCTACCAAATAAGGCAGTCTCTTTTTTGCCATTTATTTTACTTCTAAATAACCATTCGTCAGTAATCAGTGTGGAATTCAACTCAAAACCATACCTGTATTTTAAATCATCAATTAAAAAAATCACCTCAAAAAAGGATGGTCTACCTCGATTAGTGCTTAATAAAAATGGATCGTAATCTAAAGGATCATTGTCATTGAGCTTTACCGACGATAAAACGATGCTAATCATCGTATTCATTGCGCTGAGAATGTTGCTTTTTCCACTAGAGTTGGCGCCATAAATTGCAGCTGTTTTAAGAATCTTATTGCGACTAACTACAGCGACATTGTCTTTTGGTTCATCTGAAATAGCTTGGGCAAGCATTGATAAAGTGCATTTTTTATTGATTGACCGAAAATTGGCGACCGAAAATTCCAATAACATAGTGATAGCGTTTAAAAATTCGTTCTTTTGAGGTAAATCCTCAATTTCACTGCAAATATAACTCAAAATAGCGAATCCATATGCTCATCTTGAGAAAAAACATCAAAAAACTAAATAATTATTTTAACATAACACTTGCTTAGCATAATTTATTTCAGTATTTAAGCAAATCGACCAACTACTTTTTTTTGTGGTTTTTTGAAACTTTTTCATTAAAAAAGTGTATATAGTAATTAGAAAGTGAATTGTAGCCTTTCTTCCTGTACTCATTGATAGATGATTGAACAGCAATTATGCTCCCTCTTTATCACAACTTAGATATTGTAATTAAATAACATGTACGTTATTTGGTTTTATTGCGTAGTTCCATTTTCCATGAAATTCGTTTCTATATAAAGCTATTTGGTTCAACTCGTCCTGTGAAACGACTATTCCTTTTTGATAGATTGCATCGTCGATTTTGGCCTTATACACAGAGTCCACTTTTTGTCGTTGTTGATGCTATCAAATTTATACCAACAAAAGCTGGCAATATCATCCATGTTACGGAAACAAAATAAGCCGAGGGTAATGGTAGCCTACTTGAAAAATGGTGCTTCTACATTATTTCGTTTCTGTAAAATCTCTACTGGCATTTCCTTTCCCCGATCTCAATGCGCCACTTCTTTTCGCCTTTCCGAGAAATTATTTCCGCGGCAATCTGCTGCGCCCCACTCTGTGTGTCCGTGACCACCAATAGATCTGATTTATCAAAGCGATAAGCATATCCCTGGCAGATATCCACCCGACCAAGGGACTTCTTATAAAATAAACGCAAACTCTCATGAATCAGCTCGTAGCAGCTTAGCCAATCCAAATTGCTGCCCATCGATTTGCTGGACTTGCGAATGGACTTGCCACGCACCTGGAAATCAACAGATTTAGCACTGGTGACTTGGGCAAAACAGGGGTCAAACAAGTTTTCACCTGTACGCCGAGCATACTTATGAACTAGAGTGCGAAACAGATAGTAAGTGGATGCAACAGGAGTGGACTCACCTTTATAGAAAAAAGATGAATGCGTTTCTTAATAAAATTTCAAAACACAAAGAATATTTGCCAAAATTAGCTAAATTTAAATTTTAAAACAAATAATTAGCAATCTCAAAAAAACCCAAATTTATTTCAAATTTTAATTAGCTAATAATCAGGAAGATACAAAAATAATGCCATTTTTATTAAAAAATTCTTAAACAATTTGCTAGTTTTTTTTGTTTAATTAAAAAATAGTTACTACTATTGTGTGAAAATAACGCAATAGAGCGTTCCAATTCAAACCATGTAATTGATTGTATTTATGAAAAAGAAAAGACTTTTTAGATGGAGCACCTCCATAGTAGCAATGATGCTCGCCTTACCAACTTATGGGCAGGAAGCGGCGAAAAAAGACACGGTAAGCACAGTAGCTAAGACTGAGACACAAAATGTGATGCTCAACGCATCGAGTGACAATGGCCCACGAAATGTTAATATTGGACTACCTGCAAGTATTGGAGGCACCACCATACTGGAAAATGGCCTCCCTGTAACCTACGACTTTATGGGAATGAGCCCCCTAAGAGCGTGGAGATCTAGCTCTAGTTTCAATAAATTTAGCGTGCTAGGCGTTGCCGAAACTGCCATTTCAATTGGCGACGTAGGCGTATCGGTTAGTACCCACTCCAACAGAGGTACTGAGAAGCTTATTCGCAATGTAGCCTTAAATTCAAATAGCTTTGGACTCTTAAGAGGTGATTTTAGTATCAGCGGACCAATAAAAAATGGCTACTACTATGCCGTGAGTGCCAATATAAATATGGATCCTGGTACTTTCGATGCCAAATTTACCAACTACCTAGATCAAACACAGATCTACAAGGGAGTAATTAGCAAGAAATACAACAAGGGAAAGGGCGAATTTGCTATCCAGTATAAATTTGCAGATTCCAGGGGCGTAGGATCCAAGGTTAGCCCCTATGTATACAATTTGAATGGGACAGTGAGCCAATACAAGGATTTCAAAATAGGAAGAGACTCATATCTTGAAAGATCGGGCGTAGCCAATATAATAAACCCCATGACGGGCAAGGAAGAAGCCTGGGATCAGATGAAGGATATGGGAACTACAAGTCATGTGATCGACATTATGGGAAATAACAAGCTAGAGAATGGCATGGTATTAGACTACATTGTAAGATACAACTATGCCAAATCAGGACTTTACAATCCATATTATAGCAGTCCCTCACAAAACCCTGGAAATAATGACTCTACAAAATACTATTATGCCGACGGCACACAAAATACTGACGATTATGTACAGGGAGTAACAGTCTTGGCAACGCCCAAGATTCCACTAAACACTATAATGAGTAGGTTTGATGTAAGCAAAAAAGCTGGCAATCACCATTGGGCGGTAGGACTAAGCGAATGGTTCTACAATGTAAGCGACTATCACCTAGCATCTTCATTTATGTATCAAGAAGCAAAAGCCAATCCACAGCAGTTGTTTGCAAGAATAAGCCCCTCCTCGGGAGCTCCTGACTACGAGGCTTCGAGAAGTTATAATGGTGCACTACAATACTACGACGGCTGGGAAAATAAGTTGGCAATCTATGCCACCGAAAAATGGACTGTCAACAAATCCCTACAAATAGACTTAGGAGCCCGCCTCGAATGGCAGCATGTAGATGGACTATGGTATCCTAAGGCAAGTCGCGATGCAGCCAGAAACTCAGGAGTAAAAAATAATGTTGTCGATAAAGATTTGACAAATGAGGTGAAAAAAGACTGGTTCAACAAGGCTTTTTCTATAAACTTACTCTATAAGATGACAAATAATTTTGGACTGCTGGCAGATGGAGGATATACCGAAGTTGCTGGAAAATTGAGCAGCTATGCTGGTGCCGACGATCCTAGCATCTCCCCATCACAGATACCTAGCACCTCAGGTGGAGCCTACTACAACCATCCCTTGCTAAGTGTGGTGTCTAAGGCAACCTACATTCAGCGCAACAATTTTAAGAACAACTCAACCTTTGCTAGAGGGCATAAACAAACCATCACCTATGATATAGAAACCATTGGATGGACTACCGATATGATTCTTTCTCCTGCCAAGGGATTCAAACTCCACTTATTGCTGACCCTACAAAACCCAGAATATAAAAACTTTACCGTAGACTTAACAGGAGTTCCCGGAGAAGACGCAAAGCACGATTTTAGTGGGGGCGCTGCACGCAGTGTGTCTAAAACAATTATAGAAATAGATCCTAGCTATTCTTTCAAGACATGGAGGGTATGGGCAAGTGCGCGTTATTTCAGTAAGGAAGCTGCCAACTATCCCAACACTCTATTCTTTGCTAGCCGCTGGGAAACTTTTGCCGGCGTAAACTATAAGCTAAACAAGTATGTAGACTTCAATGTGAATGCTGTAAACCTGCTGAACCAAAAAGGAGCCCAAGGATCAATCTCGGGAACAAACACCACCACCGCCGACCAGGCTGCACAGTTGGATGGCAAAGTACTTACAGGCACCTATATGCGCCCATTCACCATTGAGTTTGGCACAAAAGTTAGATTTTAATTAAAAAAACAAAAAATATTAAAAATTAAAAATCATGAAAAAGAGATCTTTATTTTTACTCCTCTGCATTGCATTTTTATTGCCTACTATGGCACAACAACAATACAGAAAGCCCGTAAAAGCGGTAAAAAATGTTATTGTAATGATTCCCGATGGCACTTCTATAGGGGTAATTTCTGCCGCACGATGGTATCAAATTTATAATGGTGGAGATCAAAATCTTTTTATAGACCCCTATTTTACGGGCACTGTAAAGACCTTTTCTTCCAATGCTCCCATTGGAGATTCGGCTCCCACCACCTCGGCATATATGACGGGCATGCCGCAGCAAACGGGCAATGTGGCTATTTATCCTCTTGCCGACCCAGGCAATGACCTGGTACCTGTAGATCCTAGCATGGCTTATCAGCCTCTGGCAACAATACTCGAGGCTTCTCGCATCAGCCAAAAAAAGGCTGTAGGAATGGTCGTTACCCACGAATTTTATCAGGCAACACCATCCGACTGCGCGGCTCACCACTACAACCGACAAGCAGCCAAGCCTATTGCATCGCAAATTGCCCACAGCAACTTAGATGTACTTTTTGCCTCGGGCAACAAGCAAATTAGCGAGGACATCAAGGAGCATCTCAAAAGCAATGGCACTGCCTTGATACAGGACGACGTTGCAGCCTTTCGCAAATACAATGGAGAAAGCAAGCTATGGGCGATATTTCATCCTGCCAACATGCCCTTAGATCTCGATCAAGACCGCTCTGTGACCCCCTCTATTGAGGAAATGACCGACAAGGCTATAAATAGATTGAACAAATCGGAGAATGGATTTTTCTTGATGGTAGAAGGAAGCCAAGTAGATTGGGCAGCTCATAGCAATGATGCAGCAGGCTTGATGACAGAGTTTTTGGCATTCGACCGTGCAGTAAAAGTAGCTATGGACTTTGCAAAAAAAGATGGCAACACGGCAGTTGTGATCCTTACAGACCATGGCAACAGCGGATTCACCCTAGGCTCAGAACGCTGCCCCGGATACGACAAATTGAGTATCTCGCGACTCTACGAAAGTGTTTCTAAATTTAAGAGAACGGCAAACGGAATGACCAATATCATCAAAGAAACTCCCGATAATCAAATTGCTCAAGTGTTTAAAAAATATACCGACATAGATTTATCGGCCGACGATTTGCAATATCTTATCACTCATAAAGAAAATAAACCCCTACCAAATGCCAAGGGCATTCCTGCATATATGCCTCTGATGTGGAGAATTACCACCATTATGAATGATGTTACCTGCTTTGGATATACCACCACAGGACATACGGGCGAGGAGGTTTTCTTGGCAGCCTACCATCCTCATGGCGATGTGCCAATGGGAATGAATACCAATGTTGAGATAAACAAATATTTATACGATGTTAGCGGGCTCTCCACTACACTTCCTGAACTTACAAAACAAATTTTTGCTAAGCATACAGAAGTTTTTGCAGGCTTGAAGTACACTGTTGATATTACAAACCCCGAGTTCCCTAAGTTGGTAGTTAAGAAAGGTAAAAACACTCTTACCATTCCTGCATTTCAGTCTGTAGGCATTCTTAATGGCAAAGCTTTTGACCTCAACTCTGTTTGTGTATATATAGATAAGAACGAAACTTTTTATCTTCCTGCAGACTTGGCAAAACATCTCGACAAAAAATAAACGCGCAATATTACTTGCGAGTATCTCGCTTGAGATGAATCATAAAGGGGCTGTGCAATATGCGCAGCCCCTTTATGATTTAATTTGTGGTTGAGGCTACTGCTACGAAATAAAACAGTATATATATATGCTGATATTTCAGCACATATTATGCGGGACTTCTATCAATTGCCCTTTCTTCCTTGTCTACGGGTTTCTAAAGGGTCATTTGCAAAGACAATGAGGATTTTGAGTTTATCTTCATCACTTCCGACAGTGAGTTGCCAAAGGCTAGATACGAAGAGTTTATCAAAAAAATCATTTGGAGCATAGCTATATCATTCCCCATGAAGATTATCTATATCTCCGTCAGCTGTTTAAATTAAATTGATTAAAAATTAATTTTATCCTTTAGAAATATACCTCCATACCATGGCTGCCAATATAGCTCCCACCACAGGGCCTAAGACAAAAATCCATAAATCGGCCATCCCATTGCCTGCACCTCCAAAGATAACATCTATTAGTGCAGGGCCAAAGCTACGTGCTGGATTGATGGAGGTATTGGTGATTGGCAAAGATACCAAGTGTATAAGCGCTACGCTCAAACCAACAGCGATACCCGCAAAACCAGTGGGAACCTTATTGCTGGTAGAGCCAAAAATAACCATTAGAAGGAGAAATGTCATTACAATCTCGGTAGTCAAGGCCTGTATATTTGTAAACCCTAAGCCATAAGGATCGACCATATTTACTGCCAAATTCGTGCCATTGCCCACAATAAAAGCAAGGATGCCTGCGCCCAATATAGCTCCTATAATTTGGAATAAAACATATAAAACAGCATCTTTGGTCTCTATCTTCCTAAATATCCACATAGCAACAGTTACGGCAGGATTGATATGGCAAGCAGAAATCCCTCCTATGGTGTAGATCATTGCCAATACTGACAAACCAAAGGCCAGCGAAACTCCCATAAAACCTATTCCCAGACCAAAGGCTTCTGCCTCAGGAGCCAACGACAAGACCAAACTTCCACAGCCCATGAGCACCAAAATCATGGTTCCTATCATTTCGGATATATACTTTTTCATATTAAAAATCTAATGTTACTATAAAATATTTATGGACACAAAGATAAAGCATACTATTCAGAGTATTGCAGCAAAGCGAAATATTTTTTACCAATATTCTTTTTATAGCTCTATTTGCCCTACCTTTGAGGCAAATTTATATTTGCTCACAATAGACTCTTTATTTGCTTCCATTCTCACATGCGTATTATAAAAAAGATGAATACAAAATCAACAAATATACCACAAAGCTCTAAAACCCAAAAGAGCTCCAATAATACCGCATTTGCAGTACTGCTGGCCTTGGGCTTGAGCCATCTGTTCAACGACACATTGCAATCGGTGATTACGGCAGTCTACCCCCTACTAAAAGACTCCTTGCTACTGAGCTTCTCTCAGATAGGTATGATTACCTTGGTTTTTCAACTCTCGTCGTCTGTTTTTCAGCCCCTTATAGGCTTATATACCGACAAAAAGCCCCAACCATATTCCCTGCCCATAGGCATGTGCTTTACAATGGCTGGTATTTTCTTACTCTCTCTAGCGGGGAGCTTCGAGGCTGTGCTAGTAGCAGTTATGTTTACGGGCATGGGCTCTGCTATTTTTCATCCCGAGGCCTCTCGCCTGGCGTATATGGCAGCGGGGGGAAGACCAGGAACGGCGCAGTCTTTATTTCAGGTGGGAGGCAATATTGGCAGTTCCCTAGGACCTCTATTGGCTGCGGTATTCATTTCTCCCTACGGACAAGGCAATATCAAATGGCTGTGTGGCATCTCTATTGTTGCCATAATGCTGATGCTGCGCATAAGTATATGGTACAAAAACAACCTGCATAGGCTAAAGCCAAAATCGGAGATTATAAAAGAGAAAAAAGACATAGGCCTTTCCGCCGGACGCATAAAATTTATTCTGACGATACTTTTGATTCTTATTTTTTCCAAATACTTCTACATGGCAAGCATTACGAGCTACTATACCTTTTTTCTGATAGATAAGTTTGGCGTTTCTACCCAAGATTCTCAAATGTATTTGTTTGCCTTCCTCTTTGCTGTAGCCTGTGGCACTTTGATTGGAGGCCCTGTGGGCGATAAGATTGGGCGCAAGTATGTGATATGGATTTCCATACTCGGAGCTGCACCCTTCGCCCTGATGATGCCCTATGCCAATCTTTTTTGGACCTGCGTGCTAAGCATCATCATCGGCTTCATCCTAGCCTCTGCTTTTTCTGCCATCTTGGTTTACGCCCAAGAACTACTCCCGGGGAAAGTTGGCCTTGTGGCAGGTCTATTTTTTGGACTTGCCTTCGGCATTGCAGGCATAGGCTCTGCCCTTATGGGAAAATTGGCAGATATGACCAGCATTGCTTATGTTTATCAAGTATGTGCCTTCCTCCCTCTCATTGGCGTATGTGCGGCTTTCTTGCCTAACTTTAAAAAAGTTCATAAATAAAAACATCAACATATACTCCACACTCATGAATATAAGCTTGCTACAAACCGATATTAAGTGGGCGGATCCCGTTTTCAACAGATCGCATATAGAAAAACTATTAGAGAAACTGCCAAAGACTGATCTTGTAGTTTTGCCCGAGATGTTTACCACAGGCTTTTGCAATTCGCCCAAAGAGCTTGCCGAACAAACAAACTCAACAACACTACTTTGGATGCAAGAAATGGCGAAATGTAAAGATTGCGCCATCACTGGAAGCATTGCCATCAATGCTGATGGAGAATATTACAATAGAATGTATTTTGTAATGCCGGATGGTTCGCATTACTTTTATGACAAGCGACATTTATTTACTTACGGAGGAGAGCACAAGCAATATATTGCAGGAAAAAATAAGCTTATTGTTGAATACAAAGGGTTTAGAATTTTATTGCTTATCTGCTACGACCTAAGATTTCCAGTTTTTTCTCGAAATAAGGGCGACTATGATTTGGTGGTGTATGTAGCCAACTGGCCAATAGCGAGAATCCATGTTTGGGACATTCTACTCAAGGCTAGGGCTATTGAAAATCAATCGTATGTGGCGGGGGTAAATCGAGTAGGCCAAGACCCTAGTTCAAACTACTGCGGAGCTTCCTCTATAGTCGATTTTTTTGGTAATGAAATCGGCAGAGATGAAACTTCTAAAGAGTGCTTCATATCTGCTGAATTGGATTTAGAGAAACTCAATAAATTCAGACAAAAATTTCCTTTTCTAAATGACGCTGATTCGTTTGATTTGATTGGGTAAAATACAGCACCCTCATCTTTTAACAAAGCCTAAGCCCCAATTTTTAAGCCCCAAAGGAGAGTATATCGAAATTCATACGCCTAAATATGAAGTTCTCCCGATTTATTTTACGATATCGAGCTAATAATATATCTTGCGTACACTAAATAGGAGCAAGTATGTTAAACGGAGTAAAAAGAGAGACGCTAAAGGAATGGGGACTCATATTTATGGGACTCCTAACATTTGTGACTCTTATAGCTTTAGAATTTTTATATCACTTCAATAAGAGCAAACAGCGAAAGGTGGAGTTTGAGCGATTGCGAATAGACAATCTGAATATGCAGTATCAGCAATTGAAAGGACAAATAAATCCGCACTTCTCGTTCAACAGCCTAAATGCCTTGGTGTCACTAATAAATAGAGATACTGAGCGAGCTGCTAAATACACAAAAAAAACTGTTGGAGGTATATCGCTATGTGATAAGCCATGATATGAAGGATGTCATAAAAGTAGCTGATGAAATGGCGTTTATTAATTTCAATTCTACAATAGTGCGATTAAGAGAGTTTTTGTAAACATCACCTCAATACTCGTTGACAAGTTTCAATTCTACAATAGTGCGATTAAGAGAAATACTAGATTATGTAAAGCGTATGGAGACGGCGAGTTTCAATTCTACAATAGTGCGATTAAGAGAAAACAAGAGATTTTAATAGCAATTCTTTCTCAAAAGTTTCAATTCTACAATAGTGCGATTAAGAGAAAAAAAACCGTTTAGATTTGAGTCCCTACTAAAGTTTCAATTCTACAATAGTGCGATTAAGAGAATGCTATCAGAAAATTGCCCAGAGCAGCAAGAGGAGTTTCAATTCTACAATAGTGCGATTAAGAGTTGCGTAAGATATCCATTCTACCAGACTCATTTAATGGTTTCAATTCTACAATAGTGCGATTAAGAGTTTATTGTGGCTGTGTATGGTCTTGCAAAACCCTTTGTTTCAATTCTACAATAGTGCGATTAAGAGTTTTGGCACCCAATGATAGATGAATGGGAAGACGAGTTTCAATTCTACAATAGTGCGATTAAGAGATACGTGCGAGTGCATCGTGTACGTCGATGTATCGTTTCAATTCTACAATAGTGCGATTAAGAGAAAGAGGACTACCAAAAAGCATTACAAGCAACATGTGTTTCAATTCTACAATAGTGCGATTAAGAGGGCAATCTCAATATCTGCGCATATATTCCATACTTTAGTTTCAATTCTACAATAGTGCGATTAAGAGACTTCCAACTGAATGTAAGATTGAGGGCTATATGTAGTTTCAATTCTACAATAGTGCGATTAAGAGGGATAAGGTTCTGATTGATGCCTTTGATGAAATTTGGTTTCAATTCTACAATAGTGCGATTAAGAGTCGCTGAGACTACATTAAGCCTTAGCTTTGAGACGTTTCAATTCTACAATAGTGCGATTAAGAGTCTACAGACACACAAAACAGGGTATGACACACTTTGGTTTCAATTCTACAATAGTGCGATTAAGAGCATAGCAGAAAAGACATTAAGTTTAAGTTTTGAAACGTTTCAATTCTACAATAGTGCGATTAAGAGCACTACGACAGGGCCGCCAATCAGCGTGACCCAGAAGTTTCAATTCTACAATAGTGCGATTAAGAGTTCAGCTATGTATGAGACATTCAAATTTGAAAACATATGTTTCAATTCTACAATAGTGCGATTAAGAGTTTGTAATGTAGAAATAGAAACAAACAAATTAATAAAGTTTCAATTCTACAATAGTGCGATTAAGAGTAAGTTTTGAGACTGAGAAGACT
>BHEP01000035.1 GCA_003851245.1 Bacteroidales bacterium | reverse complement strand
TGTTACTAAGGTATTTCTGCATAGCTAAATTATTAGGTGTAATATATCTTTCTTTTAGTATGTATATTGTATGATGGTCTAGCCCCCTATTAATCGGACTTCTTTCTATTTGTGAATACAAATATACAAAATATTTTTTGTTTGTCATAAATTTTTACTTTCACCATTTTTTATTGGCATTCCAATACGGTTTAATAGGCTGTAGTCCAAGCTTGTATTCTTTGTTATTTCTTGATTTTGATTTTATTATCCTTTTTACTTCATCTCGTTTTTGCTCAACAAGTCCTTTATTCCAACATTCTAAAAATATATTTGGCGGCAAATAACATACCGAAGCATGTAGCCTGTGGTTATTGTATTTTTCGTAGAAAGGAGTTAAAATCATCTCTAATTCTTGAAGGCTCCAAAAATTAAACTGATCAAGCGTCTTTCCTAAAATAGCATGAAAGCTCTCAATATGACCACACAAATTTTATATCCATTTCTAAAACCGCCAAAGGCCTAGTGGGGAAAACTTTGCGATATTTATCCCTACTTTTACTTGGTTTGTCGTGCTTTGATTTCAACAATTGAGAGGCATTCATCAAACGATAAACTTTTTTGTGATTGATTAAATATCCTAGAATTTGCAAGTGATTAGTAATTTTTCTATATCCATAATCAGTATCATAATCTTTGTGTATCTGATTGATTTCTTGAACTATAGCCTCGTTTAAAAACCGCTTGCGTATCTCCTGATTCGTCCTTGTAAGTGCTCATTAAAGAGGGTTTTATACCCTGTTTACTCTTCTTCTTTTTATAATAATATTGATGCTTGGAAATCTTTGTAATTTTAAGAGCCACATCTCTTTGTCGGAGGTATGGAAGATATGCGCACTATCTAGTAAAGATACTAAATATGCAATCTAAAAGACACTTTTTTATTGTGGCAAGGTAGAATTAATCATTATAAGAGTTCGTTTATAAAGCTTTGCAATGCTACTGCAGGCTCATTTTCTTTCATAAAATTCTCTCCCATCAAAAACCCTCTGAACCCTACTGCTCGAAGGTCTTTTATGGTTTGGGCTTGAGATATTCCGCTTTCCGATATTTTGAGAAATGCTGGGGGTATTTTTTCTCCCAATCTTAGAGAATAATTTATATCTGTTTGGAATGTTGCGAGGTTTCTGTTGTTAACGCCCACCATATCTATGTTTTCACCAATATAATCCAATTCTGACTCCTGGTGTATTTCCAAGAGTACTTCGAGATCTAAGTCTTTTGCTACCGCCGACAATTGCCTTACTTGATCAATACTTAGAGCGGCAGCAATCAATAGGATCACGTCTGCTCCCATGGCTTTTGCCTGATATATTTGGTATTCGTCTATCATAAAATCTTTGCGCAGCAGGGGTATGTCTACTTCCTTTCGGGCAGTAGTAAAATCGCTTATATTGCCACCAAAAAATTGCTCGTCGGTCAATACCGATATGCCACATGCTCCTGCCTGCTGGTATCCCTGCGCCACCTGCTGAACATTGGCTTCTTGGGCAATCCATCCTTTGGAGGGCGATTTTCGCTTGAACTCTGCAATGATACCTGTGGAAGATGTTTCTAAGGCTGCCTTGAGCGATAGCAATCGAGGCTTTGCTTGTTGAGCTATTATTTTTTCTAATGCAAGAAAGGGAATAAGTGCTTTTTGTTGGAGCACTTCTTTTTTCTTGTTGAAAATAATTGTTTCTAATATGTTCATATTATTATTTATTGTATTTATTCATTTATTTATTTATTAAAAATTTGTTAAAATTTATTGTTTTATCAGCTATTTATTTGCAAAAATTTTAATAATGTAAGCTGCGCTTTACCCGATTCTATTGATTCTTGGGCTTGTGCTATACAATCTTCAATGCTCATATTTGGCACTATGGTTTGAATGGCAAATGCCGAGTTTGCTACCACCGCATCTTTTTGTGCCTGTGTAGATTTGTTGGCAATTACGTTTCTAAATATGACACATGCTTGGGCAATGGAGTCTCCACCAAACATATCAGACTCTTTGTATTGGGCAAATCCAATCTGCTCTGGGGTGTAAATAACTTCTTCGTTTCGCCTTATGAGCTTAAAAGGGCTTGTCAAAGATATTTCATCATAGCCATCTAGGCTATGTACAATAGAAAAATCGCAGTCTGTTTGTTGGTATATATAGTTGTACATCCTTACCATTTTAAGGTCGTATACACCAAGCAACTGGCGTTTGGGCATAAGGGGATTGACGATGGGGCCAAGCATATTAAAAAAAGTGCGAACACCAAGAGCCTTTCTTACGGGGCTCACTATTTTTAGGGCTTTATTGAAAAGAGGGGCATGAAGGTATGCCATGTTTGTTTCCTCTAGCGAACGCTTGTGAATAGAGATGTCGGCACTAAATTTGGTGCCTTGCTCCTCCATTACGTTGGAGGCACCACTTACCGACGAGGCTCCATAATTGCCATGCTTGGCAACCTTATAGCCTGCACCAGCCACAACAAAGCAGGAGGCGGTAGATATATTGAAGGTGTTTTTGTTGTCTCCTCCTGTACCAACGATGTCTACAGCATTGTAGACACTTAGTTCGTCGATATTGACACGCATTTCGAGAAGGGCTTCCCTAAACCCTAGTAGCTCGTCTATGCTGATGCTTCGCATAAAATAGACGGTGATGAATGCGGCAATCTGGCTTTCGTTGTATTGCCCTTCTGCCATTTTGGTGAGAATTTCTTTTGCCTCACTTTTTGCGAGAAACTGATGCTCAAAGAGTCTTTGTAATATTTGTTTCATAATGTTTTATTCTTGTTTTTTTTATTGGGGTTTATACCCCAAGCTCTTACGTACCACACTTTCAGGGTTTTAGTTTTATCTTTTAAGGAAGTTCCTCAATAATATTTTGCCTTCGGGAGTGAGTATCGATTCTGGATGAAACTGCACCCCATGCAAATCGAATGTATTGTGCTTGAGTGCCATTATTTGATTTTCTTGGTCTACGGCAGTAATTGTTAAGCACTCTGGAAGGTTTACGCTTTCTACCAACCAAGAGTGATAGCGGCCAGCTTGGAATGTTTCATTCATGCTGTCGAACAAATAGTCTTGAGCAATTATTCTTACATCGCTAGCAATGCCATGATATACATTTTCCAGGTTTATGAGCTTTGCACCAAATACTTCGGCTATTGCTTGATGTCCTAGGCATACGCCAAAAATGGATTTAGTGGCTGCAAATCTTTTTATTAATGGCAGCAACAATCCAGATTCTGATGGTAGACCAGGGCCTGGCGATAAGATTATTTTATCGTATTTTTCTACCTCATCAAGACTTATTTTGTCATTGCGAAATACATCTACATCGGTGTAGCCTAATTCTTTTACAAGGTGCACCAAATTGTAGGTAAAAGAATCGTAATTATCAAAAATTAATATTTTTTTTGTTTTTATATATCCTTGGGGTTCACACCCCAAGCTATTATGTGTCGCCCTTTCAGGGCTATTATCTTGATTTATCATAGGTTCATTAATTTTTCTGCTGCATCTATTGCTTTTTTAAGAGCCGCTAGTTTGTTGTTTACTTCTTGCAATTCTGATTCTTCATTTGATTTAGACACCACACCTGCACCCGCTTGGTAGTATAGCACATTATTGCGGCTGACGAATGAGCGAATGGTTATGGCTTGATTTATTTCTCCATCCAATCCTATATATCCTATACATCCCCCATAAGCACCCCTGTCGTGGGGCTCTATTTGCCTGATAAGCTCCATGGCACGCACCTTGGGAGCTCCCGAAAGGGTTCCTGCAGGAAATGTGTCGGCAAATATTTTTATGGTATTGGCATTTTCTGGCACAGTGCCCACAACACGGGAAACTAGATGTATTACGTGGGAATAAAATTGCACTTCTTTATAAAAATCTAATTTTACGTCTGAGGTGTTTTTACTTAAGTCATTGCGAGCAAGGTCTACGAGCATTATATGTTCGGCATTTTCCTTGGGGTCTTTCAATAAATTTTCTGCCAACTGCCTGTCTTTTTCATCATCTCCTGTTCGCTTAAATGTGCCTGCAATGGGGTCTATATATGCCTTGGTTTTGGATACTCCGCACTGTATTTCGGGCGATGATCCAAATATTCGGTAGGTACCAAAATCGAAGTAGAAGAGGTAGGGTGATGGATTGATAGAGCGTAGGGCACGATAAACTTTAAATTCGTCGCCAACAAACGCCTGCGAGAAACATCGAGAAAGGACAATTTGAAATACATCGCCTCGTTTGCAATGGGCAATTCCTTGGCTCACCATCTCCTTATATTGCTGATCGGTGATACTGGATTGTTCGCTGCCATTGGTAGCAAAATCGTAGGACGAGAAGTTGCGGTTTTCTAGCAAGCATGATATATTGTCCATGGTGCTTGCTTGGCTCTCTAAAAGATTCTCTACAATGGTAAGTTCATTTTTAAAATGGTTGATTACAATGATATAGTGACAATAGATATACATCATATCGGGTATGGAGCTTGAGGCAGTTTCTTGTTTTTTTGTCTCTACATCTTCAAAATAGCTTACCGCATCGTAAGAAGAGTAGCCAAAAAATCCGTTTACTCCTGTAGGATTATCATTGCTTATTTGCTGAAACGAGTCTATAAATTTTTTAAGCTCTTGGGCAATATCCATTTCGTCACTTAGCAATTCTTCCAAAGGCTCACTTGAGGGATATTGCTTTTGGATACGTCCATTTTCGAGCTTGAAATGCGCAATAGGGTCTATGCCTATAAAAGATATAGAGTTTTCGTTGCCATGAAAATCGGAACTTTCCAAGAGTACCGACATAGGAAATACATCTCGTAGTTTGAGATACATGCTTACTGGCGTTTGTAGGTCTGCCAATAAGGTTTTACTGATTGTTTTTATTCTAATGTTCATTGTTCATTGTTCTTTGTTAGTTACATCATTCATTAAATAAGTATCCATGTCTTTGTCGCCTCTTCCAGATAGGCATAATACTATAATGTCTTGTTTTTTGAATTTTTTTTGTTTGAATATTGCCAGAGCGTGTGACGATTCTAGTGCGGGAATTATTCCTTCGAGTTTGGTAAGTTCCTTAGCGGCATCCAAGGCTTCTTGGTCGGTGACGGTGAGAACTTCCGATCGTCCTTTTTTTGCCATATTGGCGTGCATGGGCCCTATGCCAGGGTAGTCCAGTCCTGCTGAAATGGAATAAGGCTCGACTATCTGTCCATCGGAATCTTGCATGAGCAATGTTTTTGCTCCGTGTATGATGCCTGTTGTTCCTAGCTTTATGGTAGCGGCAGTCATCCCAGAGTCTATTCCCTTGCCGGCGGCTTCGGCGAGGATTATTTTAACACGTGCATCGTCTATATAATGAAAGATGGTTCCTGCGGCATTGCTTCCTCCCCCCACGCATGCTACGAGATAGTCGGGAAAATCTCTTCCCAATTTTTCTTGGAGCTGAATTTTTATTTCTTTGCTGATTACCGATTGCAAGCGTGCTACCATATCGGGGTATGGATGCGGCCCGACGGTAGATCCTATTATATAATGTGTATCCACTGGATTGGAACACCAATCTCTGATGGCTTCGTTGGTAGCATCTTTGAGGGTTTTACTCCCACAGTGCACAGGAATAACTTTAGCACCCAGCATTTTCATTTTCTGAACGTTTAGCTTTTGCCTATCCACATCTATGGCCCCCATATATACTATACATTGCATATTCATGAGGGCACAGACGGTGGCGGTGGCTACTCCATGTTGCCCAGCACCTGTTTCGGCAATAATTCGGGTTTTGCCCATACGCCTAGCCAAGAGAATCTGCCCTATGCAGTTGTTGATCTTGTGGGCTCCCGTGTGGTTGAGATCTTCGCGCTTGAGATAGATAGAGCATCCATATTTTTCAGACAAATTTTTTGCCAAATACAGGGGCGTTGGTCTTCCCACATAATCTTTCAGGAGCTCATCATACTCTTTACGAAATTCAGTATCATTGATAATCTGAAGATACTTGGTTTTGAGATTTTCTACATTCTGGTATAGAATTTCGGGAATGTAGGCTCCACCAAATTCCCCATAATACCCGTCCTCACTTACTGCATACGTTTTCATATTTCTTGTTTATTTATATAGTTTTCTTGTTATTTTTAGCACAAAAAAAAAAGGTCTGTTGTGAGTAACAACAGACCTTTTTTTATATATTCCTTATCTTAGGTAATTACATAGGCAGATTGCTCACGAGTTTGAGAGAATTATTGTGCCACCACCAATTTGTAATTACTATATTCATTTTGCTTTTTTAAAAAATTGCTTTTTTTACTTATTTTCTATTGTAGAGATCTATATAACATTAACCTCTTTATTTAAATACGAACACAAAGATAAGGGTTTAAAATAAAAAATGAGCTTTATTTCATTTTTTTTACTCTTCATTTGATAGAGTGGGCCTGTCGATTTTTTTTCCAAAGGCATCAAGATACGTCACATGATACCCCAAACCCTCCATTTTATCGGCAATAAGGGCGGCGTTTCCTGCTACCACAATGTTCATAGCATTGGTATTTATGTATTTCTTGGCGACAGCCTGAATTTCGGATGCACCAACCTCATTAATTTTTTGTAAGAAGGTAGTGTAATAATCCTTTGGTAAATTATCTCTTTCAATGTTTATGGCATAGCTTGCAATATTTCCCTTATTTTCCATGGCAAGAGCAAATTTGCCATTTTCCTTGTTCTTGATAAGTTGTATTGCGTCGGCTGCTGCAGGCTCATTGCTTAGTCTATTCATTTCCTTAAAAGTCTCAATGATAGCACTATCGATTACTGCATGGCCCACATTGGCTTCGGCAGTAAAGGTAGCACCATACTTATCTGTGCCAACACTAGAATAGGCACCATAGGTATAGCTATGCTTTTCTCGCAAGTTCATAAAGAGGTATCCATCATTGCTTCCTAAAATTTGGTTGGCAACGCTTAGTCCATAACTTTCGGGGTTCAGTCTTGTGTTTTCTACAATATTACTCACCAGCATCATCGCTTGTGAGGCTGTAGGCACATCAACTACAAAAACCTGTGTTTTTGTTGCCGGCTTTACTTTTATAACAGGAGTTTCTGATAGTTTTCCTTTTTCCCAGGAGTCAAAATATTTTTCCGCATATTTTTTTGCCTGATCAAGGTTTATGTCACCAATAAAAACCAGGTATGAATTGTTGGGCATAAACCTTTTATGATATTCATTTTTTACGTCTTCGAGGCTTATTTTTTCAATTCCTTCTACTGTTGAAAACTCTCCAAAGGGGTGCTTATCTCCAAAATTTATATGCGACAACACCTTTCTAGCTATGCTCGAGGTATTGCGCTCATCGCTTTTCATTGCAGTAATTTGTTGCATTTTTATTTTTTCAAAATCCTCTTGCCTAAATGCAGGATATTTCATAGCCTCTACCATTAGTGCAAGAGCCTGGTCGAAATCGGCTGTCAAGGAACTAGCGTATCCTCCTCCAGCATTGACCGAAACGCGGGCACCCAAAAGGTCTATAGACTCGTCGAAATCTGCTTTTGAGAGCTTGGTAGTGCCCTCATTCAATATTGAGGAAAGCAGGTCACCTACACCTTTTTTCTTTCCATACAACTTAGGAGCTCTCGTCATGGAGAAGGAGGCAGATATTTTGGGCAACTTATGGTCTTGTACAAGCATTACCTTAATCCCGTTCTTGAGTTCAAAAGTTTGTGGGGTCTCGAAATGAATTGTAGGAGCAGGCCCGGCTTCAGGTTTGTGACTTCTGTCTATCTGTGCAAAGGAATTGAATGCCAAGAGGCTTGTGAGTGCTAATAAATATATTTTTTTCATTTGTCGCTTTTTTAATTTACTTTAGGAAGATAATAAAGAATCACTTGGCTATCGCTTTTCAGATACTCACGAGCTACTTTTTGTATATCCTCACGAGAAATGGAGCGTATCACTGCCAATTCTTCGTTCACCGTATTGGTGTTTTTCCTAAAAGTATAGGCATAGGCTAGTTGCGTGGATATATTTTCTACTCCCGACATCTTATCAACCGAACTCACCTCATATTTTTTCATTAATTTTTGATACTCGCTCTCTTCCATTAAATTGTCTTGCAATGCTTTTATCTCCTCATCGATGTCAGCTTTTAAATCGTCGAGACTGTTGCCCATGTTGGGCAGTGCAAAGGTCATTACAAGGGAATAGTCTTCCAGACTTTGGTTCATGCTCGATACCTGCAGTGCCGATTTTTTCTCATCTACCATCTTTTTTATTAAGCGCGAGCTGCGTCCTCCCGCCAATACGTCGCAAAGCATTTGTAGGGCGTAAGAATCTTTGGTCCCTGTTTCAGGTCCTCTGAATGCTTGTATAAGTGCTGGCACTTGTATATTTGCATCATAAACGGTGTCTACCACTAGGCCTAATTCCTTAGTTTCTTTTATGCTGTATGGCTTTACTTCAGCTCCTCTTTTGATGGGACCAAAATAATCTTGCACCATTTTCTTTGTTTTATTTATATCAATATCGCCCGCTACTACCAAAGTAGCATTGTTGGGTACATAATAGGTATTGAAGAAAAATTCAACGTCCTCGAGAGTCACCTTATCTAAGTCCTCAGGATTTCCAATAACACCTCCTTTATAGTTGTGCTCCTTAAACATGGAAGATAGCATAGAATCCCAAAGCTTACCATATGGGCGATTGTCTCTAGTTTGTTTCATCTCTTCTTTGATAACTCCTCTTTGTGTATCTACTCCTATCTGGTCTATTTTGGGGTGCATCATTCTTTCTGATTCCATCCAAAGCCCTGTTGCTAGTTCATTAGATGGTAGCACCTCGTAATAATAAGTTACATCATTACTTGTGTAGGCATTTAATTTACCTCCAGCATTAGAAACCAGCTTAAAGAAGGTGCCTCTTTCTATGTTTTCGCTTCCTTCAAACAAGAGGTGCTCAAAAAAATGGGCAAAGCCTGTCTTGCCATTCATATCATTTTTTCCTCCCACATGATACATCACTGACACATTTACCAAGGGGGCAGAATCGTCTTGGTGCAGAATTACATTCAGCCCATTGTCGAGTTTATATTCCGTAAACTCAATTTTTTGAGCAAACGAAATACTGCTTATAGATAAGCACACGATAAAAAATAATTTTTTAATCATAAATAAAATAATTAGAATTTATAAATTTTATCAAATGTAGAGGTTTTCACAATAATAATCAAACAAAAGGGCAAAATAATTAAATTTTGCCCTTGTTTAAATATATTAATTGTATTATTTTGACCCTATTTCCACATAGCATCCATATCTTCCAGCGATTTACCCTTAGTTTCGGGCACCATTTTCCATACAAAAATGGCTGATAGAACCGACATTAACCCATAAAAACCATAGGTAAAGGCACCACTAAACTCCATCATGCCCGGATAGGTAGAGGATATAAAATAGTTGGCCATCCACTGACAAGCCACCGCAATGGCTATGCCCTTACCTCTTATAGTATTGGGAAACATTTCGGAGATAAGAACCCAGCAGATAGGACCCCACGACATCATAAAAGATGCCGTGTAGATAACTATAAATACCAGGGTGCTGATACCGATAATTTCAAAATACGAGAGACCAGCAATAGCACACATACCAACTGCCATACCTATAGAGCCCGCTATGAGCAGGGGTTTGCGCCCCCAGCGATCTACCGTAAGAATGGCAACAACTGTAAAAACCACATTTACCAAGCCCATAACAATGGTTTGAAGCATAGACGCATCCTTGGCGGCTCCCATGCTTTCAAATATGCGAGGAGCATAATACAGGGCTACATTGATGCCCACAAACTGCTGGAAAACAGAGAGTAAGACTCCTATTACAATAACTTTTTTGCCATACGAGAAGAGCTTTCCCGAAGAAATCTTGCTCATAGAAGCTTTTATATCTGCAAAAATCTTATTGGCGGTTTCTTTTCCATTGATCTTTGTCAATATATACAGTGCCTTGTCGTCTTGATTCATGAGTGCCAAATAGCGGGGCGTTTCGGGAACAAAAAAAAGCAATACAAAAAAAAGCAATGCAGGAATAGATTCGGAGGCAAACATATAGCGCCAGCCAATGGCATTGATCCACTCCAGGCTTTGCCCATTGGCAATGCCCCAATTGACAAAGTAAACTACCAACATACCAAAGATAATGGTAAACTGATTGAAAGAAACCAATCGTCCCCTAATACTTGAGGGCGCTACTTCGCTAATATACATGGGCGTAACTGCCGAAGCCAGCCCCACTCCTACTCCACCAATGATGCGGTAGAAATTGAACATATAAAGCAAGCCCATAGAGGTTTCGCCCTTATTAAAAAATAGAGTCTCTGGAAACGCTGAGCCCAAGGCTGATATAAAAAATAGGAATGCCGCCAACTGCAAGGATTTCTTGCGCCCCACTCGTGTAGAAATAAGCCCAGAAAGTGCCCCCCCAATTATACAGCCTATAAGGGCACTCGAAACAGTGGCTCCATGTATAAAAGAACTCAAACCAAGGGGTATGATAAGAAACTCTTGAATAGACTTCTCGGCACCAGAAATAACAGCCGTGTCGTAGCCAAAGAGAAGTCCTCCTAGACTTGCAACTAAGCTTATTCCAAATATATAGCTTAGATTATATTCTTTGTTCATTATCTTATATATACATGTTTACTATGGCTTCGTATAGCTCTTGCTTGCCACTTATTTGTGTAGGCTCTCCAGCTTTGGCAGCAATATTGCGCAAATCTTCAAGAGAGAGTTTGCCAGCAGCAAATTTTTGTCCATCTCCAGCATCAAAAGAAGCATAACGCTGGCTGCGCATTTTGCGATAATCTGATTGCTCTAAGATATTGGCTGCCGTTTGCAAGGCACGGGCAAAGGTATCCATACCAGCTATGTGTGCAATAAATATATCTTCCAAGTCGGTAGAGTTGCGGCGCGTCTTGGCATCAAAATTTGTGCCTCCATTGCCCAATCCTCCTCCTTCGAGAATTACCAACATGGCCTGTGTAAGTTCGTTGATGTCGATAGGAAACTGATCAGTATCCCATCCATTTTGATAATCACCCCTATTGGCATCAATAGAACCTAGCATCCCTGCATCTACAGCTGCTTGCAGTTCGTGTTCAAAGGTATGTCCAGCCAAGGTGGCATGGTTCACCTCAATATTTACTTTAAAATCTTTTTCTAAACCGTGCTGACAAAGAAAGCCAATAACAGTTTCTGTATCTACATCATATTGGTGCTTCATGGGCTCCATGGGCTTTGGCTCTATCAAGAAAGTACCTTTAAAACCCTGCTTGCGGGCATAGTCGCGGGCCATGGTAAGCATCATCGCCAGATTATCCTTCTCTCGTTTCATATTGGTATTCAAGAGGCTCATATATCCTTCGCGCCCTCCCCAAAATACGTAGTTGGCTCCTCCTAGGGCTATTGTGGCATCGATGGCATTTTTTATTTGTGCACCAGCATAGGCTACGGACTCAAAATTGGGATTGGTGGCAGCCCCATTCATGTAGCGGGTAGGGCTAAATACATTGGCCGTTCCCCACAAGAGTTTTATTCCGGAGGCTGCTTGTTTTTCTTTTGCATAATCAACAATTTTCAACAAATTGCTCTCGTACTCAGCAAAAGAATTGCCCTCTTCTATCAGATCAATATCGTGAAAACAGTAGAATGGAATGTTGATCTTTGTCATAAATTCAAAGGCTGCATCCATCTTGTATTTTGCTCTACTGATGGCATCTACCCCACTATTCCAAGGAAAGGCCTTGGTGCTACCTCCAAAAGGATCGCCCCCTTCGGCACAGAAGGTATGCCAATATGCCATAGAAAAACGTGTCCAGTCTTTCATGCTCCTGCCCATCACCATTGCATTTTCGTCGTACCAGCGAAATGCCATAGGGTTCTTACTCTTTTGTCCCTCGAACTGAATTTTTCCAATTCCTGGAAAAAATTCCTTACTTCCTTTTACAATTTCCATCTTCTTAATGATTTAAAATTTATATTTTTAATATTGAATGATAATGAATGATATTGAATGATAATGAATGATAATTATGGGGGATGCCTTTGTTATTTTTTCAACAGCCCCTCCCATTTTTTATATGCCTCATTATATTGGTCTTGCTTGTCGGTTTGAGGATCTATGGTAGCAATTTTTTCGAGCGAACCAAAGGCTTCTTCATTAGATTTATAAATGCCCACACCCATGCCAGCGCCTTTTGCAGCTCCTGCCGCTCCATCGGTATTGTATAGCTCAATGCTTGCACCACTTACATTGGCCAGTGTTTGGCGAAATAGGGGGCTTAGAAACATGTTGGCATTGCCCGCTTTGATGCTTTTTATTTGCATGCCCATTTCACTCATAATCTGCATGCCGTAATTGAAGGAAAATACAATGCCTTCTTGGGCTGCTCTGAGTATATCAGCACTGTTGTGGATATTGAAATTGATGCCGCGAATGGAGCAATCTAGCTCTTTGTTTTCCATCATTCGCTCAGCACCATTGCCAAAAGGAATGATGGAAATGCCCTTGGCTCCTACTGTCGATTGGCTTGCCAATATATTCATGTCGGCATAGGAGATGTTGCTGAAACCAAAATTTTTTCTCACCCAAGAGTTGAGAATCCCTGTGCCATTGATACACAGCAAAACTCCCAAGCGTGTTTGCTCTGCCGTATGATTGACATGGGCAAAGGTGTTTACTCTTGACAATGGATCGTAATTGACCTTTCCTAACACCCCATATACTACTCCCGAGGTGCCGGCAGTGGAGGCTATTTCCCCAGGCTCAAACACATTGAGCGACAAGGCATTATTGGGCTGGTCGCCTGCCCTATAAGTAATGGGCGTACCTTGTTTGAGTCCCAACTCCTTGGCAGCCTGTGCCGAAACGAGTCCTTGCACACCAAAACTTGGCACAATTTTGGGGATCAGCGCATCGTCGAAACCGAAGTGCTTCATCACATCTGAGGAAACGCAATTGTTTTTGAAATCCCATAAAACGCCCTCCGACAAGCCCTCTACCGTCATTACTATATCGCCACTGAGTTTCATTGCTATATAATCGCCAGGGAGCATAAATTTGTGTATCTTCTCAAATATCGATGGCTCATTATCTTTTACCCAGGCCAGTTTGGCGGCAGTAAAATTGCCTGGTGAATTGAGTAGGTGCGAGAGGCATTTTTCTTTGCCTATGCTTTGAAATGCTTTTTCGCCGTAGGGCACGGCCCTGCTGTCGCACCATATGATGGAAGGGCGCAATAGCTCTTGGTTCTTGTCTACTAGCACCAATCCGTGCATTTGCCAAGATATACCAATGGCTTTGATGTGGGCAGCATCTATCTTTGACGATTTGAGTACCGACGCGCTTGCCAATTTAAGATTTTCCCACCACAAATTGGGCGATTGCTCGGCCCATCCTGCTTTTATAGCATCTATGGTCATCTCTTGCTTGGGAAAAAAATCTGAGGCAATTATTTTGCCCGTAGCAGCTTCTACCAAACAGGCTTTTACGGAAGAGCTGCCAATGTCGTATCCTAATAGGTACATAGTAATTGTATTTTTAAGGGTTAATTTATTCTATGGTTGTGATGCGTTGTTTATACAAAATCTTGTCGAACTTATAATATCTTGCCGCTCTATGCGAAACTCCCTCTTGCCGCTGCTCCAATGGCACAATATAGTGCATATTGGCAATTTTTTTGTGGAAATTGCGCACATCAAACTTTTTTCTGTAAACGGCTTCATACAGGTGGCGAAGTTCGGCAGCCGTAAATTTTGAGGGCAGGAGCTCAAAGGCTATTGAGGGCTCGTTGCTTATCCATCGGCGAATCTCTACCAGGGCCTCCTCCACTATCTGGTTGTGATCGAAAGGCATAAGGGGCAGTTCATTGACACCACACCACTCTACGGCCTTATATTTTGATACAATATTGAGGCGGCGATTTATCTTGCATAGTGAAAGATAGGCCACAGTTATCAATCGCCCTATTTTTAGGCTGGAGGCATTTTCCAACCATTTTACATCGTCTTTGTTCTGGCTTCTATGGGGCGATCCAAAGCACTTAAACTGCTTGAGCACCATCTTCTTGATGCCCGTTAGCTCATTTAAAACCCTATGGGCAGCATCGTCCACATCCTCATCATCATGTATGAGATTGCCAGGAAGTTTCAAATCGTTTTTGTTGTCCTCTGCAGACTGCCTTTGTACCAAGAGCACGCTGAGCTGCTGATCGTCGAAACCAAACACCACACAGTCGACCGATACATTTACTTGCAAACTTTCTCTATCTTTATTTGACATGCTTAAATATTTTGATACACAAATGTAGTATCAATTATTTAAACACCAAACTTTTGCGATAAATATTTTAATAATTTATAAATATAATATTGATTTTCAATTGTTTAAGTATCATATTATATACAATAAGATAAGGCTACCTTATTGTATAATATACAATTTAAAATAGATTAAAAGCTTCATATTGGCAAAGGCCTAAATAAACGTATCGAGTTGTTTTTCATTCTAAAGATACGCAATTAGTTCATCATTAAACTAAAAAAGCTCCCCACAAGGACTGTGGGGAGCTTTCGTAATTTTTTTGTATATAACTTTGGCTTATTCAGCAAATTTGAATGGCACGCTATTTTTTAGCATGGCAGTAGCTTCTCCCGAATAGATTTGGCCATTAGTGAGCTCCAATTTTTTTACTGGCGCGCCTTTCTTAAAGTCTAGCTTCGACAATTTGAACCAGAAAACGGTGGGGCTGAGTGTTGATTCAAAATAATAAGTCATATTTTTATGATCGGAAACAGTGCGCCACACGGTAGATGATATATTGGGCTCTCCAGGAGTAGAAATACCTAGGGGCACGGAGCAATTGCGAATCACACTAAAAACACTTGCCACAGACTCTTGCTCTTTGTCGGTTTGTTGTGTGGCATTGATATAAAAAGAAGCTCTAGCAAATCTGTCGGCAGCTCTATTGGTTCCTGGCAGCATTACAGTACCGCCTAGTTGCTTCCAGTATTGATTGAGAGCCAATTGCTCATCATATTTTGGTGAATTGGTCATCACCTGAAATTCGCGCCCTTCGTGAATAACGATGTTTCCGTTGAAATACTCAAATATGGCACTGTTTCCCGTAGGATCGGAAATGGAAACATGTACAGTCGATGCCGCTCCATTGGGTGCAATAACGGAATGAATTTGAAAATTATCCTTTCTAAGTTCGGCAACCGCTTCGCTAACGGTGGCAAAATTATCTAAAATATACTGCGCCCAGGCTCCAATACTCAGCATGGGTCTGCTATCATTTTCTCTGGTGTAGGTAGATTCGGAAAGATAGAGCATGTTGGCAACCAGCCCTTTTTCGTTCATTCCATCGGAACTTCCAATATCATAGGCTGTAGCAATGATACTCCCATATTTGGAAGTCCACGACAATGTGTTGCCTGTTTGCATTCCTTTTCTATCCATTGCACGAGGGAAGACATAAATATTGGATTTAATATCTTCTTTCCAATCCATAGAACGACCTGTTATAACGGTGTTGTTGGGGCCTAAGTAAACCGCTCTAGTACAGGCTTCCAATTGAGAAGAATCGGCTAAAGATGCTCCAAACAAAACCACTGAGAGTAAAAGACTTTTTTTCAAAAATGTTGTCATATTTTTTTAATTTAGTTATTAATATATTATTTGCTTGTTTATATCCCTTTAAAAAGCTAATATTGTAGCAATTTTACCGCTATTGTCTAATATAAGGGTTCAAAAGACGGTCAAAATTAGTCAAATTTTTCAATTAAATCAAAACAAAATGGCATTATATCCCAAATTAATACTAGAAGCACTGGAAAAAGTGCGCTACCCAGGCACTGGTAAAAGCATAATAGAAATGGGCATGGTAGAGGATGATATACATATCGATGGCAATAAGGTAAGTTTCTCTATACTTTTCGACAAGCCCAACGACCCTTTTTTGCGCTCTGTTGTAAAAGCTGCCGAAACTGCCATTCTTACCTATGTTGGAGAAGAGGTGGAAATCAAAGGCAATATTGGGGCAATATCCAAGCAGATGGTTCGCCCCGAACCCGCAAAACTTCTGCCCGAGGTAAAAAATATCATTGCCGTTTCTTCTGGCAAAGGAGGGGTTGGCAAAAGTACGGTAACAGCCAATTTGGCGGTTGCTCTTACCAATATGGGCTATACAGTGGGTATACTCGATGCTGATATTTATGGTCCATCGATGCCAAAAATGTTTTGCCTGGAGGAATCGCGACCTTTATTGGAAAATATTGGTGGTCGCGATCTTATTATTCCTGCCGAAAATTATGGGGTAAAGATTCTTTCGATGGGCTTTTTTGTGGATAAAGACAGTGCGGTAGTATGGCGTGGCAGTATGGCTAGCAATGCCCTCAAGCAATTAATTGCTGATGGCAATTGGGGGCCGCTAGACTTTTTTCTCCTAGATTTACCTCCTGGAACGAGTGATATTCACCTTACCTTGGTGCAAACTTTGGCCATTACTGGAGTAGTGGTGGTGAGTACGCCGCAAGAGGTAGCATTGGCCGACGCAAGAAAAGGAATTAATATGTTTACTGGAGAAAAAATTAATGTTCCCGTGCTCGGCCTTGTTGAAAATATGGCGTGGTTTACGCCCGCCGAATTGCCAGAAAACAAGTACTATATATTTGGAAAGGATGGATGTAAGAACCTTGCCCAAGAGCTTAAGCTACCTTTGCTGGGACAAATACCCATAGTTCAAAGCATTAGAGAGGGTGGCGATAGCGGCAAGCCCGTGGCTTTAAATGCAGAGAGCATCAGTGGTATGGCTTTTGCGGAACTGGCACAGAAGGTGGTAGAGGCGGTAGATGATAGAAATAAAAACAAGGCTGCAACAAAAGTGGTGAAGATATCACCATCGACATAAAACATTTTTTTTGATGGATATATGTTTTATCAATTTGTCAAGGAAGGCGGCATAAGAGCTCCACTTGATATTATTGCCAGCCTTGATGTGAGTGATCATAAAATAAGGCTTTAACATAAGAGGGGCTGCCTTCCATGATGGAGGGCAGCCCCTTGAAAAAAAGAAACCTAAATCTTATTTTCTCATTATTGCAATGTATTTGCTAGATCTTATTATTCCCAGCCTCGTGTTGTTTGTTTGAGTAAGGGATTGGAGTTCAAAACCCTCGAAGGAATAGGAAATACTTCGTAGTCCTTGTCTGTTTTATCAACAGGCTTATCCCACCAAGCATCACCAAAACGTCCCCAGCGAATGAGGTCTGTGCGTCGGCGGTGTTCGCCCAAAAATTCACGTCCCCACTCGTCAATAAACTCTTGATCTGTGAGCATATTGGGATTGGCTTCATAACTATACTTATCCCATTCTTCGGAAGGATAATTGCGCCTACGCACATCATCCAATAGTTTGGATGCGCCAGCCTTATCGCCAGCCCTATATTTCGACTCAGCCAAGGAATAGTATATCTCAGCCAAGCGAATTTCTCCAATAGAATTTGACATAAATAATTTCTTAGAGTGCGACAGAGGGCCAAACTTCATTAGGCGAACGCCCGAGTTTTCTTCGCCCGTAGTTACCTTTGAGCCCTCATTCCATCGACCCGCAGGTTTTTCAGAAAAGCGACCTACCTGATCTACAAAAGATAGATGCTGCCCTGTCCACTCTTCAGAGCCCGTTACCAGCTTGGAATTATCGTAGCCATAGCCCTTTGCCTTATCAAATTCGTACTGAGGACCTACCAAAAAGAAACCCTTAGTATCGCCCTTGTCATTGATTACCTCATAGTTTTGCTTACGATAATCCACATCATGAAATTTCTCGAAAGGCTTTCCTAGCTGATAGTCGTATACATCGCCTTCTAGGTCTCTGGATGGTGTTAGGTGAGTTCCGTTGTATCCATTCCATCCATCGGTATCAAGTATAGAACTTGACTTGTAGTGATGAAATGCCGAATACTGCCATCCCAATTCGTATATATTGCGCTTGTGAGGCCATTCAAAGATATTTTCTGGCGATGGAGCATTCACAAAAGAGCGATGAAAAGGGCCACGATAGTCGTCATCTATTGCAAAGCTACCATAATCTCCATTAATAATATCCTGTGCCACCTTTGCGCATTCGTTATACATGGGCTTGTCTATCCATTTTTCTGCATTGAGATACATCCTTACCAATATGGATGCTGCAGCTCCCTGAGAAAGATGTCCTGGAATATTTTTCTTGTTCAAGCTAGAAATACATTCGTTTATTTCTTTTTCCATATAGGTAAAAACCTCCTGAGGAGTAGATTGGGCTCTTAGTGTTGATATATCATCGGAGATAGGTACGTGTCTGAAAAAATCTATCAGCCAGGTATAATACCATACACGCAGGGCGCGCAATTCGGCAATATAATTTGCCTTCTCGGTTTCGGTAACACCCAGGTTGGCAAAATCAAGACCTTGAAAATCTATGAGTAGGTTATTGATTTGTGCTATGCCCTGATAAGGTCCTACCCAAGATTCATTGACCTGATTTTGCAAATAATCCCAGTTGTGTGAGTGCAAGCGCACCCACTGGCCCTCGTCCCAGCCGTGTTTGCCTTTTTGAGTCCACACAAAATGGTCTCCTGTGAGTTCTTGGAGCAACCAGCGATCGCCATCCCAAGCGCACCAATGTCCGTGTTCGTAAGGACGCAATACAGCAGCTTCTACAGAACGTTTATTTATGAAATAATTTTCCTTTGTAAGTATAGAAAAAGGCTCTTCTGTAAGATCGGTACACGAAAATAGCAGTACTCCTAAGAGCATGGATACAATATATTTAAAATTCTTCATGATTATTTTTAATTTGTTATTTAAAAACTTAGTTGAATACCAGCAGTAAATGTGCGAGTAGTAGGATACACATCCATTGGGTTTGAATTGTCGGCTCCCGAACGCATTCCTGGCCACAAGCCGGTGGTTCTTACTGTTGCAGGATCCATGCCTGAATAATTGGTCAGCGTAAATACATTTCTGACAGATCCATAGAGGCGAAAATTGGAAATCCATTTATTTTTAAGATTAGGAGTCCATCCTATTGTAAGGTTCGATAACTTGAGGTAGTCGCCCGACTCAAGGAAATAATCACAGACCTTCTTACCACCCAAGATATGTGCATTTTTTTCGTATGCCGAATGTAGTAGGTTTACCTCAGGCTCTGCCTGCAATCCAAAATACATTTGCTCCACATTCATGATGTCGTAGTCGAAAAGACCACTAAAAAACACCGACAAATCTAAATTTTTGTAGGTAAAGGTATTCCCCAAAGATGCAGTCCATTTGGGAGCTCCATTGCCAATAAATGCTCTGTCGGAATCTTGGGCATTGTCGGCAAGGATTGCTTCAGCTCCTTTTTCACCTCCCTTGTATATCATTATCTGCCCATTATCATCTACTCCTGCATATCTGTAGCCATAGAAAGAGCCAATCTCAACACCGTCTGCCAAGCGCTGTGCTGGCCCAGGGTTTCCTGGGTCAGGTAGTCCACTTCCATCGATAAATCCTTTGGTATAGGTTTGATTGGAAAATGATTTTAATTTTGATTTGGTATACGAAAGAGTACTAAATATAGAGTAGCTGAAATCTTGTGTTTTGATGGCATCCCAATTCAATTGCACTTCAAATCCTTTTGAGGTAGTTGTTCCTACATTAGTCCAAAGAGTTTGATGCAAATATGGAGGAACAGGCACGTCGTATTCTGAAATAATATCTTTTCCTTCGCGAATAAAAGCATCAACACTACCACTTAGGCGTGAATTTAATACGGTATAGTCTACTCCCAAATTGTAGGAAAGTTGTTTTTCCCAAACCAAATGATCATTGGGGTTGTTGCCAGGGCCATATACCTGAATCCAATCGCCTTTGCTGTCAATTTGTTGCCCATAGCCCGAATATTTTTCCAGAGCAATGTACTTGTCAAATCCCGAACGCCCTGTCACTCCATACGAAGCGCGCAACTTAAGGTCGTCTACAGATTCCATTTCCTCAAAGAAAGAAAGGCGAGAAAAACGCCATGCAGCAGAGGCTGCAGGAAAATATCCCCATTTATTGTCGGTTCCAAACTTAGAGTTTCCTTCATAGCGAAGCGAGGCCGAAAGTAAGAAAAGATTGTCGTAGTCGTAATTCAACCTACCCAAGAAAGCTATGGTTTTTTCCTTATCTTTTACCGATTCCATTCCCAATCTTCCCGATTGCTTGTTCCAGTCTCCCGATTGCAGATTGTACCATTTCAATATATCATTGGGAAAATTCATGTTTTCGGCAGAGAACTTCTCTCTATTAAACTCTTGGTATGAATAGCCACCCATTACCTTAAAATCGTGCTTGTCGATTTTATAACTATAGTTGCCCAGCCATTCCAGGGTCCAGTCTACCCAGTCTTCTTGGGATAGTTGAGCACGACCGTTGCGCGAATAATCAATAGACTCCCTATGGTCTCTAGTATAAAATTGTCTTTGTTTCTTGCTGTGTCCTTGGCGTCCAAGTTTTAGCTCTGTATTTAGGTCTTTCGTAATATTTAATTTTATATTAAAATCTACTGTAGCATACTCTTGAGTAGCTCCATTTTCGCGTTCTGTGAGGTTTTTTATAGGATTCCACTCGTCATAGCGTCCTTTGAAATAATCCATCTCATCTTTGTTTACTGTAGGATTCAATTTTGTAGCCACCCTAAAGGATCCATAGTCGGTATAATCTTCTTCGGCTATTCGGTAAGAAATATTTCCGCCCACTTCCAAGAGTCCATCCATAGCTACTTGCTTGAATGAACTACGCAGTCCATATTCCTTACGTTTGGTGGCAATGTCTATACCTTCTTTTTCTTTAAAATTGGAAGATATACGAAATTGTGTAGTTTCGCTACCTCCGGAGAGAGCAAGGTTGTGGTTGTGACCAACATTGTTTTTGTTGAGCAACTCATCATACCAATCGGTTCGGGAGCCAAAATCCTTGGCCCTACCCTTTGCCACAAATTCTTCTGGCGAGAGGTTGTTGGGTCTTGATGCCACCATATCGTGGTCTATATAAGCATCGTATGTAACGACAACCTTTCCCGCTTTGCCTTGTTTTGTTTGCACCAATATAACCCCATTAGCTCCCCTTGATCCATATATTGCTGCGGCCGAACCATCTTTCAACACTGTGATTGATTCTATGTCCTGCTGCGCCAAATTGCGGAGGTCGCCTCCAGGCATTCCATCAATTACGATGAGCGGGCCATTGCCCGATTTTAGAGAAGAAGCTCCACGTACCTGTAAACCCGAGCTTGCATTTGGATCGGCTGCGGAAGTGCTCGAAACGGTAAGTCCAGCAACCCTTCCATCAATCATTTGCATAGGATCGTTGGCAGCTCCTTGTAGGAAATCTTTGCTTCTAACACTGGTAACGGCTGTTGTCAAATCCTTTTTGACGGTACTACCATAGCCTACTACCACTACTTCATTCAATGCTTGGGTATCCTCCTTCATCGTCATTTGTAGGTTTTTTTGACTACCTACCTCAATCTCCATCCTTGTATAGCCTAGGTAGGTAATGATCAATGTAGATTTATTGGAAGCTTGTACCGAGAATTGTCCTTCATGATCGGTAATGGTTCCCAAAGTTGTGCCTTTTATTGCCACACTGGCACCTATGATTGGATCACCATTTTCGTCACGAATAACTCCCGTTACACGATCAGATTGCTGCGATTGTAGCACCTCTTTGCTTTTATTCAATACAATCTGCCTATCATTAATAGAATAAGTAATGTCTTTGTCTTTGAAAAGAGTGTTAAGTACGGCATTGATATTTTCGTTGCGCACAGCAATATCAACGAATCGATCTACGTCGACCATTTTCTTATTGTATAGAAATCTAAATTCCGATACATTTTCTATCTGATTGAGCACATTTTCTATAGATGTATTCTTTAGTTGAAGCGAAATTTCTGAGCTCTGTGCATAAGTAAGGCTACAGAAAGCCTGCGGCACATGGCAGGCTAGAAAAAACAGACAAAGTCTGATTGTTAAAAATGTTTTGTAGGTGTTTTTGCACCTCCAGATTCCTTTTTTTGAAATAGTATTCATGTTTGTTGCGTTTTTTGTTTAAAGACAGTTTTACAAAAGAATCAACAATAAGGATGCTTCTATGAGCGCCTTTGTTTGAATAATCCTATTTGTAAAACTTTCTTTTGATAAATTCAGATTTTTTTCTCTTTTTTTTCTTCTTACTCGTGTTTCATATACTATTACGATTTTTAATTAATAAATAATTCCTAAAACTCTCTAATATAACTATCAATTACATATTATTTCACAATTATTTCATTCATAGCAGCCCGTCGAAGTGCTCTTCAGAGACAGCCACATAGATATATGACGTTTCTTGAAAGAAAGACCACATAAAAAAATGAAAAAAAAGCAAAAAAAAATGAATAAGAAGTATTTTACAACCGCTTATTCATTCAAAAACAATGCTACCAAGCATTTGTTTCTAAAGGGCAAGATCACCCAGTTTATTTATCAGAGAGATTTGTTTTTTATTTAGGGCATAGATTTGTACACCCTTATTTTACGGGTTTTGTATGGTTTGTTTTGGTCGAGTTGGATATTTTCTTCTTCATATCTTATAGGCGCAGTCATTTTGAGTAGTCGCAAAATAACGTCGAGAGACTCATATTCAAAAGTTGCTCGATAAGGATGTGAAGCTATTTCTCTGTCGTTTAGTTCAATATCAACATTGAATGTTTGCCCTATGCGTTTAAAAACGTAGTCCAACCTATCATTTCTAAAAACCATTTTTCCGTCTTTCCAGGCATACCATTTGTAGGGGTCTGTGGTGCTTATTTGATACATATCATTGTCTTGATTGTAGCAGACACGCTGACCAGGCAAAAGATTGAAGGCATGCGATTTCCCAATCACAACGTCAAGGATTCCTTCCACCATTGTAACAGAAATGAGCGAATCTTTAGGGTAAGCCTCAATATTAAAAGCAGTACCTTTTGCCACTACATTTAATTTATTTGTTTTGACTACGAATGGATTTTTTTCGTCAGACACTATCTCAAAATAAGCTTCACCACTTAGAAAAACTTCTCGTTGTTGGGGTTCAAACGGTATAGGGTATTTGACAGAACTTCCCGCATTGAGCCACACTTTAGAGCCATCGGGCAAGCCCAGTTGGGTGTAGGTCCCGTAGGGGGCAAATACTTGCTGATAGGTGATTGGGAGTTTTTTTTGCTGTGTGGGTGTATTCTGAAGGTATAGAAACAGCGATAAACCAATAAATGGGAGCAAGAGTATAGAGGCGATACGCTGCCAGTAGGCAAAGAGGGATATTTTTTTACCTTTGGCATGCATCAAATTGGCGAGCGCCTTATTGGTATCTATTTCTTGTGGCGAAAATACAGGATGTGTAATTTCCCAAATATTGCGCATCTGCATAAATATTTTTTTATTTTCAGGGCTCAAAAAAATCCATTCCGTTAGCATATCTATTTCTTGAGGATTGGATTTTCCTGAGAGGTATCTGATAATGATTTGCTCTATTTGTTTCTTATTATTTTCCATTATTTCGTTTTTGTGTACAAAAAAAGTATTGTCAATTATTTTTTAGTTCTAAGTAAAATTACAAATAAAATTATTGATCAATGCTTCTAAAATACTGGAACAAGCAATAAAGAGCAATATTGGTAGATACTCACTCAAGAAATTACGTAGTAGGGCCAATGCTTTGCCTAATCTTACCTCTACGGTTCGTTCGGACACTTGGAGTTTGTTGGCTATTTCACGATATTTGAGCCCCTTATTTCTACTCATTTCAAAAGCCTCTCTGTATTTGTTTGGAAGCTGATTCAGGGCCTTGTCAAGCTGCTGTTGTAGGTCTGAATACAGAATATAATTTTCGGTGTCGTATTCAGATAGCACATCGTGGCTGAGACAAAAATCTCGGTGATTTTGTCGTATCTTAAGATGCCTCAGTTCGTCGAGGCAGGAGTTGCGAACCGCCACAAGCAAGTACGATTTTAAAGAGCCTGAAATTTGCAAATCTTTCCTGTCGGTCCATAGTTTGAGAAATATATTCTGTACTATATCTTCTGCTATCTGCTGATCGTCCAGAAAGTTGCCAGCAAACAATACCATACTCTTATGATAAGCGCAGAACAATTGAACAAAAGCCCCCTCATTATCTTGCTTTAGCAAAGACAAGAGACTTTCTTCGGTTAAAGCGTTTGACTTATTCATAAGTCTCTATTCATTTTTTGAGTAATATTATATAAACTTCAAAAGCTATAAACTACAATATTACGAATAAAAAATGTAAATTCCAAACCAAGCTATAAAATTAGAATATAAGTGCCCTTGTTTATTAAAAACAAATAAAACTCACAACATTTTACACCATTTGATTGTTTATAAAAATAGGAGGCTTTACTTTGTTTATTAATTAATTAATTTTGATGACATGAAAAACTTTATAAAATTGTGGGGTTTGGCTATAGCTCTTATGCTGCTAGCATGTAGCCAAGATGAAAACTTAATTTATTCTGATTATACAATAACAAAAGAACATGATTCAGAAGTTCAAAAAATGCAGTCTATTGCTTACTTGATTACTGCCTTAAGCGATCAGCAAGACATTGTTCAAGAGGTGAAGGCAGCTGTCGACAATAGTATGGAATATGGGCAGGACGAACAATTGCGCCTAATTGACGTACTCAATCAAGGGGAAAGCAAGATGCTTAAATCAGCAGCCAATAGTCCTCTTGCCCAGGGTATAAGAAGGAAGCTGCAAGAGAACTCCACAGGCAAGATGGCAAAGAGTACAGAAAACAACCTTCTGGAAGCGTTCATGATGCAAGGAGCGGTACAAATATACTGGCCTTATTCTGAAAATTGGGATGGCAAAACTATACCTGTCGTTGCCTTTGACCCAAGAAATGGAAATGATTGGAGCTATGCCTATAGAAAGGGAGAACTCAGTAATGGTGTGTATTACATTGACAGTTCGTGTATAGTAAATGATGAATATGCGATGAAAAATCCCGTATGGATCATCAACATAAATGAAACTCCTTATGAGAACTTACCCAATTTTGCTGCGGGAGAATTTGAGAAAAATGGCACTACCTACCTTAGTGCCAAAGAAGCGGAGGCCAATGCCCTAAAAGCAGACTTCAATGATACAAAGTCTACCCAAGTAAATGTATGGCGCATGAAAACTATGTCTTTGTCCATTCATCATGATGGTTTTCATAACGGAGGTTCTGAAATAATTGTTTCTACAGCCTTCCCAAATGATAGCAAGGCTGGGTTTATCTCTAAGTTTCAAATTGACTTCACCAGAGGGCAAATCAACAACCGCAGGGTGAAGCATGTCAACAAAATTCTAAACTCCAACTGGAAACCCGAGCAAGAAAACAATGCCCTCAAAATTGTTGAAGGCGATGGTGGAGGTTATAAACATTGGAAAGCGGATCTTAAAATTGATCTGGGAAAGATATTAGGCAGTTATAACATCAGTGCAAATATCCCTTACGGCGGTCTGGACGACCCTATTTCTGAATATATTTTTGACAGAGATTATATTAGGCTCTATGGTCACCAAATGATAACTGATAGAGGATTGAGCTACACCATGCCTTTGGAATAAAAGAAAAACACAGTGCAAGCACCAAAGAGCGAAAGTTATTTGGTGCACATCTATTTCAATGCGGTGGCATAGGCGTCCAAGGCCCTTAGTCGTGCCGCCGCATGATCTACCATTGGTTTGGGATAAGTAAATTCTTGAAATTCGGCCACCCACCGACGGATATAAGTCAGCTGGGGATCAAACTTTTTGGCCTGCAAACTAGGATTAAATACCCTAAAATAAGGAGCGGCATCACAACCGCTACCAGATGCCCATTGCCATCCTCCGTTATTGGCAGCAAAATCAAAATCCAACAACTTGCTCTCAAAATATGCCTCGCCCCAGCGCCAATCTATCAATAAATGCTTGCTCAAGAAAGACGCACAAACCATTCGTACGCGGTTGTGCATAAATCCGGTAGCATTCAATTCGCGCATGCCTGCATCTACCATAGGATAGCCAGTTTGACCTTCTTGCCAACGCGCAAATTCTGATTCTATATTTCTCCACTTTATGCCATCATATTTTATCTTAAACGCCTCGCCCCTGCCTATGTGTGGAAAATGCCAGGTGATGCACTGATAAAATTCTCGCCAAATTAATTCATTCATAAAGACCTCATTTGTGGAAGAGCTGGCCTCGGAAACCAAATTACGAATGCTGATAGTTCCAAAACGCAGATGCACTCCCAAGCGACTGGTGCCCTCTATGGCTGGAAAATCCCTAGTTTCGTGATAAGTTGCCAAAACCGATGCCTGCAAATATTGTGTAGGATAATCTAATAAATGCAATTCAAAACCCATACTTTCCAAACAGGGCAGAGCATAAGGTGTCTGCTTGTGTAGATTGACCAAATATTTATCAACATCATACGGAGATACATAAAAATCATTTAATTTAGATTTCCACTTCTTACTATATGGCGTAAAAACAGTGTAAGGTTTTTGATCATCTTTTACAACTTCATCTTTTTCAAAAATTACCTGATCCTTATATGAATAAAATTGAATACCTTGTGCCAACAATAAGTCAGATACCTTAGCATCTCGCAAGCGAGCATAAGATTCGTAGTCATTATTGGTATATACTGACTTTAAGTTATACTTTTTTGCCAACAAGGAAAATACTTCTTCAGGACTTCCATAGTATACCTCCAATGTACTGCCCATATTTTGGAGTTCTTGATGCAGCCTTTTTACTTGCTGATAAATAAAACTAACCTGCAAATTGCGCTTATCCTCAATTTTATTTAAAATATTAGTGTCAAATATAAAAATAGGAACAAGAGGAAGGCCTGCTTTTAAGGCATGATAAAGAGCTGCATTGTCCTGCAAACGCAAATCTCGTCGAAACCAGTGTATGCTTACTGTTTTTATCACAATGAATTATTATTGCCCATAGTTTTTAGTTGAGAAACCATATAGAAGCATTCAATAAACCCGCAAAACTTAGCCACAGAATATAGGGTATTTGTAGCAAGGCTGCCGCTTTATTTACTCTAGCAAACAAGAAAATCATTGCAAGCACACTAAGCCAAATCAATACAATATCAAACAATGCCCATGCTAGCATATGAAAATAAAAAAATAAAAAACTCCACAAAAAATTTAAAGCCAATTGGGCCACAAAAATCGATAATGCCTTAGTCCTTTGCGGCGATCTTGGAGATTTCCAAATCAGGTATGAGGAAATTCCCATAAGAAAATACAGGCAAGTCCAAACTGGGGCAAACACAGAATTGGGAGGATTAAAACTTGGTTTATTCAAAAATATATACCAGTCGTGTATGTTAGCAGATGTAGTAATGCCTGCTACTGCACCCAAAAGCATTGGAAAGCCAATACAAATTAATAATGTAATTACGGTCTTTGTTTTCATCGCTTTGCTATTTCTTTAATCATTTTATTAAATATATACCCATGAAAAGGTAAAACTGAATACCAATATAATCTGCCACAAAGCCCCAAGGGCCTAAAAGTTGCTGTTTGTATGAGTAAGTTGCTTTCACTGATCTAAGATCCCGAAAACAGGCCATTGTAGGCACTTCCATATAATTACTCAAGCCCCTATCGAGGCTATGGCTAGAAAGGGCATCCTTCCAACTCGAAACAAGCTGGTTCTGTTCTATTTTTATAAAATGCCAAATGCAAAGCCGTGGGATATATCAAAAGAAATATGCTATGTCTTTTACATTAAGGCATCATCACACTTGTTATTGTATCAAGAAGTCCTAAAATGAATTTTGAACTTTCACTTTAGGACTTTAAACTTGTTAGAAGATAATTTTAGATAAACTTTCTTGATGTATGAACCTTGAAATTTACAAAATTTCTACACCTTGAGAGGTTTTTTATTTTTTCTCTGCACGATTTCCGTAGCGGGTCATAAACTTATCAACACGTCCTGCGGTATCTACCAGTTTTTGCTTTCCTGTGTAGAAAGGATGAGAAGTATTGGAAATTTCGATCTTCACCAAAGGATATGTAACTCCGTCTATTTCAATCGTTTCTCTTGCATTGACAGTTGATCTTGTGATGAAAGTATCATCGTTAGACATGTCTTTAAATACCACTGGACGATAGTTGTCCGGATGAAGTCCTTGTTTCATTATATTTTTATTTAATTTGTTGTTTCCACTTTCAGACTGCAAAAATAGACATTAATAGTGAAAGAAAAAACATTTCGCAGTCTTTTTTATCTTTATTGTCATTTTTTATCTAAAAAAGAAGGGTAATTCTTATTTGAAATTGCTATCTTTGCACGTCGCAAATGATGCATAAATAATGAATCATTGATGCAATGTTTTATTATTTATGCATCCATTTTTCGTTTTAAAAAATTTTACACATTAAAAATAAAAGAAATGGTAAGTTACAAAGAATTAGGTCTGGTAAACAGCAGAGAGATTTTCAAAAAAGCTTTTGAGGGTAAATATGCAATTCCTGCATTCAACTTCAACAACTTAGAGCAATTGCAAGCCATCATTCAGGCTTGTGTTCAAGAAAAATCTCCTGTCATCCTTCAGGTATCAAGTGGTGCACGTAAGTATGCCAACCAAACCTTGTTGCGCTACATGGCTCAAGGAGCTGTAGAATATGCCAAAGAATTGGGTTTAAACATTCCTATTGTTCTTCACCTAGATCATGGTGACACTTTCGAGCTTTGCAAAGACTGCATTGATATGGGATTTTCTTCTGTTATGATCGACGGATCTCATCATTCGTACGAAAAAAACGTGGAACTTACACGCAAGGTAGTAGAATATGCACACAAACACGATGTGACAGTAGAAGGTGAATTGGGTATTCTTGCTGGCATCGAAGACGATGTAGTAGCAGAGCACCACACTTATACCCAGCCAGAAGAAGTTTTAGACTTCGTTACCAAGACTGGTGTAGACTCTTTGGCAATCTCTATTGGCACTTCTCATGGAGCCAACAAATTTACTCCCGACCAATGTACTCGCAATGCACAAGGCATTTTGGTGCCACCCCCCTTGCGTTTCGACATCTTGGAGGCTATAGAAAAAATTATTCCAGGTTTCCCCATTGTATTGCACGGTTCTTCTTCTGTGCCACAAGACTTGGTTGCTGTGATCAATAAATACGGAGGTGCATTGAAAGATACTATCGGCATCCCAGAAGCAGAATTGCGCAAGGCTGCAACTTCAGCTGTTTGCAAGGTAAATATCGACTCTGATGGTCGCTTGGCAATGACAGCAGCTATACGTGAAGTAATGGCTACACAGCCAGGAGAGTTCGATCCAAGAAAATATCTTGGCCCAGCTCGCGATAGCCTAAAAACACTATACATGCACAAGGTAGTAAGTGTATTGGGTAGCGCAGGAAAAGCTTAAATTTTAGCCTAAGAAATAATTTGTATTTTATAGCCCCCTAAGTAAAATTAGGGGGCTATATATTTGTATATATTCAGCCACTCTCTATTAGCATAACGGGACTTCTATAAATTGCTTTTTATTCCTTGTCTACGGGTTTCTAAATGGTCATTTGCAAAGGCAAACTCCCTTCGTTGTCACCCTTGACAGCGTCGAAAAATCTAATTTTTAGAACCCCTCTATTGTCTGTGATTCTTGTAGTGTCATATTTTTTATTATTTGATGCTTTTACATATTCTACTTGGCTTAAAAAACTATCCATTTTCCCGATTTTGTTGAGCCTAGATGCTCTACTACACCCTTATGACTTAGTTGCGACAAATGGTACTTAATACTGCCCTGAGTGCGCTTCAGAAGGCTTGCCAACTCGCTACGCGTGATTGTTGGATTGACTCTAAGTGTAGCCACAATTTTTTCTTGGATGGTTTCTTGGGTGGCTTTCTCCTTTCTTGGGCGTTTTGTGATTTCTTGGGCGTTTTCTTGGGCGAAATGCCCCTCATCGCTCATCCCAAACTCAGCATGCTTTGTTGAAATATTTTCAATCACTTTGAATGCAGTTATCAGTGATAAATCGAATAGAGCTTCGCCATTACCATTTTCTAAAAGCTCTTTCTGCACCCTCGAAACGCCACGACTAAATCTATTTACATAGCCCATAACCTTCATAGCCTCAGCAATGAAAGGGTTTCGATAATCGTTCACATTAGGAAAATTCTCAGGACGGGCTTTGCCATAAAGTCCTCCAGGGTTTTGAATCTCTATTCTATCTTCATACTCGTAGAACTGCACTGGAGCATTCGTTTCGTAGTCGCGGTGCATAATTGCATTCATCAAAAGTTCACGTGTAGCCCAATAAGGATAATTAAAAACTATTTTCTCTCTCAAAACACTCACAGGGATAGGTCTACGCTTAGATACTGACGTTTCTATAAAGTTGTCAATCTTAATAATTGCCATCTGTACGAATATTGGCGATTTGAAGCAATAGCTTGTCATTGACTTTCAAGCCCGACCGCTTGCCACTATCTTCAACTCCAATAATAAGATAGCCACTCTTGCCACTCGCCTATAGGTCGTTTGAAAACGCACAAATAGCCTGACAAAACTTATCCGCATTATCTGTGGCGGTTGTTCGCTCAACATGGTAACTCTCCGTGTCGTTGAGTATGTCTTGAAGTTCTTGTTTTGTTATCATATCTGAATGAAATAAAATATAGTTGCCTTGAATATGAGAAATAGCCTAGTAGTATTTGCAAACGCATCGTCTTTTTACTGCGATTTTTGATATCCATTATTGTTCATCCTTAAAAAATAGTTGATAATAATGCATTCCCGTCTCTTCATCGAAGCCCTTCTTGATGTACTGATTATCACCAAGAACATAGATTTG
>BHEP01000034.1 GCA_003851245.1 Bacteroidales bacterium | reverse complement strand
AGTAGACACTTTTTTAAGTCGACAAAAAAATTGTTGCAATAAAAAAATGTTGTACTTTTGGAAAGTGGTTCTAAAAAAATTCATGAAACTAAGGGAAAAGATGTCCTAAGGGAGGGGACCACTATAAACTTCATATCGGGGAAACTCAAATATGAAAATAAAAAACTTATGCACTAAGGGTTTTTCTTTTTCATTGTATAATGGTACCCCTAATTCGGATACTAGTTTCATTAAAAATTAGTATATTTACGGATTAAAAAATTATTTATTTTATGATAAAGCTAGTAAATATCAGAAAACGGAATATTTTTACATTCTATTTTTTTATTTTGATTGCCGTAGCATTAAATGCACAAACGGCATTTTATGTTTCTCCACAAGGAGCAGACTCAAATCAAGGAAATGATGCCAGTCCTTTTGCAAGCATTGAGAGAGCACAGTTGGCCGCACGTAAGTGCGATGGCGATGTTGTAATTTATCTGCGAGGGGGAACTTATTATCTCCTCAAAACGCTTGTTTTTACTGCCGAAGACTCCAAAGGAAAGAATAAAACCTTGATTATCAAGCCGTTTATGGAAGAAAAAGTAAGTGTAAGCGGTGGGAAAAGCTTAAAGCTAAACTGGACTCCTTACAAAAATGGTATTATGCAAGCCAAAATCCCTTCTGGATTGATAATGGATCAGTTGCTAGTAAATGGAACCATGCAACGAATGGCACGCTATCCTAATTATGACTCCACAGCCATTCGTTTTGGTGGAACGGCAGCTGATGCCATAGCGCCTAAGCGTGTAAAAACATGGAAAAATCCTGCAGGTGGCTTCCTTCACGTAATGCACAAACACGATTGGGGCGATTTTCATTATCAATTTGCTGGCAAAAATAATGCTGGTGAACTCACAATGGAGGGCGGCTGGCAAAATAACCGCCGCTATGGGATGCACGATAAAAATCGAATGGTAGAGAATATATTTGAAGAGCTTGATCAAGCTGGCGAATGGTATTGTGACGCAACAACACACACACTGTACTTTTTTCCAACAAAAGAACTCGACCTTAAAACCGCATTGATAGAAGTTCCCCAACTAAAACATTTGTTTGAATTTCGTGGAACGGAAACAGATCCAGTAAAAAATATTTCAATACAGGGTCTTAAACTTAGCCATACTCTGCGAACTTTTATGGAGCACTATGAGCACCTTCTGCGTAGCGACTGGACAATTTATCGAGGAGGAGCCATCGTAATGGAAGGAACTGAAAATTGTGCGATAAGAAATTGTAAAATTGAGAACCTCGGTGGAAATGGAATTTTTTTTACAAACTACAATCGTAAGGCTGAAATTTCAGGCTGTGAAATAACCCTAATTGGAGCTTCCGCCATCTGTTTTGTTGGAGATCCTAGTGCTGTTCGTTCGCCTCTCTTTGATTATGATGCCACTCCATTGCCTTACGAGCAGATAGATACACGAAAGGGTCCAAAAAACAATAATTATCCTGCTCAATGCCTTGTTTACGACAACTTGATACATGCCATTGGAACTGTGGAAAAACAAATTTCGGGTGTAGAACTGTCCATGTGTAGGGCTATAACTGTCAGTCACAATAGTATTTACGACACACCACGTGCCGCCATCAATATAAGTGAAGGAACTTGGGGAGGACATATTGTGGAATACAACGACCTCTTTGAAACGGTCAAAGAAACAGGCGATCATGGCTCATTCAATTCGTGGGGACGCGATAGATTTTGGCGTCCCGATCCTACCGATATGAGAAAATTTGTCAAAAAATTTCCTGAAATGATACTAGCCGACGCTATAGAAACAGTTGTTATTCGTAACAATAGATTGCGTTGCGATCGTGGTTGGGATATTGATCTGGACGATGGATCAAGCAATTACCATATCTATAACAACCTCTGTTTGAATGGTGGAATCAAGTTGCGTGAGGGTTTCAATCGAGTTGTAGAAAATAATATATTGATTAATAATACATTCCATCCCCATGTTTGGTTTGAAGATAGCCGCGATATTTTTACTCGAAATATTGTAATGAGTCCATACAGTCCCATCAGTTTGCTTGGATGGGGTAAAATGATTGATTACAACATTTTTACCGACGAGGCTTCTCGTAATTTTGCTCAGCAGAACGGACTTGACAAAAATTCGATAGTAGAAACCATTGAATTTGGAGATCCTAGCAATGGTAATTTTCATGTCAAAGACAATTCGGAAGCTGTCAAATTGGGCTTTTTAAATTTTTCAATGGACAAATTTGGGGTTCTTTCTCCTCATTTGAAAGCAATAGCTCGTACTCCAGTATTTTCTGCTATAATATATTATTCGACTATCGATAAGTCAAAAATGGCCGAATGGCAGGGAGTAAATATTAAAAATTTAGAAACCCTTGGCGAGCGATCTGCCACAGGAATGGATTCTGAACGAGGAGTATATGTGGTCTCAATAGAATACAACTCTCCTCTGCGTGATTACCTGAAAGCAAACGATGTCATCCTTGAGTACAATGGAAATGAAACCAATAAGTTGGATGAGCTATTTGAGGCAATCGAAAAAACGAATACGAAAAAATATCAAACAATCATTGTGTTTAGAGGACAAAAACAACTTGCCTTGAAGGTGCCAAGGGAACTGTAAATAAAAAATACATTCATTCACATTAAACCTATCTGCCTATGGTCTAAAGTATATTGTAAAAAACAGGAGAACGCCCCAACGTTCTCCTATGAAAAAATTCAGTACCAGAAAATTGAGTTAAACTTAGTACGAACTAATAAAGAGTGTAAATTTATGAAAAATATTTCAGAAAAAAACAAGCATGCCTTGTTAAAAGAAACGAAGCGAATATTTAGAGTTGTGCAACTGGCTTTTTTAATATTGTTTCTATTTGCTACAGAATTATTTGCCAACGAAGCAGTCTCACAGGAAACAAAGGTTTCGATTAAAACAAAAGCCTCTACATTTAAGAAGATTCTATCAAATATAGAAAGCCAAACAGAGTATCTCTTTGTCTACAATCTGAGTGATATTGATTTAGATAAGAAAATAACTGTCAGTGCCAATAACAAAACGCTTGCAGAGGTCTTGAATGCTGTTTTTGAAAATTAGGGTATTGATTATGCGCTGGAAGGCAAGAATATCATACTAATGAAAAAAAAAGATAGTAATGGAATCTTTCAGGATGTAAAGCCACAAAAAAATGAAGCTAAAATTACTGGGCTAATATCTGATGATAATGGAGAGCCCGTTATCGGAGCCAGTGTAGTAGTGAAAGGCACAAAAAATGGAACGGTAACAGACATTGATGGGCGATTTTCAATTGAAGCGCCTTCAGATTCAAGATTAATAATCTCTTATGTGGGGTATAGCAGGCAGGAGCTACCTATTGGAGGAAAGTCATCATTTAATATTCGTCTCTTAGAAGATACACAAGCTTTAGATGAAGTGGTGGTGATTGGCTATGGTACGCAGAAAAAGGTCAATCTAACTGGTGCTGTTCAAGCCATTAATGGCGAAACACTCAAGGGCAGGCCTGTTTCTGACATTACCAAAAGTTTGCAAGGGCAAGTTGCTGGTATGACATTTACCGCAGGGGGCTATGGTTTTGAACCAGGCAAAGGCATGAGTTTTCAAATTCGTGGACAAAGCGACGCATACGTTCTTGTGGACGGAGTGCCAGGAAGTCTGGATCAGTTAAACCCCAACGATATAGAAAATATATCCATATTGAAAGATGCTGCCGCTGCTGCAATTTACGGATCGAGAGGCTCTAGTGGAGTTGTATTGGTAACAACCAAATCAGGGAAAAAGAATCAAAAAACCCTCCTTGGTTTTTCGGCAAATATAGGAGTGACAAATTCTATTGGACTGCCTAAGATGCTCGATTCATATACTTCTGCACGGGTATATAATGAGGCTGAATACAATGGAAATGGAAAGCATCTCTATACCGATGAGCTTGTAGATAGAATCCTTGCCTTCCAGGCTGGTAGCTTGAAGGACGAAACCTATGGACTACCAGGCAATCAATGGGCAAGTGGTATGCAAAGCAATGGCGATTATGATTGGTATAAGGAGTTTTATGGATCGGCCTTGGCGCACAATGAAAATGTGTCGGTTCAGGGGGGTAATCATAACAATAGCTATTTTATTTCCCTAGGCAACACCTATGAAGATGGAATACTTCAATATGGAATTGATGATTATAGACGTATCAATTTTTTGGGTAAAATGGATGCCGACCTTACCAAATGGATGACATTGTCTATCAATACGCGCTTCGATCGTTCTACTCGTAAGCGTCCTAGTTTTGATGCACAGGGCGATTATGCCTTGTTGTTTCATCAAATAGCACGGACTTTTCCCAGTGATGCCAAATATACTCCTTTTGGAGAATATACCACACAATCGAAGATACCTTGGTCACAAGATTCGGGCTCGGAGCTAAATCTTGATAATGTATATAACCAACGATTTGCCCTCAAAATATCTCCAACTAAAGATTGGAATATTAATGCTGATTATTCTTTTAGGCTAAGTTCTCTATTGCACGAAATGCCAAAAATTACTCAATACGAAATTCGCCCCGATGGAACAAAGCAAGTGAGGGCAAATACTCAAAATAGCCGATTGGATAAAGATCAGGCCAATATATTGTATAATAGTTTTAACCTATATTCTTCCTACAACCATAGTATCAACAGTGCACATAATTTTACTGTAATGGCTGGTGGACAATTGGAAGAAAGCAAGACGGACAAGCTTTTTGGAACGGGGCAAACATTGATCACTCCTGAAGTGCCCTCAATATCTACAAGCTCTGGCGATAAGGTTGCAAGAGATGAAATTAGCCATTGGTCGACTGCTGGATTTTTTGGACGATTGACCTACAACTATAAAGAGCGTTATTTGTTTGAAAGCAATGTTCGTTATGATGGTTCGTCAAGATTTGCACGAGGCAATCGATGGGGATTTTTTCCTTCGCTATCTGGAGGATGGAACGTATCGAGAGAGGACTTTTGGAAAGGATCTGTGCTTGATAAAGTAAGCTTGCTAAAAGCGAGAGTGTCATGGGGACAGTTAGGAAATCAAGAGGTTGCTGCGTATCAAGATTTGCCAATAATGGGCAGTCTTAATCAGGTAGCTTGGATACTTGATGGCAATCGACCTTATTACATAGGAGCTCCACAATTGGTCAACCAACAATTGACATGGGAAACATCTGAAACATTAGATTTTGGATTGGATTTTACTGTTCTCAATAACCGATTGTCCTTTTCTGCCGATTGGTTTGAGCAGTATATTAAGAATAGGCTAGGTACTGCCGCAGACTTACCCCTGGTTATTGGAGCTTCCTTGCCCAAAGATAATAATGCCGAAACACGAACCCGGGGCTGGGAATTGTCAATAAGATGGAGGGATAATATTGGCGATTTTACTTACAGTGCAGGAGCAACAATTTTTGATTCCAAAACAGAGTTTACGAAGTTTTATAATCCTCAAAAGGTATATACCCGTGATTATACGGGTAAGCAAGTAGGCGAAATATGGGGATATGTAAGCGATGGATTTATAAATACACAGGCCGAGGCCGATAATATTAATGCCAATGGCATTCAAAGCGATATCTCTGGGCAAGTGTGGCAAGTAGGGGACATCAAGTATCTGAATATCAATGGGAGTGCTGATGGTAAAATAACAAAAGCTTCGGAAACGGTTGACGATCCAGGAGATAAAAAGATTATAGGCAATTCAACTCCTCGCTACAACTTTGGACTTACCTTGAATATGGCATACAAAGGTTTCGATTTTTCAATGATGTGGCAAGGTGTTGGCAAGCGCGATATTGCATTGACAGGCAATATGTTCTGGGGTTTTACAACCAGTATGCAATCATCTATTTTTACGACACATACAGATTATTTTAGAGACCAAGACCAAAGTAAATATAGGGGCTTGGGCGAAAATAGGGATGCTTATTTTGCAAGACCATATCTGCAAGTCAACTTAAATGCTAAAAACCAGCAAGTTCAGACCAAATATATTCAAGATGGAGCTTATATAAGGATGAAAAACATACAGTTGGGTTATAGCTTGTCCGATAAGATTGCCAATAAGTTGTATATGCAAAACGCTCGTTTCTTTTTTTCGGGAGAAAATTTGCTTACATTTACAAATTTAATCAAGCATTTTGACCCAGAGATAGCAACAGTCTCATCAGCAGGTAGAGGGATGGGCAAAGCCGCATCTCCTGTTTCTGTTATTTCTTTTGGAGTAGATATTAAATTCTAAAAACATGAAAACAATGAAAACGATGAAAAATATTGATAATAATAATAGAAAAAAAAACCTTTTAATGATAGTGACAATGCTAGCAGTAATGTCATTGCTATCTATTTCATGTGAAAATTTTTTGGACAAAGAGCCTCTCGACAAAATAGGAAATAAGCAATATTGGACTTCATCAAAAGACCTTGAAAATTATACGATTCAATTTTACACTAAATTCAAGACCTTTAATGCCAACGATGAAAACTATATTGGAATATTTGGAGGCGACGCATTCTCAGGATCCGACAACGCCATACATGGCTACACTCCCAATGATTACTTGAATGGCACTCGGTCGGTAGTGGCAAATAATGCAGCTTGGAATTGGGAATCAATACGGCAAGTGAACATTTTTTTTGGCAATTATGCCAAATGCCAAGACGATATATCCATGTACCAACATTTTGGGGGGGAAGCCCATTTTTTTCGTGCATTTTTTTATTTTGCTAAAGTTCAGCAGTTTGGCGATGTGCCATACTACCAGAATGAATTAAGTATGCAAGATGAGTCCCTATACAAGGCAAGAGACCCTCGAAGCTTAGTTGTAGATTCTATTTTGTCTGATCTGGACAAGTCCATAACTTTTCTTGATCCCTTACATAAGGTAAGTGGCGGACGCAACCGATTGAGTAAAGAAGCGGCACTCCTTTTTAAGTCCAGAGTGACATTGTACGAGGGAACTTGGCAGAAATATCACGCAGGCACAGAGTTTGCAAGTGCGGGTGTTGATCCTTCAAAATATTTTCGAATTGCTGTCGATGCAGTTGACGAATTGCTTAGAAGCCCATCTGTGGGAATAAGCACTGGGCAAGTCACAGATGCCTATTACGAGCTATTCAACAAACTTGACTACAGCAACAATAAGGAAATTTTGCTCTGGCGAAGATACAGCGCCGCCTTAAGTCAATTAAATGCTGCCCAAATGTTTCTCTCCAATCGACCTAGCCAGGTGGGCATGACAATGTCTTTGGTGGCCTCCTATCTGGACAAAGATGGCGAGGTATATGATATGGAGGAAGCAATGGGTCAATATAAGGGAAATGCCTTTTTAGTGCAAATGGCTGCAAACTTAGATCCTCGTTTTGCCCAATCCATACGCATACCTGGCGATCTGATGTGGAACAATGCCAATGGGATAAATTATTTTGATAAGCCTGCTATTGATATGACGGGAGAATTGGGCAACTCAACAGGCTTTCATTCAAAAAAAGGCTCCGACCCCAAGGGGAATACTGCTGGCGGAGTATATAGTGTTATTGATGAAAATGGTGCCATCGTTTTTCGTTTCGCCGAAGCCTTGCTCAATTATGCCGAAGCAAAAGCCGAATTGGGAGAAGTGATCGATTACGACAATACCATCAATAAGCTACGGCAAAGGGTAGGGATGCCAGACTTCAAAATAATAAACGAGCCCAATAAAGAAGATTATGGATACCCCATAAGTGACCAATTGTATGAAATACGTCGAGAACGTCGCAGCGAATTGGCAATGGAAGATTTTAGAGTCAACGACATCAAACGCTGGCGTGCCCATAAATTGATACAGGGAAAACGACCCAAAGGATACCCTTTTGATCCCTCTGAATGGAATGGACTTAAGCCTAAAGTCGATAGCAAAGGGCTACTTGATCCTATGTCTGCATCAATGCCCAATGGATACGGTTTTAAAGAAAATAGAGATTATCTCAATTGTATACCAACAGCAGAGATTGTTCGCAATCCAAATTTGAAACCCAATCCAGGCTGGTAATAATTTATTAAATAGCTAGAAAATGAAAATTATTTATTGTCTTATCTTATTGATGTGTGCGAGTTTTTTGCAAAGTGCAAAAAAATATACTCCTGGGAAGCTTGATATTCGTATTGAAATAGTAGATGGAATAAAAAAGGTGACTGGAACTTCTTGCTTCTCATTAGAAAATCACTTTGTATGGTGTGGCTCTGTTTGTAGTGGCGACGATCAAAAGTATTACCTGTTCTACTCAGCTATGGAATCGGGCTGCAATTCTCCAGTTTTCAACCAAGCTTGGGTGCTTGGTTCTAAGCTGGGAGTAGCAGTCTCGGATACCCCTTATGGAAATTTTAAAGATTTGGGTTTTTTCTATAATATTGATGGCTACACAGCCGACAGTAGTTCCTGGGATGCGCAAACAAGCTCCAATACCCACATACAAAAATTTGACGGCAAATATTATTTGTATTATTGCGGATCAAGCGATCCTGGCGAGTTTGCCACTGGTGCTAAGGGCTTAACAAAACGTGACCGTGTGCAGCAAAACCAGAAAATCGGAGTGCTATGCTTTAATTCTATTGCCGAATTGCTAGAGGGTAAATATACTAAAAACGAACATCCCTTATTGTCGCCTCGCACCAGGGTCAAACCCAATACAATTGTAAACCCCTCGTCAGAGGGAACAGTGGCTATGCCCGACAATATTATCGTTGTCAACCCTTCTGTCGTTTATCGCCCTTGTGATAGTACTTACTTGCTTTATTTTAAGGGAAATATATACGATCCTTATTGGCGAGGGCTTCATGGGGTGGCTACCAGCAAAAGCCCTACCGGGCCATTTATTGCCCTAGATGAAGTTGTGTTTGATCTTAAAATATTGACAAATGAGAAGTTGTCTGCCGAAGATCCTTATGTATGGTACCATAGAAAAGACAAGTGCTTTTATGCTGTATTCAAAGATTTTACGGGCCATTTTACTAAAAGTGAACCTTGTTTGGCAATCATGCAATCGCAGGATGGAATAAACTGGACTCTTCCTGAAAATTCGCTTTTTGCAAAAAAAGAATTGAGCCTGCTCAATGGAGATGTAATTGCGGTAAATCGCTTAGAAAGACCTCAGCTATTTTTCGATGAAAATGACAATCCCATAGTACTTTACGCCGCATGTGCCATAGAGGATATTAATAAAAAAAATGATGGCAGTTCGTTCAATGTTCACATTCCCATCACAATCACTAAATAAATATGTATATATGAAACTTGATAAAAGATGCTATCAACAAATCTCCATTTTAGCAGGTATTGTTTTAGCTCAAAATGTTTTAGCTCAGCAAAAGCCAAACATTATTTTAATTGTGACTGACCAACAGCGATTCGATTGTATTGGAGCAATGGGCAACCAGGCCATTTCAACGCCAAACATAGACCGAATTGCGTCCGACGGAGTCTTGTTTCGCAAGGCCTACGTGTCAGTGCCCAGCAGTACTCCTGCCCGTGCTAGCTTGCTCACGGGCTGTTCGCCCTGGCAACATGGGCTTCTAGGTTACGGCAAAGTGGCCGAAAAATACCCTTATGAAATGCCACAAATGCTTAAAAATGCTGGCTATTTTACTTTCGGAATTGGCAAAATGCACTGGACTCCACAGCGAAATCTTCATGGATTTCATGGCACGCTGCTCGACGAATCTGGGCGGGTAGAGTCGGCCGACTTTGTAAGCGATTATCGACAATGGTTTGCGATGGAAGCTCCTGGCGAAAATCCCGATCAAACGGGTATCGGCTGGAATGAGCACCGAGGGGGAGTTTATGCCTTAGATCAAAACCTGCATCCTTCGGAATGGACAGGCAATGAGGCCGTGCGCTTTATTAGTAACTACAAACAAAAAGAGGCTCTTTTCCTGAAAATATCATTTGCTAGACCCCACAGTCCGTACGATCCTCCGCAAAGCTATCTCGATAAATATAAAAATATCGCAATGCCAGCGCCTGTTGTTGGAGATTGGTGTGCCAATTTTGCCAATAGACCAATGAAAGCCGATGCTGCATTTGGTGATTTTGGCGCAGAGCATGCCCGAGAGTCTCGACAGTATTATTATGCTGCAATTACTTTTATTGATGATCAAGTAGGACGAATTGTTGAAAGCCTAAAACAAAACAATATGTACCACAATTCGCTGATCATTTTTATATCGGATCATGGCGATATGCTTGGCGACCACCATCACTGGCGTAAAACTTATGCCTATGAAGGATCTGCCCACATCCCATTTATTGTCAAACCGCCAAAAGATTTTGGACACCAAGAGGGAAGTAGCTTGAGTCAAACAGTCGAATTGCGCGATGTTTTACCTACCATGCTTGATGCTGCCGCTATTGAAAAACCTCAACCAATGGATGGCTTGTCAGTTTTATCGATTATTGCAAATAGCAAAGCCGATTGGCGACCTTTTATTGACTTGGAACATGCTACCTGCTATGAACATGAAAACTACTGGTGTGCACTTACCGATGGCAAAGAAAAGTATATATGGTTTTTTCATACTGCTCAAGAGCAATACTTTGATTTAGTATCGGATCCTTACGAAACAAAAAATCTTATTAAGGATAAAAAACAGCAAAAACAAATCGCTAAATGGCGTAAAAATATGAGCAATCATCTTAGTGTAAGGGGAATGCCTTACTTTAAAGATGGCGAGCTGCAACAGTTTGATGCAACAGTTTTGTATGGACCTAATTACCCCAAAAACAAATGAAACAACAACATTTTCTTTTCTTTTTATTATTACTTCTATTCGTTGGAATACAGTCTTTTTCAGTAACAAGTGCTGCTAAAACTTACAAACTCTCATCCCCCGACGGAAAATTGCTGATGGAGATTACCAAGTCTAGCGATAGGGCTTTCTATTATTCTTTTACAGCAAACGGGAAGCAGCTCATAGAGAACTCTCCACTGGGCTTTGAGTTGGAGCAAAACATTAAAATTCCCTCTTCCAACTGGATGGTAGAAGAGCTTACTCGAAATCAGGTCAATGGGATATGGAAGCCTCTGTGGGGTAAGCGTTCTCTTGTATCCGATTGTTTTAATGAGTTGGTATTGGATTTACGAGCACCTACCTCTTCCTCTTTGAGCCACCTGCAAATTATAGCCCGTGCCTACAATGATGGTATAGCCTTTAGATACGCAGTTCCAAAAACAGAAACAAAGCGGGTAGGGGTATTGTCGGAATTGACTGCTTATAATTTTTCTGATGATTATACTGCATGGTTCTACAATGGAGAATACCATAACTTAGGACCAGAAAAACTCTCCGAAAGTGTGGGCCGACGCCTGCCAGTAATGACCATTGAAGCAGGTAAACTCCACTATATGGCTGTGCATGAAGCGGATCTTATTGACGGGCAGCCACTCGTATTGCATACAGAGCAGGGTTCTAAGCAGTTTACTGTATCTTCCAATCCCAATCATTTGTTTCCAGATTATAAGTCTGCCTGGCGTGTGATACTCTATGGATCTACTCCGGGCTTACTGGTAGATTCGCATATCATTGAATTGTTAAACCCCGATCCCTCGCCTGATATTGATTTTTCGTGGGTTAAACCCGGAATAGCGGTATGGGATTGGCGTATAAATGGAGCTATAAATAAGGACTTTACATATTCTATGTCCTATCCATCGTGGATACGTATGGTAGATTTTGCCGCTGAGCAAGGTTTTGAATATCTTGTGCTTGATGCCGATTGGTATGGCCCCGAACATGAAGCCGAATCTGATCCTATAGCAGGAGATAAGGCAAAGGATGTACATAAGTTAATAAACTATGCCGAGAAGAAAAAGATTGGCATATGGCTTTACCTAAACGATGTGGGCGGACGAAAATATCCGATAGAAGAAACACTGAAACAATATGGCACATGGGGGGCAAAGGGCGTGAAATATGGCTTTATGAATGGATCTCCCGAAGAAAAAAACCACTGGACACGTAAAATTACAGCTCTATGTGCGTAAAATCGCTTGCTGGTAGATTTTCATGACGCACCAATTCACCCTTATGGACAAATGCGAACCTGGCCAAATGCCCTAACCCGAGAGTTTTGTCATGCTCAACTAGACGCACATCGTGCATTTGTACCCAAAACATTCGTAACAACAGTATTTGTCAATATGATTGCTGGCCCTATAGATATGAATAATGGCATGTTTGATCTCCGCCAAGGAAATACTACCAGAGTAGACGAAAACCAAGCAGTACCTTCAAGTTTGGTTTCGGAGGCAGCACGCACTCTAATCACATTTTCTGGAGCCACCATTCTTCCTGATATTCCAGAGTTTTATAATAAATATCCTGAACTTCTGAATTTTATTGCATCACAAAAAATGCCTTGGGTGGAAAGCAAAACATTGGCAGGCGAAATTGGAGAATACATTGTAATGATGCGTCAAACGGATGAGGCGATATTGGTTGGAGCTGCTACAAACGAATCGGGTCGTGCAATTGCGCTTCCTCTTTCTTTTTTGGGGAAGGGAAAATATGAAGTCAAAATTATACAAGATGCAAAGGATGGACATTATTTGACAAATAGAGAAACGTTTATGGTAGATGAAAAAATAGTCACTAGCAAGAGCCAACTCCAACTCCAGCTTGCCCCCGGTGGCGGCGCTTGTTTGATCTTTAAAGCCATTGTTCTGTAATCATTGCTTACGCACTAAGGGTTTTTCCTTATCTTTGCGACTAAGGTAGTAGGAATATCTTATATCAAACCTAATATATTTTCTACTTGCGTAATAGACGAGAAGAAATAAACGCCTTGGTGTGTGAAATGGCATTGACAGATTCGCAAGCCGCATTAAAATCGCTTTACCTGATGTATTTTGCATCATTATTGCGCTTCACTAGCCTCTATGTCGAAACTACCTCCGAAGCCGAAGAGGTAGTTTCTGATACCTTTTTGGCTATTTGGAACAATAGAAAAACTTTGGCAAGTATCGCCAATTTTAATGCTTATATCTATACCATCGCTCAGCGAAAAGCGATAGATAGCTTTAGACAAAAACACATGGATACATTTGACCTAAGCGACCAACACATAGACTTATTTGCTTGTACCCAAACGACTCCCGAAGACGACTTGATAAGCAAAGAGGAGCTAGAACGACTCAATAGAGCAATAGACTCGCTGCCAGAGAAATGTAAGCTGGTCTTTAAGCTTATTCGTGAGGATAAATTGAGATATAAGGAGGTGGCGCAAATACTCAACATTACCGTAAAAACGGTCGAAGCACATGTAGCCACCGCCGTAAAAAAACTTCGACTAATAATTAAACATGAAGAATAATGATGAAAAAATCTCTTCTCTCTAAGGGTTTCTATCATTTCTTGCGACTAAGAAGGTAAGTATGAGTAAGTCAACTACTCATTTATTATTTATCATTCTAAAATATGAGCATAGACTATATTATTTCTCGAGTATTGAGTGGCGAGGCTTCATCAGAGGATATTCTTTTACTAAGCGAATGGCTATCGATGGATCAGGCTCACAAAAAAGAGTTTGCAGACCTGAAAAACTATTGGGATGCGGAGGTTTCTTTCAATACATCAGTTTCGCCATTAGTAGCGGTAGAGAAATTATTTGTGCATGTAAACGAAAAAAAGAAATGCCGCCGTAGGTGCAATATATTGATGGTTTTAGCTCCATTGGCAGCTAGTATCATGCTCTTGATATATATATCAAGTACTTTCTTTGCCGCAAGTGAGAACAAAAATGTTGTACAATATTATACTTATTTGACCAGCGATAACCAAACAAATTTGTCATTGTCGGATGGAACCAAAGTTAGCCTAAACAAGTATAGCCGCTTGACATATTCGGATTCTTATGGCAAAGAAAATCGCTCGGTAAGCTTGGAAGGTGAGGCATATTTTGAGGTGAGTTCAAATAAATTATTGCCTTTTGAATTAAAATTGGACAAGGCCTCTATAGAAGTAGTAGGCACCATATTCAACGTAAAGTCAGAAGCTGGGGCTGCAGAAATTAAAGCGACCCTTCTTGAGGGTTTTATATTTTTCAAAAGTCCATCGCAAAAAGTACTCCTTTTACCCAATCAGGAACTTAATTTCAATAAAAAAAGCAATGGAATAGCCATCCGTGAAGTATATGCCCAAGAAGCAATAGCTTGGAAAGATGGCGTGCAAAGATACAAATCAATATCATTTAAAAATCTTATATCGCAATTAGAAACACGCTACGGAGTGAGTATCATAATTAATAAGGCAGCACTCAAGATGCCTTCCGTAAGAGTGTCAGGAACATTTGCCGAAGAGCAGTCCTTAGATAATATCTTGAATTTGGTGGCCTTAAGTATACCCCTAAAGTGGACTAAACAAGGAGATGTATATTTTATAAATTAACTAATAAAAGCAAGCCTATGAGATAAGTATGTAAAAAACCAAAGGGTAAAATCAATAAGCTATCATACAGCATAATGAACAACGAAGCTGTGTTGATAACGTTAAATTATTAATCTATTCAAACCATATAAAAACATGAACCATAAGAATATAAAAGCTAAGACTACAAGAGGATTCATTCTAAGATTGTCGGTATGTATGCTATTTTTCAGCATTTCTTTTACTTATGTACAGGCGACGAATCTTTATTCGCAACACACGCAAGTATCTGTTAAGGCAGATAAGATAGATTTGGTAGAACTTTTCTCAAAAATAGAGAACCAAACGGAATTTTTATTTTTTTACCTAGATATGGATGTGCAAGGCATTCAAGTAAGCGTATCGGCTAAAAACAAGAAGATCGAAGAGGTCTTGACATACGCACTCCTAGGAACTCAACTCGATTTTAAGATCAATGATAGGAACATAAACATAGTTCGTAGGGTGGGCGCTCAAAGCACACAAGCTGACAGCAAGCCTGTGAGAGGTGCTGTGCGCGACAGTAATGGCGAGGCCATTATTGGTGCCAGCGTGGTGGTGAAAGGAACGACCATCGGTACAGTCACAGACATCAATGGAAACTTTGAACTAAACGCACTTAAAGATGCTAAGATCATTGTTTCTTATCTGGGATACAATAGCCAAGAGCTTGTAATTGTAGGTAAATCAAATCTGGCAATTATACTCACCGAAGATACCCAAACTCTGGATGAAGTGATTGTTATTGGATACGGTACCACCAAACGGCAGGATTTTACAGGATCGGTAGCCTCTGTTAAAATGGAAAATTCCCCTGTGGCTCTAGCTCCGAATCTGAATGCTTTAGAGGCTATTAAAGGAAATGTAGCAGGATTGGATATTGGAGCTACTAGCTCGGCTGGAGGAAGTCCGTCTATGCAAATTCGTGGTCAGAAATCTATATCGGGCTCAAATGCTCCATTGATGGTGGTGGATGGCGTAATTTTTATGGGAAGTATCAATGATATAAATCCAAACGATATAGCCTCTTTCGATGTACTCAAAGATGCCACTTCGGCTGCAGCTTATGGTTCCCGTTCGGCAAATGGAGTAATCATAATTACCACTAAAAAAGGAAAATCGGGTAAGCCTATGGTAAGCTTAAATGCAACAACGAGTATGCAGGGGTGGCAAAACAGACCCACGGTGATGAAAGCCGACCAATGGATAGAATCGGTTATCGCCCGAAATGGCTTCGATACCAACCTTGATTGGCTAACGGCTCAAGAAGAGGAAAATATGAAAGCTGGGAGAGAAACCAATTGGCTAGACGAATCTACACGCACAGGTTTCTTGCAAGATTATCAAATAGCAGTGTCTGGTGCTTCTGAACAGGTCAATTACTACTTATCCGCAGCTTATTCAGGAAACAAGGGGGTCGTAGTGGGTGATGATTATAAGCGTATTTCCATACTTGGGAAGGTAAATACAGAAATTACTTCTTGGCTATCTTTTGGTCTTGATGCGTCTTATACAAAAATGGACTACTCTGGTGTTGGTGCCGATTTGTCCGCTGCTATGCGAGTGTCGCCTTATGGAATGAAATACCGTGATGAGGCTAGTGGACTATTGGAGCGTTTTCCTGCTACACAATCGCAAGCCAACCCTCTATGGGGTGTGGACGATGCAGCAAGGAAGAATATGGATATTCGCAATAATTTCCGTCTTAATGCCTATGCGAGAGTTAAAGTGCCAGGGGTAAAAGGATTAAGCTATAGTTTTAGCCTGTCAGAGAATTTAAGTAAAAACCAGTCTGGCAACTTCCATCATGAATCTTTCTATATTAAAGAAGGTGCTTATAACGATCCTTCTCGTTACTCCCCAGCATCCCTCCAAAAATTGCTGGCCAGTGCTAATGGTAATATCCAAAATAGTACAACTACAAGTTGGGTGATTGACAATATTGTAAATTATAAAAATACTTTTGGAAAACACTCAATTGATCTTACTGCGGTGGCTACTAGAGACCGTTATACATACGAATCCGAAAATGCTACTGGATCAGATTATGCTGCCAATGGAAATACAACTTTGGGTATCTATGGCTTGCATAAGGCAACGACCCCCAAAATAGATATTAATTACAACCAAAAATCAAATATCGGATATTTAGGGCGCATAAGTTATTCTTATGATAGCAAATACTTCCTTACAGGATCTTATCGTAGAGATGGATCTTCTGTTTTTGGAGCGAATAATAAATGGGGTGACTTTGCAGCAGCAGGAATAGCTTGGAATCTGACGGAAGAAGATTTTATGAAAGATGTGAGTTTTCTCAACAACTTGAAACTTAAAGCATCCTGGGGAAGGAATGGCAATCAGGGACTGCCTGCATACGGAACTCTTTCTACAGTAATAAATGGCTCAAACAGCGGAATACGCTACGAGTGGGGAAATAATAGTACGATTTATTACGGGCTTAATGCAAACGCATTAGGTAATATGGACTTAGGATGGGAACAGACAGAATCTTGGAACTTTGGCCTTGAGACTGCTTTGCTTAATTCTCGAATATTCATCGATGTTGATGGATATTTTTCAAAGACAACAGATCAGATTTTTACACGAGACATTCCTGTAATGACTGGATTTAAAACCATAAAAGCATCTATGGGACAGATTGATAATAGAGGACTTGAGATAACACTACGCACAGTAAATATTACTACAAAAGATTTGCTATGGACTACTTCGTTTACCTATTGGTTGAATAGGAATAAATTGGCGCATCTCTACGGAGAAGATCTTAATGGCGATGGCAAAGAAGATGATGATATTTCTAATAGCCGTTTTATAGGACATCCTCTAGGGGTTATTTATGGATATTATCAGGAAGGAATAGTACAAACAGATGATGCTCAGTATATTGCACTTACGGGCTCGCAGCCTGGATATCCGAAATACAAAGATTTGGATGGCGTGGATGGAATATCTGCCGCCGACCGTAAAATTCTGGGCTATACAGGCGCTAATTTCAAACTCAATATGAGTAATACGCTTACATACAAAAACTGGGATTTGTATGCCATGATTACAGGCACATTCGGCGGCGGCGATTATTTTATGAAATCCAATGCCGCAGCTTATATGAGCAATGGCTCAGGAGCATTTAATTCCAATAGTGTATATGTCCCCTGGTGGACATCAGAAAACAAGAGCAATACCTACACCTCTGCTACATTTTCCGGCGATGGACGTTTTCAGGGATTGCAAAATCGTGGATTTGTGCGTATTCAAGACGTATCACTAGCCTATTCTTTCAGAGAAACTTGGGTGAAAAATGCGGGCATAGCAAAATCCAAAAACGTTCTATTCAATTGATAATGCTTTTTCTACTTCTGAGCAAGTAGATCAGGTGTTAATATCCTGCTATTCTCACGTGCGTACGATGATGTGTATGGTCGAAGAAAATGCTACTTCTTTTGCTTTTAGAGGAGCCAATGGTACAGACATGTTTGATGCCCCCTCATTTCGTTTGGCAAATAGATTCAACGATTATGGAGTGATCACCACATCCAACGACGTTTTTTACGTCAACTACAGTCACTGGTATCAGTTGATTGCAAAAGCAAATTTGGCATTATATGCAGCCGAACTGCCTCAAATTGTATGGGCTTCAGGAAATGATAAAGCCTATGTAATTGCGCAGGCAAAATTCTTTCGCGCTTATTGCTATCGCAATTTGTGTGAATTGTATGGTGGAGTGCCCATCGTAAAGGAAATAACCAGCACCGCACGTTACGATTTTGTACGTGCTACGCGTGCCGAAACTTATCAGTTTGCCATTGATGAGATGGAAAACATACTGCCAAATCTCCCCGAAACAAGTTCGCAGATAGGGCGTATTGTTCGTGGTGCAGCCCAACATAATCTGTGTCAGTTGCATCTGGCTCTAGGTATTACTCTCCAACAAGATGGAAAAGAGAGCGAAGCCAAGCAAGCTTACGCAAAATCTATTGTCTATGGCGACGACCTTATAGACAAATCCGTTTATGGATTAATGAGCGAACGTTTCGGATCTCGAAAAAATGAAAATCCTGAATTCTATTTTGCCCAAAGTGAAAAAGATCAAATAGAGCAACATCTCTATTCTGAGGTAGGGCATCCCATAGAGGGAAATGTGATATGGGATATGTTTCAAGAAGGCAACCAGAACTATCAAGAAGGCAATAAGGAAGCTATATGGGTGGCTCAAATTGATTACCAGGCAAATAAGGTGGAAGACGGCGCATCCAAACTTCAATATTCAAGAATTTATGGTCCTGTATTTCGTGATGGCGGCAGGGCCCATCTTGCTGGTATGATGGAAGATGCGGGAGGACGTGGGATCTCGCAGATAATTCCAACAAGATATACTCGTGATATTATTTATGAGGGCAAATTTGCTGATGATTTGCGTAACTCCAATGCTGTATGGCGTAGGTTGTTTTTAGGAAATGTTGCCTCATCTCCCTATTATGGAAAACCTGTTCCTTGGGATGCCACAGGATTTGACGAAAAGGTATTACTCACCTTCTCTACTTGTTTCCCTGTCTCTTGTAAGATCGCAACAGATAAGTACACTGGCTTGGAAGACGGACAAAATAGAGGCAACCTTTTTCGCGACGAGTATATTATTCGTTTGGCAGAAACAGTGCTCTTGCGTGCCGAAGCCAAATGGCGCAACGGAGACTCAAATGGCGCAGCTTCCGATATCAACCTCTTGCGCAATAGAGCAAAATGTGCACACCTTGTTGCAGCTGGCGATGTAAACGTAGACCTCATTCTTGACGAACGAGCACGTGAGCTTGTTTACGAAGAATGTCGATGGAATACCCTTCTCCGAATGGGTGGTAAGGTTGCTGTTGAACGCATCAAAAAATATGCCTACTGGAATAGTGAGGTAAATGCTTCTCTGAACTTTGAGTTCAATTTGTGGCCAATTCCACAAGTCGTAAGAGATACCAACAAGGATGCTCCAATAGCTCAAAATCCAGGCTGGGAAAATAGATAAATTACAAACGAATCAATCTTACTGGTGGCAGGTGGCTGTATGGGATACAAAAAAACAGCCATCGCACTTCAGTGCTTTGCAAGCTTTCAATACTGGTGATTGGAATAGAACACCTTTGTGGCCAGGTGAAAGCAGATGGATATGATTTCGTTGATTACAATACTGTGGTCAATGCCTTTTACTAAGTCATGAATGAATATCAATACCAATTAATATTTTATATATGAGACTTCTAAAATCATTCTTGCTAATAATATTAGCTACATTGTTTTTCCAAAAAGGAATGGCGAGTATCAAACCCACAGGCTTGCTTACTGACCTGATAGAACATACCGATAGGGTATATAGCAATGGCTATATACTGAATATCCCTATTTGGAAAATTGATGAAACAACAGCCCTTGTACAAGTGGCAGAGATATCTTCTATGTACCCATCTTTTAGTTGGATTGTAGCAGGGGAAAGGCAAGGAACAATGCAAGTAGCCTATCAAATCATTGTTGATGACTCTTATAAGGACGCTCTCGATGCTAAAGCATCGGTATGGAATAGCAAAAAAAATGAAAGTGGACAATCGTCGGCTATAACTTATCAGGGCAAAGCTTTGAAAGCTAGCACAAACTATTTTTGGCGTGTAAAAACCCATACCTCTACCGATGGAGAAAGTGAGTGGTCGGATGTAAAGGCATTTCGTACGGCTTCGAAACTTGCAAATTATGCCAATTCACATTATCCATTGCTCAAAACAAGAGAAAATCCTATTGAAATAATTAATATTGCTCCCAAAAGCCATGTTCTTGATTTTGGTAAAGCGGCATTTGCTCAATTGCAAGTAACACTTTTTTCCGAAAAAGAAAATGATACAGTATTGGTGCATTTAGGAGAACGCCTCAATGGCAAACGCATTGATAGAAAGCCTGGTGGAACAATTCGTTATCAGTGCTATCCTTTGTCATTAAAAAAAGGCAGACATTCCTATAAAATAAATATAAGAAAAGACAAGCGTCACGAACAAGCTGCGGCAATACAAATTCCTCAATATATAGGAGAAATACTTCCTTTTAGATATTGTGAAATCGAAGGATACGATGCTACTCTATCCACAAAAGATGTAGTCAGAGAATCTGTACATTATTATTTTGACGAAACAGCATCTTCTTTTTCGTGTAGCAACGATACCTTGAACCAAATTTGGGACCTATGCAAGTACTCTATCAAAGCTACCTCTTTTGCGGGTATTTATGTCGATGGAGACAGAGAGCGCATACCTTATGAGGCAGATGCTCTGATCAATCAATTGAGCCACTATGGCGTTGATAGAGAATATTCTATGGCTAGGTATACCCACGAATACTTATTGCAGCATCCTACATGGCCTACCGAGTGGATTATGCAAGCCCTCATGATAGCTTGGTACGACTATATGTACACAGGTGATATGCGTTCGCTAAAAGAAAATTACGAGCTCTTGAAATCACGAAGTTTATTGTCTCTCAAAGGGAAAAATGGTTTCATATCCACAACAACGGGACTTATAACACCAGCAGTTTTGGAATCAGTTCGATTCAATGGCACAATAAAAGATATTGTCGACTGGCCTCACACAGGCATATTGGGTTTGAATAAGGAGCAAGGAGGAGAAGCCGACGCATATGTTTTTACGGACTACAATACCGTAATTAATGCCTATCATTATCAGTCATTGAAACTCATGACTGACATAGCCAAAGTATTGAAATTAGAAAACGAAGCTACAATGTTTAGAAAAGAGGCTACTGAATTGAAAATAAAATTCAACAAAACTTTTCTTGATAGCAGCAAAGGCTATTATATTGATGGTATTTCAACGGATCATGCTTCGCTTCATGCCAATATGTTTCCATTGGTTTTTGGTTTAGTCCCAGAGGCGCAGCAAAATAAGGTGCTTGATTTTATACGTTCGCGAGGCATGGCATGTAGTGTTTATGGATCCCAATTTTTAATGGATGCCCTGTATGATGCAGGAGAATCAGCGTATGCTCTTTCACTGCTTACTAGCACCAGCGATCGTAGCTGGTACAATATGATCAGATCGGGCTCTACCATTACCATGGAGGCTTGGGACGACAAATATAAACCCAATCAGGATTGGAATCATGCCTGGGGAGCTGTGCCTGCAAACACCATCTCCAGAAAATTAATGGGTGTTGAAGCCCTCAGCCCTGCCTTCGAGACAGTAAAAATAAAACCGCAAATAGCCTCTCTTAATTGGGCCAAAGCGAGTATTCCAAGCATCAAAGGGAATATAGAGGTATCCATACAGAACAATTGTCAGTCTGGAGGACATTGGCTTATGGAACTTGTCATTCCTGCCAATATGCAAGCGGAAGTATATCTGCCCCTTTTGTCGGGAAAATACAAAGTAATAATGAACAACAAGGAAATATCTTCCAAAACACTAAAAAAAGAAAAATGTGTTTTCGCAGGGAAAGTCCCTTCCGGACGATATGTTTTCGAGTTAGCTGTGAGTTATTAGTCAAATTATCAGTCAAATTATTAGTCAAATTGTCAGTAAGATTATTCATTCAATTATTCATTCAATTATTTATTCAATGAAAGCATTTTATATCAGTATTATCTTTATTCTTTGTTGTTGCTTTTTATCCTGTAATAAAACAACAAGTAGGCTCTGCAACGATGTTTCTAATTTTAAACCAAGCACCGATTTGGAAGGAGATTTTATGAATCCTCCCGATTACGCAAAAGCTAGGGCCTATTGGTGGTGGCTAGAAGGCAACAACTCTAGAGAAGGCATATTGTATGATTTGTCGGAAATGAAAAAAGTAGGCATCAAAGGAGCAATTATTTTTGATGCCGGCTCTTCCAACTATAATCATATTCACAAAACGGAATCTGGACCAGTATTTATGTCCCCTCAATGGCGCGACTTGTTCAAGTACTCCTGTCAAGTTGCAGATAGTCTTGATATTGAAATTAGTCTCAATATGGGAAGCGGATGGAACAATGGAGGACCTTGGATTACCCCCGAGCTCTCTTCAAAGAAGCTCGTCTGGAGCGAGATTGATGTCGTGGGCGGACAAGAGCTCAAATTTATGCTCGACCTGCCCAGAGGGATTTTTAAACGACCAGATACCGATCAATTGTATTACGAACCATATGCTGTATTGGCTATGAAAATCAATGAAAACATCGATCCCATTGCTCCATTAGAAAATTTCAATATCAAAGCCGTACACTCCATTTATGGTATTCCTAAAATCAAAGGATTGGGTTACGACTGGAATATTTTTATGAAAGAAGAGTCCTCAAGCTCCGATGAGTATCACACCCGCTTATCCGATATTATTGATATAAGCAACAAAGTTGATTCCTCGGGCATGCTTTCTTGGCAAGCACCCGCAGGAAAATTCAAGATCATGCGCTTTGTTTACACAGGCACAGGTATTGAGGTATCTACATGCAGCCCAGGATCAGGTGGGCTAGCAATGGATTTTATGAGCATAGAAGCCATGGACGTACAATTCGACAACATTGTGAGCGTACTATTAGACGACATCAAAGACAAGGGTAAAAATGCATTAAAATACTTGCACGATGATAGTTGGGAATTGGGTGCTACCAACTGGACACAATCTTTTGCCGACGATTTTCAGCAGATGAATGGATACGACATCACAAAATATCTGCCTATCATAGCAGGTGTTATTGTAGAAAATAGAGATATTTCTAATCGTTTTTTGTATGATTTTAGACGAACTATCGGTGATGTGATTTATAAAAATCATTACCAACATTTTGCTGCACGGGCAGCAGCTCATGGGCTGGGTATTCATTCTGAAAGTGGAGGGCCACATCCAGCTCCAATTGATGCCCTTAAAAACCTGGGTTTAAATGAAATTCCTATGGGTGAGTTCTGGATTAGGGCCAACACTCACCGTGTTGAAGATGAATCGCGCATATTTATCAAACAAGCAGCCTCGGCGGCGCATATTTATGGTAAGCGTTTTGTACAAGCAGAAGGGCCCACTAGTATTGGCCCTATGTGGGAAGAGGATTTTCGCTATATGAAACCCACATTCGATCGTGTGTTCTGCGAAGGACTCAATCGTTTTGTGATTCATACTTTTACGCACTCCCCAAAAGAAGCAGGAATGCCTGGCAATGAATATTTTGCTGGCACTCATTTCAATCCTAATGTCACTTGGTGGGAACAGTCGCCAGCATTTTTGGCGTGGACTGCTCGCAATTCGTTTATGCTTTCGCAAGGCCATTTCGTTGGCGATGTATGTTATTATTATGGCGACAACACTCCCAATCAGGTGCATCTCAAGCATCTTGACCCCTCGTTGGGCACAGGCTACGATTACGATATTACCAATACTGAAGTCATTCTCAAGCGGATGAGTGTTAAAAATGGACGTATAGTGCTTCCCGACGGCATGACTTATCAGGCACTGGTGCTGCCCAATCGCATAGGGATAAAAACCGAAGTAATGGAAAAATTGGAGTCTTTAGTTAAAGAGGGTGCCACACTCATTGGACCAAAACCCATGACAACGGTTGGCTTGCGAGACTTTGAAAATGGCCCAAAAAAAATCAGCACACTTGCCGACAAGATGTGGGGTATCGTAGATGGTAAAACAGTTTTTGAAAATATTTATGGCAAAGGGCAGGTAGTATGGGGTAAACCAATTAGAGAGGTGCTTCAAAATAAAGGAGTATATCCAGATTTTATATATCAAAGCAAAGGAGATTCTGCATTTATCGACTATATCCATCGTACCGATAGAGGAGCAGAAATCTATTACATTGCCAACCGCTTGGAATGCTCTGAACTGATTAAAGCCTCTTTTAGAGTGACTGATATGCAGCCTGAAATATGGAACTCTGTGGATGGTTCGCACACGGCACAAGTGATTTTTGATAGTCGTGATGGTCGAATGGAAATGCCCTTGTATCTCGAACCTTTTGGTTCTGTTTTTGTCGTCTTTCGTAAGCCTACCGATAAATCTCATTATACAGAAATAAGCAAAGATGGTGTATCTATTTTCCCAAAACTATCTGTAGAGAAAATGAATAAAGCTCCATTCACAGTTTGCCCCGATGGGGCTATCATCTTTGCGGAAGCAGGAAATTATGAGCTTACCGATGCCAATGGTTTTAAGAAAACACTTTCCGTAGAAGCCCCTCAACAACAGTTGCTAAGAGCTGATGCTTGGGTTCTTTCTTTTGACCCTCAATGGGGAGGTCCCAAATCTCTTCATTTAGATTCTCTCATTTCGTGGACGGCTCATTCCGATCCTGGGGTAAAGTATTATTCAGGTACAGCGGTTTATGAAAATAAACTCATAATATCTGCCGACTGCTTGCGTGAGAAATGCCTAACGCTCAATCTGGGAGAGGTCTACAACATAGCTGAAGTTATCATCAATGGAGTAAATACAGGCGTATGGTGGACATATCCATTCGAAAAAGATGTGACTGCCTATTTCAAAGAAGGAGAAAATAGCTTACAGATAAAAATTGTGAACCTCTGGCCTAATCGCATTATTGGAGACCATTTCTTGCCCGAAGGACAAGGTTTTACAAAAACCAATGTGCATAAGTTTACAAAAGACTACCCTCTACGAACATCGGGTCTCTTAGGTCCTGTTGTGCTAAACAAATATCCTATCTTTAGGATTCAAAATACGATGAATAATGAATAGACTGAAAAGGTAGGTTTATTATAAGCGCAAGCAATAAAAACACAAAAAGCCGTCTTAAATAAATAAGACGGCTTTTTGTGAGCGAAAGACGGGGCTCAAACCCGCGACCCTCAGCTTGGAAGGCTAATGCTCTATCAACTGAGCTACTTTCGCATTACAGATAGCTTTTGAAAGCTTCTAAGTGTGGGCAGTGGAGGATTCGAACCTCCGAAGACGTAAGTCAACTGAGTTACAGTCAGTCCCATTTGGCCACTTTGGTAACTGCCCAGATGTTGTTTCCCTTAAAAGCGATGCAAAGATATGGATAATTATTTTAAACTCCAAGTAAAATCGATCATTTTTATTGCAGTAATTGCAGCTTCTACTCCCTTGTTGCCATGAACGCCTCCACATCTATCCAATGCTTGCTGCATATTGTCGGTGGTTAACAAGCCGAATATAAATGGTATACTGCCCGCTGCATTGAGAGAGGCAAAGCCCTGAGTAACTCCCGAACAAACATAATCAAAATGAGGCGTATCGCCTTTGACTACAGATCCAAGTGCTATGATGGCATCGGGACGCATAAGTTCTTGAAGTTTCTTGGCACCATAGACCAGTTCAAAACTTCCAGGAACATACATTACCCTTATGTTTTCTTCCTTGGCACCTGCCTGCGTAAGTGTGTCGTAAGCTCCTTGCTTGAGGGCTTCTGTAATTTCAGAATTCCACTCAGAAACAAGTATGCCAAAGCTCATTTCTGCTGCAGATGGCAATTTAGTTTTGTCGTGCAAGGATAAATTATTTAATTCTGTTGCCATTATATTATTATAAGGGAAAAATTATGAATAGTGCTTACTTAATCTTTGATTGAGCTCTACCAATATATTTGTCGATGTCGCTAGCTTCAGTCGAATTGGGATATTCTTCTTTGATGCTGCTGTAAAACTCTGCAGCCTTTTTAAATTCATTGATGCTCTCAGAAGCAATCCCCGCTTTTTTCAAATATATGGGGCTTATCAAATCGTTGTCGGCCTTAGATGCAGCCTTTTTAAACTGATTGATGCCATCTTGAGTTTGTCCTAAATCTACATAGCAGTCTCCAACAAGTCCGGCAATAGATGGCGAAAGCATTTTGTCGCTGCCGCTAAATTTTGTTAGGTGGCTGAGAGCCTTTTCTATATCTCCCTTATGGTAGTAGCAAATGCCAGCATAGGCATTAGCCAAATTGGCGGTGCTAGTAAATCCATATTGATCTATTATTTCTTCAAAACCAATAGTTCCTGCACCGTCTCCATTTAGTGCTATATCCCATTGTTCTTGTTGAAAATAGGCTTCGGATGCAAACATAGCCGCTTTAGCATCTTTCTCCAAAGGCTCAAGGTACGCATATTTTATTCCAAGGATTGCTACCACAGCTAGAATTGCGCCGCCAACACCATAAATGAGTTGCTTTTTGTGCTTCTCGATAAAAGTTTCGGATTGAGATAGAATTTCGCCAATATTGGCTTCTTCTTTTTTCCTTGGGTCACTTGATTTTGTTGACATTGTCTTTTTGAATTTGAATATGTATTATTATTTCTAGTTCTCTCATTTGTATTTACAACACGCAAAAGTAATCCATTTCTGATAATAAAAGAAATTTTAGTGCATCTTTTTTGATATTTTGAATTACTTTTGTGTTTTTGATCTCACTTGGTCTAAAAATATTGAGGGTTTTGGAATGTTCTGTTTGATACTTTCTACAAGTCTTGAACTCTATCTTGAACCCTGTCTTGAACCCAACAATAGTTGAGCTCTTATAATTTTGCAATTATTTTATATGATTATCAGTAAACTGTCGATAATAAATTTCAAAAACATTCACCAATCCGACTTGTTTTTCTCGCCCAAGATAAACTGTCTTTTTGGTGATAATGGTATGGGCAAAACAAATTTGCTGGATGCCTTGTATTTTCTGTCTTTTTGTAAAAATCATACAAATTTATCGGATGTTCATTTGATAAATCACCAAGAGGACTTCTTTGTTCTGCAAGGCTCTTATAGTTTTGGTAAAGAAATAGAGGATGTTTATGTAGGCTTGAAGCGCAAACAGCGCAAGGTGTTCAAGCGCAATAAAAAAGAATATGCTCGTCTTTCCGAGCACATAGGATTGCTGCCTTTGGTGATGATTTCACCCGCAGACACCGAATTGATTCAGGGGGGGAGCGAAGAGAGAAGAAAATTTGTAGACCTAGTCATTTCGCAGTATGATAAAGAATACCTGATAGCTTTGATTGCCTACAATAAGCTGCTAGTTCAAAGAAATAAATTGCTTAAAGATAGCCACTTGGCTCAGGATCCCGTATTATATGATATTATAGAGGAGCAAATGCAAGAAAATGCTGCTATAGTTTATACCAAGCGAGGTTCTTTTGTCTCTAGTTTCTTCCCCGTTTTTGATTCTTTTTATAAATATATTAGTGGGGGAGAAGAGGCCATTTCTTTCGTGTATCAATCTCAGCTGGCTGCCGACAGTCTTATATCACTTCTGCAGAATAGGCGTGAGCGCGATAAGTCTCTAGGTTACACCTCGGTAGGAATCCATAAAGATGATTTTGATTTTCTTTTAGGAGAGCACCTCATTCGTAAGATTGGTTCGCAGGGGCAGGTTAAAACATATTTAATAGCACTAAAATTGGCGCAATTTGATTTTTTTGTCAATACAGGCATTTCTACACCAATATTATTGCTGGATGATGTTTTTGATAAGTTGGATGCAAAAAGGGTGGAAAAAATTATTGAACTTGTTTCGCAAGAGCAGTTCGGTCAAATATTTGTAACAGATACAAACCGCTTATATTTGGATGAGATAATAAATAATATAAGTAGCGATTATAAAATATTTCAGGTGAGCAATGGAATTATTAGCGCAGAAGAACCCACACGGCAATGAGGAGAAAAAACACACAGTCGATAAGTGATATATTGAAGGAGGTCTTTGAGGAGAACCCCTTGCTACAAAGAAAACTCGCAGAAACACGATTGCTAGCAGCTTGGCCTGAAATTTTGGGTAAGTCGGTAGCGCAATACACCAATACTCTTTATATCAGTAAAGAAGTTCTCTACGTCAGTCTATCCTCAGCTGTTTTACGTACAGAGTTGAGCCTATGTAGGGAAATGCTGATAGAAAAGCTAAATAAATCAGCTGGCTTAAAGGTTATTTCCAATATAGTATTTACGGCCTAAATTTATACAGTAGATTGCCTCCTTAATTATTGTTGGCTATATCTTTGGCCTCTCCCTTTTTGATGGCCTCTACCGCTCTGCCAACTACTCGGTCTCCGCTTAAATAAACGGGATAAAATGCTTCGTCGCCAAATATGTTGCGAATAATATAGGCCTGAGCTAGATTGTTTATTAGCTTGCCAGAGATGTTGATTAAAGTTGGGCGTTTACGAATGTTTTTAGATGTAGCATACTCTACCACCTCTTCTAATAGAGGCTGCGATTTCAAGTATTTCCAAAGGGACTCATAGTCTTTGTGTTCTTTGAGTTTCTCTCTATTGTTGTCGGTATAGCGTATAGCAAATTCATGGAGTATGCCATTGTTTACTAGGCTATTGTAGTAGGATGTTGTTCCTATGGTGTCTCTGGGAATAAAAATATCGGGCATGATGCCCCCTCCTCCGTAAACAGTTCGTCCTCCTATAGTATAATATTCTAAGTCTGTTTCTTGTTTGATGCTGTCTTGAGAGTCAAACTCTCCATGAGAAAATCTCGTCATCAAATCCAACTCATAGTCTTCGTTTTGTCCCAATTCATATTTTTTCTGAATACACCTCCCTGAGGGGCTATAATATCTAGCAATTGTAAGACGTAGGGCCGATCCATCAGAAAGCGCAATTTGGTCCTGAACCATTCCCTTGCCAAAGGAGCGGCGACCAATAATAAGTCCTCTGTCATTATCTTGGATAGCTCCTGCCAGAACCTCGCTTGCCGACGCTGACCATTCGTCCATAAGTATTACCAAAGGGGAGTTTTGGCAAGAGCCAGAACCATCAGCATAAGCCTCATTTTTAGGATAAGCTTTGCCGTCAACATAAACGATCAAACTTCCTTTTGACAAAAACTCATTGGCCATATTTATTGCCACATGCAAGAGTCCTCCAGTGTTTTGCCTTAGGTCTATGATAAACGACTCGCAGCCTTGATTGACAAGCTTGGCTATTGCTCCCACAAATTCGTTTTCTGTTGTTTTGCCAAATTTGGAAACCTTGATTAGTCCAATTCCATCACTTACCTGATAAGCCGCTTCTACCGAATTTACAGGCACATCTCCTCTTATTATCTCATAGGCTATCAAGTCGTCTGCATTGGACCTTTTTATACCCAATCTTACAGATGTGTTTTTTTCACCCTTTAGATTCTTCATCACTTTTTCATTGTTGATACTTGGCCCAACAAAAATGGAGTCGTTTATTGTCACAACCCTATCGCCCGCCTGTAGGCCCGCTTTCTCCGAAGGCCCTCCATTGATGACGCTTACTATCATTATAGTATCTTGCTGTAAGGAAAATTGAACGCCGATGCCGCTAAAGTGTCCATCGAGTTCCTCATTTACAGCTTCCAAATCTTCGGCACTGATATAATTTGAGTGAGGGTCTAACTCGTTTATGATTTTGGGAATGGCTTCTTCTACGAGATTCTTAACATTGACGGAATCGACATAATCTTGATTGATTATGTCGAGAATGACATTTATTTTATTGCCAGAAGAAAAAAACAGTTTGTTTCCTATGTTTTTACTTGCAAAGTAGTTTCCAAGGGAGAAGCCTATAAGTAGTGCGAAAAGTATAATGATAGGTATTCCCCAAAAATATTTTTTTGTACTCATTTATATATTAAATTTTAGACTTGCTTGTTAATATTTGCTCTTCAATATCAATGTACAGAACTTCAATTAGAGCTCTTTGTAGCAATTTTATTCCTTCATCAATTCTATAAGGCTCCCCATAGACCACTCTAAGGATGCCCGCTTGAATAATTAGTTTAGCACATTCAAGACAGGGGGAGGCCGTCACGTAAAGCGTAGCTCCTTGGCTGCTGTTGTTGGAACTAGCCATCTTAGTAATGGCATTTGCCTCTGCATGCAATACATAAGGCTTGGTAATATTGTCTTGATCTTCGCAGATGTTTTCAAAGCCCGCAGGAGTGCCATTATACCCATCCGAGATAATCATTTTGTCTTTCACAATAAGAGCACCAACCTGCCTGCGTTTGCAGTAAGAATTTTCAGCCCATATCTTCGCCATCCGTAGATACCTCTTATCGAGGACTACTTGTTTATTATCTGCCTTCTGTTGTTGCGTCATTTTTTTTATTTGGCTTAGACTATTGAAAAACTCACCTTGAGAATAAGGCAATTATTTTGGCAAAGCTAATCATTTTATTGTAATATTTTTAGCTTAAACCCTACTTTAATGAAAATGTGAATGCAAAAGAGCAAAAAAATAGAGATAAACTTGTCAATACGCAAACTTTACCTTATATTTGCAGCCCTTAATGATGGTTTTTATTAACGGGACTTCTATAAAATTGCTTTTTATTTCTTGTCTGCGGGTTTCTAACTTGGTCATTTGCAAAGGCAAACTCCCTTCGTTATCACCCTTGAAAGCGTAGAAAAGTCTAATTTTTAGAACTCCTCTTAAGACAATCATAAGAATGAGTACATTGAATATTAAATTAAATTTAAATAAATAAAAATTATGATTATTGTTCCAATAAAAGAGGGAGAAAACATTGAAAGAGCATTGAAGAAATTCAAGAGAAAGTTTGAAAAAACAGGGGTCGTTAAGGAGCTAAGAAGAAGACAAGCTTTTATCAAACCTTCTGTTGTAGCTCGTAAGGCTAAGATTAAGGCTGTTTACGTGCAAAAACTTAACGAGATAGAGGATTAATTCCTCCTCATTCTTTGGACTGTTTTTCATGGATTTATAATGCAGACTTATGGTTCCGACTTTTTTAGATTATATTGAGTTTGAAAAAAAATATTCAAATCATACAGTCGTTTCTTACAAAAGAGATTTGAGTCAGTTTCAAGACTACTTGTATGATGAATATCAAGTCTCTGATATGTCTTGTGTGCAAACACTGCAGGTCAGGAGGTGGATGGCTTATTTGATGGACAATGCTTATTCAAGCCTCTCTGTAAATAGGAAGTTAAGTACGCTAAAGTCTTTTTATAAATATTTGTTGCGAACTGCTTGCATACAAAAAGATCCTGTTAGGAGTTTGTCTGGTCCTAAAATTAATAAATCCTTACCTCACTTTGTGAGAGATAAGGAAATGTTGGATTTGCTTGACAGCTTAAAATCGGGTATCACATTTGAGGAGCAGAGAGATAGTTTGATTTTAGAGCTTTTTTATGCTACGGGCATGAGATGTGCAGAGTTACTTGGACTTCAGATTTCCGACATTGATATGAGCAATCATTGGGTGCGGGTAAATGGAAAAAGAAACAAGCAGCGTTTAATTCCTTTAATGGAGTCCTTGGAAGAGCTTGTGTCTGCTTACTTGCAATTGCGAGAGCAAGAGGTTTCTGCCTTGAGCGATGCTTTTTTTGTTCGTAAAGACGGTAGGCCACTAACAAACTATCTCATATATAGATTGGTAAATTCAAAATTACAATCAATAGAGCATCTAAAGAAAAAGAGTCCACATGTTTTGCGACATTCATTTGCAACGGCAATGTTAAATAATGGGGCAAGCCTCAATTCGGTAAAAGAATTGCTGGGACATCAAAGCATTTCGTCAACTGAAATATATACGCATACTAGTTTAGAAGAATTGAAAAAAGTATATCAAAAAGCTCATCCGCGAGCTTAAATTGATTATCTTCAAATATTTATCATATAATAACGAAAGTTATGGAAATAAGGATTCAGCCCATTCATTTTGAACTTAGCCAACAGTTGGAGGCTTTTATTCAAAAAAAAACAAGTAAGTTAGAGCAATATCATGAGGGTATTCAATCAGCAGACGTAGTATTGAAGGTTATAAAGCCAGAGACTGCAAATAACAAAGACGTGTCTGTGAAATTGAATGTTCCCAATCAGGATTTTTTTGCCACAAAAACAGCCGATAGTTTTGAGGAAGCCTTAGACCATGTTGTCGAAGCTTTGGAGAAACAGGTATTGAAATTCAAAGAAAAGCAAAGAACAAAATAAAAAATTTAGGTATTATTTTTTTTATTCAAAAATAATGCCTAAATTTGCAGCCGTTTCCACTTTAGGGGGCGAAATTGCTTATTTGCCTCTTTAGCTCAGTTTGGCCAGAGCACGTGATTTGTAATCTCGGGGTCGTTGGTTCGAATCCGACAAGAGGCTCAAAAGAGATTGTGTTTTTGCTAGAGGAGTTTTATTTATGCTTTTAGCAAACAAGCGTGTTTGTTGGTATTTTTTAGCAATAGTGAATGCTTATGTAACTATGCAATACAAGTATAGAATAAAAGTATAGAATAAAAGGGCGGTTACCAAATTGGCCAAATGGGATTGACTGT
>BHEP01000033.1 GCA_003851245.1 Bacteroidales bacterium | reverse complement strand
GTAGAATCCGTAGGGACGTTGCGGGACAAATTAATTAATTGGAAATATATAGGCCCAGGGGTTTGGGAAATTCATTTGTTTGAGCAAGTCTACATATTCTTGAATTTGTGTGTGGTGTTCGGGTCTTATTTTCCCCGATTTGTAGTCTACGACAATTGTTTCTTTGTCATTGCATAGCACCAGGTCGGGTCTTTTGCTCACTACACATTCATTTTGCTGGCAAATAATTTCGCATTCGTTGAAGGCGGCATATTTGTCGGTAAACCATTCTTGTTTGCCACTGCTTACGATGGCGAGGGTAATTTTATCTATATATTGGTCTTTCTCATTGGGCAGTATTAGCCCTTGGCTGGCAAATTTCTCTACCATCAGGGGAATATCGGACATCCTTTTGATGCCTTCAAATATCTTGTGTAAGAGGTTTCCTCTTTTAATGTATTGTTTGTCTTGTGCCTCTGCAGGATTGCTGTAGTTGTCGTCCTTGATGTCGTCCTTGATGTCGTCTTTGATATTGCGAATAAACTCTCGCGATTGATTAGACTGCTTGAAGATTGATTTTTTCTTGTCTAGGGGCATGCTTTTGTAGATGCTAGGAATTGCCTTGATAGTTTTTTTTAGGATGTTGTCGGTTTCGGTCACTAGCTTCTCGTCAGGGGGCAGTAGTTCGCCGCGGGAGAAATCGTACTGCGCCTCATTTACATAATACAATAGATCGGCAACAGTTTTTATCTGTTCGAGGTTTTCAAGTTTTTTTTTCTTTTTGCCTAGGACAATAAGATTTCGTTCGGCCCTAGTGAAAGCCACGTATAGTAGGTTGAGGTTGTCCATCCATGCGTTTGCTGTTTCCTCCCTATATTCGTCAATAAAGACTGTGTCTTGCATTTTTTTCGTATACCTTACGGGGAGTAGTGCCAGCTTGTACTCGCCCATTTTGGATCCACACCATACTATAGGGCTTTTGGCAGGAAACAGATCCCAGTCGCAGAAAGGGATTATTAGGGTGTCGAATTGTAGACCCTTTGACTTGTGTATTGTCATGGACTGTATGCCCTCTATCGATGTGCCCGCTGGTACGGCTTTGAACTGCAATTCGCTATCCCAGAAATATAGCAGGGAGTATAGGTCGGCAGGCGCTTGTTTTAGAAATGTGTTGAGAGCATCCTGAAAGGTAAATAGATATGCGCTTTGCCCATAGAGACTATCTAGATTTAGCTTCTGTATGAGTATTGCAATTAATTCGAGGAGGGGAATTTTTGCCAGGTTTTTTTCTAGCAGCATATCTTCCCAGTTTATATATACTTTAGATTGGTCCATTACTTTTAGTAGGCAGCTGCGGTGTATTTTGTTTAGCGGCTCGCATAGACTTCTGAGGGCAAGGATAAGTATCTTAAGGGCGGGCGAAGATTTTAATAAGAAGGCCTCGCTGCTCACTATGTCCAGGTATTTTTTTTGCTGCAGCTCTGGCATTTCTGATTTTTTGGAGGCTAAGAAGTCTGCAATAGCAATGATATGCTTATTTGTTCGGCATAGTATGCATATTTTTTGCGGGGGTATATTTTTGCGCTCCAGCTCTTTTATTTGCTCCAAGGTCTCGTCGAGCATCATTTGGGCGTATCCACCCTCCTCTTTGCAGTCTTCGAGGAGTTTGAGGGCGACATATCCTAGCCTCTCTTTCTTATGCGATTTTTGCAGCAAGTCCTCGCTCTGGTAGGTGCTGGCAAAAGGCGATTTGAATATAGAGCCAAAGTCGGCAATAAACTTCTCGTTTAGCGTTTGTGCTGCCTTAAGAAAGAAATCGTTGTTGAAAAGGATAATTTCGCGCTCGCTTCTGTAGTTGAACGAAAGGGAGTGTATATTTACTGGCAGCTGCTTCTCAATATCGTTGAGGATGCTCCAATCGCCATTTCTCCATCTGTATATCGATTGTTTAACGTCGCCCACAATTAGGCTAAAATCGTTGTTGGCAGTGATATTTGCTAGCAGCGATTTGAAGTTTCCCCATTGCAGTCTCGAGGTATCTTGAAACTCGTCTATCATCACATGCTTTATCTGTGCTCCTATCTTCTCATATATAAAAGGCGCATCAGCCTGGTCTATCATTTTGTTGAGAAACAATGCCGTGTCGGCTAGCATAAATCTATTGTTGTCGGCATTTTGTCGGCTTATCTCCTCCGATATATCCCATACCAGTCCTAGCTGATGCAAGTTGGCGGTAATCATTCGGGAGGTATTGAAGGTAGTGAGCGTTTCTAGGCATTGGTTTAGTATGGGCATCATTTGCTGGTCGGCGAGAATGGCAATTTGCTTTTTGTGTTTAGATTTGCTCGCCGCCCATTTTTCATTATCTAGGGCGCAGTCGGCAATAGTCTGTCCAATTTTAGCACTGGCATAGTCGGCATCGGCAAGTTTTTTTACAAAGGATATAACATTTCCCTTTCTACTAAAATCGTCGGGCTCGAGGGCGTGCTGCATTAATATTTGGGCAAATGTTTTGTAGGCCTTGCTAAATATGAGGGTTGCCTCTTTTTGCTTATTATTTTCTAGCTTCCATAGATTTTGGAAAATCTTGGGATCTTCTTTAATTTGCGCTTTTAGGAGATGTTCATTTTCTTGGAAATACTCGTCGAATAGGCATCTGCTAAAGTCGAGAATATCTTGCTGTATCCTCCAATTGCTATCTTGGTCGAGTTTGTTTTCTATGTATGTGGTAAGCCATTCTAGTACTTGCGGTTTCTGATTGGCATTTTCTATCACTGCATGTACGGCCTCGGCTAGCACCTTCATGCTATTCATTTCTAGGTTGAATTTGGAGCCGCTACCCAATTCGCGGGCCAGGTTTCTGAGCACTTTCTGAAAGAAGCTATCTATGGTAGTTATGTATAGTCTACTATAATCGTGGAGTATAGCATCGAGTACGGCCTTCGCCTTGGCTCGTATCTGCGAGTCCGACAATTTATGCCCCTTGAGTAGTAGGCATTGCTGCATAGATTTTTTAAAAGTTAGGCTGTCGGCGCAATCAAAAGCCAGTCCGTATAGTTCTGCGAGTATTCGGTCTTTCATTTCTGCCGTCGCGTCCTTGGTAAAAGTAACGGCAAGTATATGCCTGTGGGCATAATTATTTTTCGACAATATAAGCTCTTTGATGTATTCTAGTGCAAGGGTATATGTTTTTCCCGATCCAGCGGATGCTTTGTATACTTCCATATTAATTATTTATTCTTTATAAAATTTATCTTCTTGCCATTTGGCAGGATTATTAATAATGTAATTGGCGATGTTATTGTATGATCATTAATTACAGATAATTATTAAATCGTAATTATTTTGTGATATAATATTTGTTATTTTGCATTGTAAAATTAGGTAAATTATATGAAGTTTGTATTATTAGGGGTTTTCTTTTTTTTAGTAAGTTTGTATTTGAGTGCTCAGGACAGTATATCGCATGCCTCGCAGCTTGAGGGGCGTATATTACGATTGGAGGAGGCTGCGGGGAAGGTCGCGGCATTAAAAATGTCGGGCTATATGCAAGTTCAAGGAATCTATGAGTCGGTCGATGATGCTACCTATCGCTTAGGTATTCGTCGAGGTCGCATAAAGCTGGATTATAGGGAATCGCTGTATCGGGGACTTGTTCAGTTGGATATAACAGAAAAAGGAGTGGGTGTGAAGGACATTTTTTTTCAGGTGTCGGCACCCTTTTTAAATACCCTGAGTTTTAAGGCTGGAATTTTTGATAGGCCCTTTGGTTATGAAATTTCTTACTCCTCTTCGCGCCGAGAGAGTCCCGAACGATCGGTGGTGTTTGCCACACTCTTTCCTGAGGAGCGAGATATGGGCGCATCGCTAAGCCTGCAAGCTCCGGCAAGTCACCCCTTGCACCTGCTACAATTGGATGCGGGATTTTTTGCCGGCAATGGCATCAATCTCGACACCGACAATAAGAAAGACTTTATAGCCCACCTCAGATCCTCTAAGGCGCTTAGTTCGGGTCTGCATATGGGCGTAGGAGCTTCGGTTTATCATGGGGGAGTTTACAATGCTAGGGAGAAGGCTTATTTGATGCAAGGCGATAGGTTTGTAGAGCAATCGGTAGCGGTAGGTTCTTTTTCAAAAAGATCTTACTGGGGCTTGGATGCTCAATTGAGTATGGCTACGAGCATTGGTCGCAGTCAGTTGCGGGCGGAATATCTTAGAGGCAGTCAGCCAGGCACGAGGATGTCTAGCTGCAGTCCCAATTACGCATCGCTAGACGCTTGGGGCACAGAGGTAGACAAGGGTGGTGGCGAGGGCATTTTTATTCGCCCGTTTGCAGGCTACTATATTTATTTTATACAGTCCTTGGGCGCTTCCCCCCTAAATTTGGTATTGAAGTATGATGTTTATGATCCCAACACCTCGGTGGACGCAATGCTTATAGAGGCCAGCACAGAAAGCGCAGCAGGCTTGTTGGGTGCAGCAGATCTGGCTGTAAGTACCCTAGGAGTGGGTGGTGTTTGGAAGTTTAGCAATATATTGTCGCTTATGTGCTACTATGAGTATAGATCGAATGAGCAAAAAGCACAAGCGCAGGGCAATAAATTTACCCTGCGCATGCAATGTTCGTTTTAGGCAGCTTTTTTATAGACCCGATAGCTTGAGGCTGTGAAGTGCAGGCGGTATAGGGCTGTTGTTGAAAGTTTCAGGGGGGATAAGTTTTTCGTTGGCAAATATGGCATCACCATTGGGTTTTATGGCAAGCGACTCTATTTGTCCAAATCTCCATGATGCACCAATGGCAAGATTGCTTCTTTTTTTTGCCTGCAGGAGTTTAAAATTGCTAGCTTCAAGTCCGTCAAAAACGGAGGCAAAGGTTTGTAGTCCTGTAGAATATCCAATAAGGCATAGTCGGTTATTTTTGTAGTCTGCACCGGTCACCAATTGGTAACTTTCGAGCTGTATTGTTTCTATGGCTTCGATCACATATGTTCCTGCTTCTATAGGGAGCTCATAGTGAGTGGTTTGGCTATGTTTCCAATTTTTAGTAAACAGATGAATTTTACCATTTGCATAGGCTATTGCCTCGCAGTCGTATTCTGTATCGTTGGGTTCTTGTCTGCTTAGCGGCGGCGTTTGCTCTTTGTAGGCGAAATAAATTTTCTCAACATCCTTATTTTCTATTTTTCCTGTTGTGGAAGCAGGTATTTTGCTTTTAGCAATTTTGTATATTACTAGGCTGTCGCTTCTCCCATTCTCTACGTTGGCTCCCCTATCTCCCGCCATATTATTGCCAGTATTGGCAATATATATGTGGTTTTCGTCGTCTGTCATATCCTCCCAATCCATATTCCAGAAAGGATTCCCGTCGTCTTCTATTTCTATGGTTTGTATAATTTCTCCGCTGAGGGGGTTTATTCTGTATATGTTTGGGCTTCTGTAGCTGTCATTGTGGCCCCATAGCTGCCATTCGCTGCCATTTTTAAAATAGCTCAAGCCAGAGATTCCGTCGAGAATAGAGGGCAATTGAGCAATTGTTTCCAGTCTTATGTTAGTATAATCGTCATCATTACTACTATTGCAGGCGGTGTTTAACACTATGAATACTAAGCAAAAGTATGCTAATTTAGTTTTTAGTTGGAGGGTATACATTTGCAATTAATTTTATTAATATAAAAGATAATTTATGCTCGTTTTTTATAAGCTATTTTATGCTTATCTTTGCAAAGGTAGAAAAAAAATGGAAAAGAAAAAACAGATGGAAATATATTTGAGGAAATTAATATTTATTATTTCATTTTTTGCCTTGGGCTCGCTTGGGCTCGTGCTGTCGGAAGATGTCGTTTCGGACAGGGGTATTTATACTGCAGCAGAGGGTGCATACACTCACGACTGCATCTTGCAAAAGGCTCTTTCGTTTGTGGGTACGCCCTATCTTGCAGCAAGTTTGGAGATAAATAGCGAGGAGCAGTTAGTAGTCAACCTTAGTGAGGTGGACTGCATGAGTCTTGTTGAAAATTGCCTGGCACTATGCTTGAGTGCCTGCGAAAAAGATTATATCAGCTCTGAGAGCACTGCGCTTTTTGCATCCAACTTGCAGAGAGTGCGCTACCGAGGAGGGCATATTGATGGCTACCTGTCGCGCTTGCACTACACCTGCGATTGGATTGCCGACAATCAATCGAAGGGCATATTGCGAGATATAAGCAAGGATTTAGGAGGTGTAAGGTGGAATAAGAAGGTGAATTTTATGAGCAAGCATGCTCATCTTTATAAGTCTCTGAAAGAAAATCCGGCACTCGTAGATAGCATGCGACTTATAGAAGAGCATATCAATGAGCGAGAGTATTACTATATTCCCAAGGGCAATATATTGGCTGTTCAAGGACAAATAGAGGATGGCGATATTATTTGTTTCACCACCTCTATAGCAGGCTTGGATGTTTCTCATCTAGGCATAGCCTGTTGGCAGGGCAGTGATTTGGGCTTTATTCATGCTTCAAGCAAGGGTATGGTGAAGGAAGATGGAGATACGCTCATCGATTACTGCATGAGGCAGAAACAGTGTACGGGAATTATGCTAGCACGGAAATATAGGTAGTATGCTGTTTAACTCTTTTGAATTTCTTATATTTCTACCCATTGTATTTTGCTTATACTGGTTTGTTTTTCAGGGCAATCTGGGTCGGCAAAATTTATTTATACTCTTGGCGAGTTATGTGTTTTATGGGAGCTGGAGCTGGAAGTTTTTATTACTCATAGCTTTTACCTCATTTAGTAGTTATGCCAGTGGTATTCTTATAGAGCGGAGTAAAAGTCAGCGTGTGCGGTATGTGGTCAATGCTAGCAATATAGTTATCAATCTTTTGGTGCTGGGTTTCTTTAAGTATTTCAATTTTTTTATTGAAAGCTTTGTAGAGGTTTTTGCCAGGCTGGGCGTAGAACTTCATGTGCATACCTTGCAAATAATTTTGCCCGTCGGCATTAGTTTCTACACCTTTCAGGCATTGAGTTACTCTATCGATGTGTATAGGCAAAGGATAAAGGCCTCGGGCGATATTGTTTCATTTTTTGCCTTCATAAGTTTTTTTCCGCAGCTGGTGGCAGGGCCCATAGAGCGAGCCAGCAATTTATTGCCACAGTTTGCAGGTCCACGAACTTTCGATAGGACAAAGTCTGTTGATGGCCTGCGACAAATATTATGGGGTTTATTTAAGAAAGTCGTCATTGCCGACAATTGCGCAAAGTTTGCCAACAGTATTTTTGACCATTCTACAGAGCATTCGGGCAGCACCCTGGTATTGGGCGCATTATTTTTCAGCATTCAGATCTATGGTGATTTTTCTGGCTATTCGGATATCGCCATCGGCACCGCCCGTTTGTTTGGTTTCGATCTAAAGCGTAATTTCGCTTATCCACATTTTTCGAGAAGCATCCCCGAGTTTTGGCGGCGTTGGCATATCTCGCTATCTTCGTGGTTTCGCGACTACCTCTACATTCCCTTGGGAGGAAGCAGGGGTAGTTTGTGGCTAAAGGTAAGGAATGTATTTATTGTTTTTATTGTTACAGGATTTTGGCATGGAGCCAATTGGACATTTTTGGCTTGGGGTTTTCTTCATGCCCTCTACATGATGCCTTCTATTTTTTTGCAAACCAACAGAAAAAATTTAGATGTGGTGGCATCGGGCAAGTCTTGCCCTTCTTTGAGGGAATTGGGGTCTATGTTGCGAAGCTTTATTTTGGTGGCCTTGGCACTAATATTTTTCAGATCTCAAAACATGGATCATGCACTATCTTATTTGGCAGGGGTTTTTTCGCCCACACTCTTTACACTGCCTAGCATAGAAAGTGTAAAATGGCAATCCATTACTGGCGTTTTGATTGTGTTTTTCTATGCCATAGAATGGATAGGCAGAGCTACGCCCCATGCCTTGTTTGCCTTTGGAAGCAGCTGGTCGCGCAGCAGGCGCTGGGTATTTTATTATATGCTGGTTCTTTTGATTATTTATTTTTCGGGTTCGGAACAGACTTTTATTTATTTTCAATTCTAAGCAGTTTCAATCAGCCTCACTAATTTTCATTTTCATTTTTTTTTTATAACATGAAATATTTCTTACAAACGCTTGCTAGGTTTACTCTCTTCCTTTTGGTTCCTATACTTCTTTTGTTGGCAGCATATTTCTACGACGACCCTTTCAAGGTGGTGTACAAATATGCGGACAATTCTTTGTTGGAGCTGGCAACGAATAGGGACTATGTTTCTACCGAGCTATTTCTCCAAAATCGGGAGAGGCATGCTTACGATTCATTTGTTTTTGGTAGTTCGCGAACGTATGGGCTCAATATCGAGAGCTGGCGCAGCTACTTGCCAGTGGGCAGTAGTCCTTTTATGTTTGATGCCTCTTCGGAGTCTATGTATGGCATGCACAAGAAGATACGGTATCTGGATTCTGTAGGGAGCCCCATTAGCAATGCCATTATTATGGTGTGTAGGGATTGTTCTTTTGAGCGATCGAGCAACCATAAGGGGCACCTGTTTATAAAACACCCCTGCATTTCTGGAGAAAGCAGACTGCTCTTTCAAAAAGAATTTGTGGCGGCCTTTCTCAATCCTGTTGTTTTTGGACAGTACTATTGGTATAGGGCTACAGGAAATCAGGAATTTAATATTATTAGGAAAATAGCAGAAGTCGATTCTATAACCAACAATCATGCCCTTGCGTATCGCGAGCGAGCTATAGCCGACGACTCCCAGGCGTATTACTCCAAATTGGGCGATGTTTTCTATGAGCGTAGGGGTGAAACTGTCGATGCCAACTTGCGTGTCAAGGACATACACATGGCGATGATGTGCGATATAAAGCGCATTTTCGACAAGCACCATACCCATTATAAGATTGTTGTAAACCCCTCGTACGACCAGGTAAAAATTAATTCTGAGGATTTGTCATGTTTACAAGCCATTTTCGGCAAAGAGTTTGTATACGATTTTACGGGCAAGAATAATTTGACGGAATCCAAGACCAAGTACTATGAAGACCAGCATTATCGGCCTATGGTGGGCGATAGCATCTTGCGCAAGGTATATGGAGAGTAGTTTTTTTTAGGACTGTATGAGGAATCCATCAATACTCATTAGGTTGCAGGCATCACGAAGTTCTTGCTCGTTGTCGGTGATGATGAGAAGCTTATCGTCTACATGCAATTCGCTTTTCCCTCTAGGAATAAACAACGTTTCGTTTCTTTTCACCATTACTACCACACAATTTTCTGGCAGCGGCATATCCATGAGCTTAGATCCATGCAGTAGTGCCGAATGGTTTATTGTAATTTCTGCAGATACAGAGCCGGCATCTTCGGTAAATACGCTATCGAAATGTTGGCTTTGTTTGGGGTCTTCAACCTCTTCTATCAAGTTTAAGTAGCGGGCAATTTTGCTCAGTAGCGTTCCTTGGAGAAGGAGAGAAAGCAGAGTCATAAAAAAAATGATGTTGAAAATAAAACGGGCATGGGGAATGTTGGCGGTGAGAGGGTAGATAGCAAAAATAATGGGCACTGCACCGCGCAAGCCTACCCAGGAGAGGAAAAGTTTGTCCTTGACCGTGATCTTGGAGAATGGCGCAAGGCAAAGAAATACACTAATTGGGCGGGCAAAGAAGATCATAAAAAGGCCAATGATTAGTCCGGGAAGAGCCACGTCGAGCAGCTCTCTGGGGTTTACCAGCAGGCCCAATGTTAGGAACATTAGTATCTGGCTGAGCCATGCAATACCATCAAAAAACTTAATAGTAAAGCGCTTGTGCACAAATTTTTTGTTTCCTATAATGAGTCCTGCAACGTATATAGATAGAAAGCCATTGCCTTTAATAAAATAGGTAAATGAAAAAATGAATATACAAAAGACAAATACCAAGATGGGATAAAAAGCCTCATTCTCAATATCTACCTTGTTGATGGCAGCGATGGCGAGTTTCCCCAAAATATAGCCCGCCAAGCATCCTATGAGCAGTTGTGTTGCAATGGAAAATGCAATAGAAGAGAGGTCTAGCTCAGTACCTTCTTTTATCAGCTGTATGAGAGTTATTGTGAGCACATAAGCCATGGGATCGTTGCTTCCACTCTCCAATTCAAGCGTTGGGCGTAAGTTGTTTTTCAAATTCAAATCGCTGGTTCCAAGAATGGCAAATACTGATGCCGAATCGGTAGAAGAAATGATACACGATAGGAGTAGGGCGGTCATCAAACTTAGGCCCAAGGAGGGAAATAGGGAGGCTGTGAGCCACCAAGTGAATATTCCCACAATGCCAGCAGTAATTAAAACGCCCAGGGTAGATAAGACAATGCCTTGTTTGAGTATGGGCCTTACCTCAGAAAATTTTGTGTTGAGTCCTCCCGAAAACAATATTATACAGAGGGCAATAGTGCCAATGGCTTCTGCATATTTTAGGTTGTCGAACACAATGCCCACGCCATCACTGCCGAAAAACATGCCTACGCCCAAAAATAGGAGTAGGGCGGGCACTCCAAAGCGGCTGGCTATCTTGCCAATCCATATACTTATAAAAAACAAGATGGATAATATTAGTAAGACAGATTCTATCATAGACCGTGAGCAATGAGTAATTGACGATGCCAAAGATACAATATATTTTATAATAACAAGCAAAAAGGACAAGCAAAAAGGACATCTAAATTTGGGCTAAAACTTTGGACTAAAACTTTGGACTCTGAAGCCCCATAGAAAAGTGTATAGGCGGGAGGTTTAGTTAGGATAAGGGCTATCTTACAAAGATACAATTTTTTAAGTATACAAAAAAAATTGTTGGGATAAAAAATTGTAGTACTTTTGGAGAATGCTTCTAAAAAAATAAAAAAATAATGAAGATAAGGAAAGTCTACCTTAAGGAAGGAAGCCTCCATGCGTTTAGACAGGGTATGATTCTATCTATTTTGAGTTTGTTGCTTGTTTTTTTTTCTTCAATGGCTCCCGATGTTCATAAAGACCGTCCGCTTACAGTTAGTGAAGAGCAGGAGCAACAGGCTAGGTATATTGTGGAAAATGTTATTTTAAGTGCTCCACAATTGGCAAAATATTATGAACAATATTCTTGTAAAACCTATCTTAAGGGAACAGCTAAGCTAGATAAAAAAGGAATCTTTTTTAGACTATTCCCCGGATATTTTATTGCCGACAGACGTAAGAAAGAGGCCTTTGTGGAGGCTGTGATTGAGACGGAGTTTGTGGAACCAAATTTTTACAATCAACAATTTGTGGCTTTTAATAGTAGGGGTTTAGATACTGATGATATTAGCGAAAAAATAATGCGCTTTCTTAAAGTCAATATTTATCAGGAAACATCTTTCAATCAAGAGGTGCTCATGCCCATAGCCAGCAATGCTTTTAACTATTACAGGTTTTTTTATGAAGATTGCTTAGATTCTGTAGGCCTGCGTATTCATAAAATACGTGTCCAGCCCAAGGTGTCTACCCAAAAACTTGTGAGTGGTTATATTTATATTGCCGATAAGGATTGGTATGTTGCAGAAATTGACTTTTCAGGGAAGTGGAATTTCTCAGCATACAATATTAAGATGAAATTTGGAATGGCTGAGCATAATTTTTTGTTGCCCATAGAAAGCCATCTTGAGCTACATACCCACTTGCTGGGAAGCAGGGTATTGAATAATTTTACTTCTTACTGCCAATATTCAGAGCTAAAACGAAAAGACCAAGATTTGACAAATGCTCCTATAAAACTAGACCTAAGTCGGCACTACAACAATAAGCTAGAGGCAAGCTCCTTGTATCACGACTCCTTATATTGGGCCCAAAATAGGGCTCTTGAGCTCAGCGACGACGATTTGAATTTGCTGAACTCCGACACTAGTCCAAATAATCTTGAGGCCGATCCAAAGCAGACAAGTAAGGCCGACGTATTTTTTTTGAATATTGCCAGGGGCACAATAATGCCTAAGAGGTTTTCCTTGGGGGGACACAGTATGCGCTATTCGGGACTTATCAACCCCTTAAAATTCGGATATTCTGGACATAATGGCCTTGTTTATAAGCAGGACTTGCGCATCAGTAAGCTTAATGCAGCCTCTGGCAAGGAGTTATCTTTCAATCCTAGATTAGAGTATGTTTTTAAGCGCCGAGAACTTTTTGTTCGCATGCCTCTTACTTGGATTTACAAGCCAAAAAAACTTGGATCTTTTAATATTTCCGTGGGCAATAAAAATAGCTCCTTTAGCTCCAAAGGAATTGATATAATAAATGAGAGCCTTGCCGATTCAAGTTTCAATTTCGACAGCCTACAACTAAATTATTACCAGCACTTTTATTTTTCTATGCGCCACAGAAATGAGCTCCGCAATGGGCTGATACTGGACTTAGGATTTGATTATCACTATTATACGCCGGTAGTAAAGGCTGAGCCCAGCCCCCTGCACTTCAAAGAAATAAACTCTGATATAGAAGAATTGATTACCGAAAATTATCGTTCTTTCACTCCCTTGGTTAGCCTCACATGGACTCCCTTTCAGTACTATAGAATCAACAATAAACGCAAAGAATATTTATGGTCCAATTTCCCTACCTTCAACGTGGAATATGCTCGCTCCGTGAAGGGATTGTTGGGTAGCAATAGTGAGTATGAGCTTGTGGAGATTGACGTTCAGCAAAAAATAGGCTTGGGCCTTTTGCGCTCTGTTCAATATTATGCAGGTATGGGAATGTTTACCAACACGCAATCGGTTTATTTTGCCGACTTCGCAAAATTTTCTCGGCACAATTTCCCTCGCTCTTGGAATGATGGTATAGGGGGAGTTTTTCAGCTGTTGCCAAATAGTTGGTATAATGCATCCAACTCCTACATACAGCTGCATGGCATGTATGAGTCGCCATTGCTGCTATTGCAATTGTTCAAACCAGCAGCAAACAAGGTTTTTAGTGAGAGGTTTTATTTTAGCCAGCTCTACACCCCCGCCATTGCTTCCTACACGGAATTTGGCTACGGACTTGGCAATTTTATTTTCAATATTGGCATTTTTGCGGGCTTTGAGCGTGGCGAACTTCAAGGAACGGGTTTTAAATTCTCGTTTGAGCTAGGCAATAATTAGTTTCGCAAGGGGGCTAGCTCCCTTGTCAAAGAGCTAGCCGAGGGAAGGATATTTTTTAAAAAAACAGCCTGTGCATTTTATGTGCACAGGCTGTTTTTTATCTTTACGTAGAAGTAGAATATAAATATTACTCTACACCAAATTTATAGGTACAGAGGCTCAGATATTTCCCTTCAGGGCGAAGCTCAGTACTAGGAAATTGAGGCTGGTTTGGAGAATCGGGAAAATGCTGCGTTTCTAAGCAAATAGCCGTTCTTTTTTGGTAAGTGACTCCATTTTTACCCTTCATAGTGCCATCCAAGAAATTGCCAGTATATACTTGTATGGCAGGCTCGTTGGTAAATACCTCCATAGAAATACCCGTGGAAGGGCAAACCAATTTTGCTGCAGCATTATTCATATCCCCAGCCTTATTGAGCACAAAATTGTGGTCGTAGCCCATACCATATTTTATAGCAATAAAGCTCGAGTCGTCAATGCGCTGACCAATTACTGTGGGGTTCTTGAAATTTAAAGGAGTCCCAGCCAGCTTTTCAATTTTACCCGTGGGTATAAGTTGTTCATTAGTAGGCGTGTAAGTATCAGCATCTACAACTAGAGTATGATCAAGTATTGTGTTGTTGGCATCTCCCGAAAGATTAAAATAGGAGTGGTTGGTGAGGTTTACCACTGTAGGCCTATCTGTAGTAGCCTCATATTTTATGGCTAGGGCATTGTCGTCGCTAAGAGTATAAGTGACAGTGACATTTAAATTTCCGGGAAATCCCTCCTCATTGTGTTTGGAAAGATAGGTGCATACCAAAGTTTGTGGGTCTGCTTGGCTGATGTCAAACATCTGAGTATCAAAGCCTCGGGGCCCTCCATGCAAGCAGTTTTGGCCATTATTTTGTCGCAGTGTAAATGCTGCAGTATTGAGCACAAATTTTGCATGTGCAATACGGTTGCCATATCTACCAATAATAGCACCAAAGTTATTGTTGTTGTTGGTATAATCGGCGATATTGTCAAAGCCTAAAACCACATCTTGCATCTTGCCATCTCTGTCGGGCACTAGCACCGAAACAATACGCCCCCCATAGTTGGTCACTGCCACTTCCATGCCATTGGCATTTTTCATTAGGTATAGGGCATTTGTTTTCCCATCTATTTTACTCTTAAACTTGGAGGCATCGAGGTTTAGTGCCGAAATATTTTGGTCGGCCTGCCCTTGATCCTCCTTGTTTTTTGTCGTACAGGCACCAAAAATTAGTACTGCTGTTGCGAATGCTAGAATTTTAGTTTTCATAAATTTTAAAATTGATTAGTTTATAGCTTTTATAATTATTTGTTGTAGATACTCTAAGTTTGCATATAGCCAATTTGCATGGTATTATTTACAGCCATTTTTTTTTCTTGAAATATATCACAATACTCGAAGACGAAACGATCATCAAGCCTATTGCTAGAATATAGCCATATTCCCAATGTAGCTCGGGCATGAGGTCGAAGTTCATTCCATAAATGCTGGCAATGAGTGTTGGAGGCATAAAGATAACGGAAATAATTGTAAATATCTTTATAATTTTATTTTGTTCTATATTAACAAAACCTAAGAAGGTATCTTGCAAGTAATCAAGTCGGTCAAAACTGAAGCGTATATGCTCTACCAAGGAGTTTATATCTTTAATCAATATTGTTAATTTGTCGTGCAATTCTACAGGGATGAGGCTAGATTTCAACATATTGGACAATGATCGTTGCTTGTCGATTATGTTTTCTCTTAGCATCATTGTTTTTTCCTGCAAGTTTTTTATTTGTAGGAGTATGTCTTCATCGGCTTCTTGAATGCTATTACTAAGGTTGGTAATTTCTTGGGTAATATTTTCAATCATATCCGCATCAAAATCAATGCGGGTTTCCAGAATTCCTACAAACACATGGTATCCTGTGGGATAGTTTTTGGGGTTTGCAAATATTTTCTTTGTAGTATCAGTAAAAGAGCCCAGCTCCTCGCTGCGAACGGAGATTAGAATATTATTTTTAAGTATAAAAGATACAGGGTTTTTCTCAAAGGAGCTAACCAAAAAATTGGTATTTACTACCAGTGTGTCGGCTGTTTCGATATATCGAGAAGAGGTTTCAATTTCTATTATTTCCTCCTCATCTTGTATATATATCTTCAAATAATCTTCCAACCTCGATTCCATTTCCTCGTCGGCATCGTTTAGGTCTATCCATAAAAAATGGTCAGTGGGAGTTTCTTTAAGGAAATCTATGCTGCGACTGAGTCTTATCGTTTCATCTTTATGATAAAATAGTCTGATTTCTGACATATTCTCAAAATTTATAAAATTAGATTCTCATATGGGAGAATTTCTAAAAAAATGGGCTTTTATTGCTGCTTAGGCATATTTTCTTTCACCAAATTTGTAAGTTCTACGAACTCTTCTACAGACAATTGCTCCGGTCGAAGAGCAAATACGGGCAATGAGAATATAGGGGCTCCCTTTCCCAGTAGTGGCTGAAGCGAATTGCGCATTGTTTTGCGGCGCTGGTTGAAGGCTGTTTTCACCACTATCTTAAAAAAACGCTCGTCGCAACCAAGGCTAGTACGATTGTTTCTAGTGAGTTGCACAACTGCCGACTGTACCTTGGGGGGTGGGTCAAAGACCTTGGCATCGACGGTAAAAAGATACTCTATATCATACCATGCCTGGAGTAGCACCGAAATAATTCCATAGGCTTTTTTGCCGGGCTTAGACGCTATTCTTTCGGCAACTTCCTTTTGTATCATCCCCGAGCAAAAGCAAACCTTCTCTCGAAAGTCTAAGATCTTAAAAAATATTTGAGTGGAAATATTGTATGGATAATTGCCAATGACGCAAAATTTGTCGGCAAAGAGCTTGTCTAAATCTAAGGTTAGGAAATCGTCGGCAATAATTTTGTCTTTTAGCTCAGGGTAATGTTTTAGTAAATAGCTTATAGACTCCCAATCGAGCTCAACAACAGAAAGATTGGCCTTGTTTTGCAATAAAAATTGCGTGAGCACGCCCATGCCAGGGCCTACTTCCAATACAGGGATACCATCGTAAGGCGATACCGTTGCAGCTATTTGCTGCGCTATTTGCAGATCTTTGAGAAAATGTTGCCCTAAAGATTTTTTTGGTCTTACTGCTTTCAAATAAATTAGTATAAATTATTATAAATTGATTACCTTTGCAAGCTACAAAGATAGTGTTTTTTGGGTAAATTAATGAATAATGTTAAGATAATAAATGAGCGAGCGCTTGTTTCTGCTTAATTCTATGTTTGCAACTTGTCAGCTATCGTTTTGAAATTGTCAACTATCAATTATTTAAATTATATGGAAATAGAGAAAGAAAAAGAAGTGGAAAAGATCCCTTCAGGATTAAAAAAGGCATTAAAAATTATTTTACCCTTGATTTTTGGCTTTGTTGTTTTGTGGATGCTTTATCGAGAAACTAATTTTGATGACATGTGGAGCATGATTAAAGATGCAAATTTTGGCATTCTTGCGTTCTCTCTTTTGTTTGGCTTGGCTTCAAATATTATTAGGGCCTTTCGATGGAAATTACTAATAAGTCCCTTGGGCTATTCGCCCAAGACTTCAAATCTTGTTTATGCGGTACTTGGCAACTATGCTATAAATTTTGTTTTGCCTCGCGCTGGCGAAGTTTGGCGTTGTGGAGTGATATCCCAAAAAGAAGAAATTCCTTTCTCTAAGCTTCTGGGGACTTTGATTGTCGACAGACTCTTTGATACAATTGCTGTAGCCCTAATTATAATGGGAGCTTGCATTCTCAATATCGGATTTTTCGTGAGCTATTTCGATCAAAACCCTCACATATTGCAATTTTTGGAAAGAATTTTTTCATCGGTATGGCTATATGTTGGAATCGTAGCTTCGGTAGGAGTTGTATTTTTAATATTTAAAATATTCAAAGAAAGCGCCATTATAAAAAAAATCACTAGTTTTTTTGTTGGTATCGGCAATGGTCTGCAAGCTGTTTGGAAAATGAAGCAAAAATCCTTGTTTCTGCTCTATACTCTAGGCATCTGGGTGGGTTATTTTTGCTATTTCTATATAACTTTTTTTGCTTTTGGGTTTACACGAGATTTAGGAATTGTTGCGGGCTTGATTGTCTTTGCTATGAGTAGCCTAGGGGTTGCAGCACCCACGCAAGGTGGGGTAGGAGCTTGGCATTTCATGGTTATTTCCTCATTGGTGATACTAGGCGTTGCCGACGAATCTGCCCGGGCATTTGCATTTGCCGTATTTTTTATTCAGTCTTTATGGGTTATTCTTTGTGGTATTTACGGTATTTTTGCCTTGTCTGTAACTAAAAAATGATTTTAATTTGTCCACATTCTTCATGAAGTAAAAAATATATCGTATATTTACAGAACATTTTCATTTCAAAAGACCCCAATTATGGCAAAAGAATTAATTCCTCAACTACAACCAAACAGGCTTTGGCATCATTTTTATGCTTTAACACAGATCCCCAGGCCTTCGGGACAGATGGCTCAGGTGAGCCAGTTTATGGAATATTTCGGTAAATCTTTGGGTTTGGAAACACTCACAGACCAGGGAGGAAATATTTTAATACGTAAGCCTGGATCCCACGGCATGGAAAACCATCAGACGGTGATCCTGCAAAGTCATCTTGATATGGTGCCCCAAAAAAATAGTGACACGAAGTTTGATTTCACTAAAGACCCCATTGAGGCTATTATCGATGGCGACTGGGTAAGGGCCAATGGAACAACTCTGGGTGCCGATAATGGCATTGGACTTGCGGCAATGATGGCTGTATTGGAAGACAGCTCTTTGCAGCATGGGCCTATAGAGGCACTTTTTACAGTTGATGAGGAGACGGGTATGTATGGGGCTTTTGCTCTAATCGAGGGTTTTCTGCGAGGAAAAATCCTACTCAACCTTGATTCCGAGACAGAGGGCGAATTTTCTATAGGTTGTGCTGGAGGAGCCGACCTCAATATTTCTTTTCAGTATCAAGACGACAAGCATATTTCTGAGGGCGATATAGGCATAAAAATAAAACTCTCAGGTTTGAAAGGCGGTCATAGTGGCGTAGATATTCATTTGGGACGAGCCAATGCCAACAAGCTGATGTTTAGATTTCTCAAAGATGCAGTACAAAACTATGGTGCACGATTGGCATCTATCGATGGGGGGTCTTTGCGCAATGCCATTCCTAGGGAGGCAAGCGCCTTGCTAACCATTCCTGGCGATGACGATTGTGAGGGTTTTTGGGAATTGGTCTCTGACTACAAGGCTATTTTCAATGTGGAATTTGAGGGAGTAGAAAACGATATATCTTTTTCTGCCGAGAAGGTAGACCTGCCGCCGCAACTTATTCCCGAAGAAATTCAAGACGACTTGATAAATGCTGTTGAGGCCTGTCAAAATGGGGTAATAGGATATTTGTCATCATTTCCGGGCACTGTTGAAACCTCGTCTAATCTAGCCATGATTCAATCGGCGGAGGGAATTATAGAAATAAAAATATTGGTGCGCAGCTCTTCGGAGAGCAAAAAGATGGCTCTTTGTTCTAGCCTAGAAAGTGTTTTTGCTCTTGCTGGTGCCAAGGTAGAATTTGGCAACGCCTACCCAGGTTGGGATCCACAAGCCGATTCGTCTATATTGTCCTTGATGCAAGATGTTTACACAAAAAAGTTTCAAAGAGATCCCAAGGTGTTGGTGATGCACGCAGGTTTGGAGTGTGGAATAATTCTTTCGTCTCATCCCGATTTGGACTGTATCTCTTTTGGGCCAACGATATGCTTCCCGCATTCGCCCGACGAAAAAGTAGAGATTGCTAGCGTGTCTATTTTTTGGGATTACTTGCTTGAGGTTTTAGCAAAAATTCCACGATAATAATAATTGGCAGGCTGAGTTTGCTGATGCCAGCTCAGTCTGCTTAGATTTTTTTTCTTACCAGGGCATCCAATACCTCAAATACTATGGGGCATGTTTGGGTGTTTTTTATGCTGAGATTAAATATCTGCGAAAACTTCTTTCTGTCAGTATGTGGGTATTCTCTGCAGGCCTTGGGTCTGGCTTCATAAATAGAGCAATAGTTGTCGGGCATTAAAAAGGGGCATGGCATGGACTGAAAAACATAATCATTGTCCTGATCAATTTTGAGATACGATTGTACGAAGGCCGAGGGTTTCATCTTTAGGGCCTTTGCCATTCTTTCTATGTCCTTGTCGTATATTGCAGGACCTAGCGATTTGCAGCAGTTGGCACAGGCAAGACAGTCTGTATTGTCCGATATTTTTTGATGGAGGTAGTGAATTTCGGCATCCATCTTCTCTATTTTTTTCTTGTTTTTCTTATAAAACTGTACAAATAGAGGCTCCATTTTAGCGGCCACAATTTTAAGCTCTTCAGGACTTTTCATCTAAATAATGAGTATCAGTGAAGTATCAATACTTGATATTGAGCGTGTGTAGCACTTCTCTAATTTTTTCGTAGGTTGTGATGCGTGTAGGCACCAGGGGCAGTCGCAGCTTGTTTTCTACATATCCCATCATGTGTAGCATACACTTGACTCCCGCGGGGTTGCCATCTATAAAAATGAGCTCTATGAGTTCGGTGAAGCTGTGATGTATGGTGCGAGCATTGGCAAAATCGCCAGCGAGAGCCAGCCTCACCATCTTGCTAAATTCTTTGGGGAAGGCGTTGCCAATTACAGATATTACGCCAATTGCGCCCAGGGTGATGAGGGGAAATGTTATGCCGTCGTCGCCAGAGATAACTTCAAAATCCTTGGGTTTATTTTTTATAATATCATCCATCTGAGTGATGTCGCCCGATGCTTCCTTGATTGCGATTACATTTTTGCATTCGGCAGCAATTCGTAGTGTGGTTTGGGCATTCATATTAACCCCTGTTCTTCCGGGCACATTGTATAGTATGATAGGCAAGGAGGTGGCAGCAGCAATGGTTTTGTAGTGCTGATAAATTCCTTCTTGCGAGGGTTTGTTGTAATATGGAACTACCGACAAAATACCATCCACACCAGTAAAATCGTCATTCTTTAATTTTTCTGCAAGAGCTCTGGTATTATTTCCTCCCACACCCAGAATGATGGGTATGCGTCCTTTATTTTTTTCAATAACGGTTCTGATGATATTAATCTGCTCGTCGGCAGTGAGAGTAGGAGTCTCAGCAGTAGTGCCCAATACCACAAGGTAGTCGGTATTATTCTGTATTTGAAATTCTACTAGTCGTCCTAAAGCCTTATAATCAACGCTTTCGTCTTCTTTGAATGGAGTAATCAAGGCAACTCCCACTCCTTTTAAGTTAATTTGTCCCATGAAAATAAAAATGATATACAAAAGTAGGTAAAAAAGCCATAAAATAATCAAAACACTAGCAATAAAAGCACAAAAAGTATTTTTATTGCTTTTTATTCGTCGATTGTATGGAGTCTAAATAAAAAATAATGGGTTCTCCAAGTTCGTTTACCGGAAAAACTTCCTCGGGAATGTTTTCTGAGGATTTGGCAATAGCTAAATCATAGAGCTGGAGTTCATTTTTTTTAAGCCCTATTTTAAGAGGAGCTTTGACATAAGCTACCATAAACTCAAGAAAAAGATGCTCGTTGATGCTTAGATCTATCATTGCATCGCAGTCTATGTCGTCGAGTAGGCTGTAGAACTTGTTGGTAGGAAGACCTTTCCAATCGATGTCCGTTTTTTTGTCAATTACATAATATGGTGTTTTTGAATAATCCAGCTTATCATTGTTTACCCTATATCCAAATCCACTGACCTTCTTCCCCATTTTTTGGAATTTTTTAACATAGGCATCCGCATACTCATACTTGTTGGTTTCAAAGAGTACTATTATAGATTTTATGTTTTCTAAATTCTTAAAAATTTTCTCTCTATCTTGCTCCTTATGTTGTTTTATCTTATTTTTAATAATGAACTCAAACATATATTATAATTATTATGGCTTAGTTAATTACTTGTCAACTTTACGAGATTTCTATAAATTGCTTTTTCTTCCTTGTCTGCGGGATTCTAACTAGGTCATTTGCAAAGGCAAACTCCCTTCGTTATCAGCCTTGAGAGCGTCGAAAAATCTAATTTTTATAGGCCCTCTTTATCTATGAGTTTCAAGAAAGTTTCTTCATCTATAATTTCCGCCCCTATTTTTTGTGCTTTTTCCAATTTCGAGGGTCCCATATTCTCTCCTGCCAGCATATAATTTGTTTTAGAAGATATGGAGCCCACATTTTTCCCACCATTTTTTTCTATTAAGTCTTTGTACTCGTCTCGCGAATGTTTTTGAAAAGTTCCAGAGATTACAAACGTAAGCCCTTTGAGCATCTCTGTTTTTTCTATGCGCCGAGTTTCGTCGATCTCCATTTTGAGCCCCGCATCTTTTAGTCTTTGAATTAAGATTTGATTTTTCTCTTTGGCAAAAAAATCAAGGAGACTTTGCGCAATGCGTTCGCCAATTTCATCAACAGCCACCAGCTCTTCCAAATTGGCTTTTGCCAGTTTATCTATATCATGAAAGGTATATGCCAATCTTTTGGCTACCGTTTCGCCCACAAATCTTATACCAAGGGCATATAGCACATTTTCAAAAGGAGTATTTTTTGAGGTCTCAATACTTTCTAAAAATACCGAGGCACTTCTTTCTCCCCAGCCTTCGAGATGGACGATGTCGTTTTCTTTTATGGAAAATAAGTCGCCTACATTGCTAATCAAATTGGCATTAAAAAAATGCTCAATAGTTTCAGATCCGGCACTTATGTTCATTGCCTTTCGCCCAACAAAATGCAATATTTTGCCCTTTATTTGTGGGGGGCAAGCGTCTTCATTGGGGCAATAATAGGCAGCCTCGCCCTCTTTTCTGATGAGTATGCTGCTACACTGAGGGCAGTTTTCTATGAAGACAACTTTTTGTCGACCGGCTATTCTAGCCTCTTTGTTGACAGCTATTATTTTAGGAATTATTTCGCCTCCTTTTTCTACATATACCATATCTCCAAGGTGTAGGTCTAGCGATGCTATTATGTCGGCATTGTGTAGAGAGGCACGCTTGACGATGGTGCCCGAGAGGAGTACGGGTTCTAAATTGGCTACGGGGGTGACTGCACCAGTCCTTCCCACTTGAAAATCTACAGACCTGAGTATCGTTTGCGCCTCCTGGGCTTGAAATTTATAGGCAATAGCCCATCGTGGAGATTTGGCGGTGAAGCCCAAATTTTTTTGTTGCAATAGGGAGTTTACCTTTAGTACAAGCCCGTCGGTAGCCACGGGGAGATTTCTTCTCTCTATATCCCAGAATTTTATATTTTCAAAAACACTTTCAATACTTGTGTGTTTTTTTGTGTATTCCGAGATTTTGAATCCCCATTCTTTAGCTTTCAGTAAGTTTTCGAGATGTCCTTTTTCGGGCAAGCTTTCTCCTAGCAGGTAGTAGAAATAGGCATCAAGCCTTCTTGCCGCCACCACTGAGGGGTTTTGTAGCTTTAGTGTGCCGGACGCAGCATTTCTAGGATTGGCAAATAGGGCTTCTCCATTTTCTTCTCTTTCGGCGTTGAGGCTTTCAAAAACGGGCCATGGCATGAGAATTTCTCCGCGAATTTCAAATTTATCAGGAAAATCGTGACCTCTTAATTTTAGGGGAATGCTTTTTATTGTGCGCACATTGGCAGTAACGTCATCGCCCTTGCTGCCATCGCCTCTGGTGATGGCTTGTTTTAATATGCCTTGCTCGTAGATGAGGGATATGGAGGTTCCATCGTATTTTAGTTCGCTTACAATCTCAAAATCCTCCTTGAGTAATTTTTGTGTCCTGTTATAAAATTCTAAGACCTCAGTTTCAGAATAAGTGTTGGAGAGTGAAAGCATGGGGTATTGATGCCCTACTTGCTGGAAATTTTTATTTATATCGCTGCCCACTCTTTGGCTTGGCGAATTGGGGTCAAAGAGCTCGGGGTGAGCAATTTCTAATGCTTCTAGCTCCTTTAATTTTTTGTCGAACTCAAAATCAGAAATAGAGGGGCTTGAGAGCACATAATAATTATAATTGTGAGTATCTATCTCTTCTCTGAGGGATTTTATGTGTTTGTTGATGTCGGGCATATTCTATTTGCGATGATTTATTCTTGCAATTTTGTAAAAGTAAGGAGATATTTTGAATTTACCACATAATTTACTTCAAAGGATATTTTTTTCTTTGTTTTTTTTTCTGTAACTTTAAATAAGCCATATCCATCTGTTGTGGGCTCGAAAGGATGGACAAAGATATGCTCTTTAAAGGAAACTTCCTTTTTGTTCAGTATTTTGAAAACGGTTTCTTTTGCCGACCAATGGAGGAGTAGGTGTATATTTTCTTTGGAGCTATAAATAGCAGCCATTTCTTGGGGTGCTAGGAATCGTTCTTTTATTTTGCTTACTCTCGGCGATATATGTTCAATATCTATGCTTACTTCCTCTTTGGGGGCTAGTATGATAGCAAGATAGTTTTTTGTGTGACTTATGCCTATGTGATACGAATTGTCTGCCAAATATGGTTTCCCTGAGGGAAGATACTCTATTTTTTTTTCTTCTCCCAACATTTTTTTTAGTAGGACCCTTGCTGCCAGCCATTCCTGTTGGCGTGAAATGGCATAATGCTGCTCTAGGAAGCTTGTGTACAATTCTTTTTTGTCAAGCATTTCTAAGAGTTCTCCTGGCGATTCTTCAATTTCCCATACAGCCCAGATAGGCGAGGAGCTTACTGTTAGTATAGGCATTAAGAATTATCATTATTTTGGGTGTAATATTTTACTTTAATTATTCGTCTTTTGTCGATTTCTAAGATAAGGAAATTGTGGTTTTCAAAACTTACAATTTCATTTTCCATGGGAAATGCTCCTTTCATTTCGAGGACAAGTCCGGCCAATGTATCTGCATTTTCAGTGAATTTAGAAAAGTCTTCAGCATTAAGTTCTAATATTTTAAAGAACTCCGTGACCAGTATTTTGGCATCAAATATGTATGAGCCATCTTCGGATTCTATATATTTAATCTCTTCCTTGTCGAACTCGTCGTTTATTTCGCCAACAATCTCTTCCAAAATATCTTCGAGAGTGAGCATTCCCGAAGTTACGCCAAACTCATCGACAACCAAGGCTAAGTGAATTTTGTTCGTTCTAAATTCTTCTAATAGGTCGTCTATTTTTTTTGTTTCAGGCACAAAAAAAGCTGGTCTCATGAGGTCTTGCCAAGAAAAATCGTCTTGCATCTGTATGTATGGAAGTAGGTCTTTGATGTATACAAGACCTCGGATGTCTTCCTGAGATTCCTCATATACAGGGATTCGAGAAAATCCACTTTGTATAACAAAATTTATAAGTTCAGTAAAATTTGTTTTTATATCTATTTCGACAATATCGACTCTAGGGGTCATTATTTCTATTGCTGTTTTATTTCGAAATTTAATAATGCCTTCTAGCATATCTTTCTCTTCAGAAATTTCGTCTGAAGTGAGTTGCAATGCCATAGATAATTTGTTGATAGATACATTTTTCTTTTTTTTATAAAACAGCCTGTTAATTAAGTCTCCAAGTAGCATTATTAGCTTACTCAAGGGACTACAAATATTTTTCAAAAACTTAATATATGGGGCCGTTCTGCGCACAAATTTCAGGCTGTCATTTTGGGCATAAATTTTGGGAGTAATTTCACAAAACATCAGCAAAAGAAATGCTAGCACAAGTATCTGCAATGTAAATCCTAAGCTGGGATTCATAGAGAAATCGAATATCTGATTGAAAACAAATGAAAATAAAATAATGATTGCAATATTAACAAAATTGTTTGTAATCAATAGGCTGGTATGTAGGGAGTTTAAATCAGAAAATAGCTCACTAATTATATTGTCTACAGGTTCATTTTTTTTTTCAATTTCATTTTTCTCATTGCTGGAAAGAGCGAAAAATGCTATTTCAGACGCTGAAATTACGCTTGAAATGAATAATAGGAGCACTATGCTCAATAAAATTGCCACTGAGGAGAAGCTTAGTGGCATAAGCTGAATTTGCAGGAATAAATTACATAAATAACTGTCTGAGTCCAAAATATAGAATTTAATATAAACGAATTAATACAAGATAAAAAAGTGAAAGATAAAAGAAAGGAAACGGCCCTCTAGGGAGCTGCCTCCTTTCCTAGGGATCTAAAATGGCAGATCTTTTTCCTCAGGAGCTTTTGCTGAGGCATCTGCTGTTTTTTGTTGATTGTCAGCACCTTCTGCTGTTTTTTCCTCCAGCTTGCGATCGAGAAGTTCTATGGTTTCGCCCCATATCTCCGAGATATAGCGCTTATTTCCAGCACTATCGTCATAGGAGCGTGTGCGAATTTTGCCTTCGATATAAATTTTAGAGCCTTTATGCACATACTTCTCTGCAATTTCGGCGAGTCCTCTCCAAAGCACAATATTGTGCCATTCTGTTTTGTCAGGAACTATTGTTCCATTGGCAGCAGTATAGCCTCTTTCTGTAGTGGCCAATGTAAAATTTGCTACTGCCCCGCCATTGTCAAAATACCTCACTTCGGGTTCTTTTCCAACGTTTCCTATAAGAATTACTTTGTTGATAGACATAGTACGAATTTTTAATAAGTTAAGACTTCGCCCCAAAGTTAAAAAAATATTTTTTTTTGAACAAGGAAATATAGATATTTTATTTCTAGCAGCATCATTTTTTATTAGTAGCATGCTTAGTAGGCTCAGTAATTTTCTAAATTTAAATACAAACTTACTTAGAAAATCCTAAAAATGAGGATGTTTTTTAAAATGATGTGATTTTCTTTTTTTAGTAAGGAAAAAAAGTTGTACATTTGCGCTCACAAAAAACAGATAATAAACAAATTAATAATTTTACAGACATGACAAAAGCGGATGTTGTTAATTCAATTTCAAAAAGCACAGGCTTGGATAAGTCCTCAGTTTTAGCCACAGTGGAGGCTTTTATGGATACCGTTATGACTGCAATGAACGGTGGAGAGAATGTATATTTGCGTGGCTTTGGTTCTTTTGTAGTAAAGAAAAGAGCTGCTAAAGCCGCTAGGGATATTCAAAACGACACAACAATTATTATTCCTGAGCGTTATGTCCCTACCTTCAAGCCCTCTCAATATTTTGCAGAGAAGTTGAGAATTAGCCTACAAGGCAAATAATGTGCTTTTAGGCTTTTAGTTTTGTAATAAAATAGTATAAACAATAAAATATTTTAAAGATGCCAAGTGGAAAAAAAAGGAAGAGACATAAGATGTCTACTCACAAAAGGAAAAAAAGACTTAGAAAGAATAGGCACAAGAAAAAGAAATAGTCTATCAGAATAAGAACAAACTTAAAAAGTATTTATAAGTTTGTTCTTATTTGTCTAAGCAGAAAGCAATTAGTGTTTTTAATTTAATTAATTTAAGGTAACATCGTGATAAGTGAACTAGTAATAGATGTTCAATCCAAGCAGGTTACTATTGCCGTTCTTGAAGATAAGCGACTAGTCGAAATTCAGAAAGAAGAGCGCAATACAAGCTATGCTGTGGGGAATGTTTATCTGGGCAGGGTTAAAAAACTTATGCCTGGACTAAATGCTGCTTTCGTCGATGTGGGATACAAAAAAGATGCATTTCTTCACTACCAGGATTTAGGTCCTAGTTTTAATGCGCTACAAAAGTTTCTTAAGGCATGTTTTGCTGATAAAAGAAAGCTTCCGGCGATAGCTAAGTTTACACACCTTCCCGACATTAGTAAGGATGGCAGTGTGGTAGACTTGCTAACACAGGGAGAAGAGGTTTTGGTTCAAGTAGTAAAAGAACCAATTTCCACCAAGGGGCCGCGACTGACTTCCGAGATTTCTTTCGCTGGACGTAATATTGTTGTTATTCCTTTTGGAGACAAGGTTTCCGTTTCTCAGAAGATAAAATCTGGAGAAGAGAGGATTAGGCTCAAGCAGTTGATACACAGCATTAAGCCAAAAAACTTTGGCGTTATTGTAAGAACTTCAGCCGAAGGAAAGAAAGTCGCCGAATTGGATTCTGAGCTTCGCTCTCTTGTAAAGCGATGGGACGACAATATGACCAAGCTTCTTAAGATGAAGGCTCCGTCCCTGATTTTTGAAGAAACCGGTAGGACTGTAGCAATTTTACGAGATTTTTTTAACCCCTCCTTTCAAAATATACATATCAACGACAAGGATGTGTATAATGAAGTTAGGGATTATGTCAGTGTTATTGCTCCCGACAGGGTGGATATAGTTAAGTTTTATAGCGAACAAGAACCTATTTTCGACCATTTTAATCTTACAAAACAAATAAAGGCTAGTTTTGGAAAGACGGTTACTTTCAAGAGCGGCGCTTATTTGATCATTGAGCATACCGAAGCTATGCACGTTATTGATGTCAATAGTGGTAATCGTTCAAAGCTGAGTACAGGTCAGGAGGGTACTGCCATTGATGTAAATATAGCAGCAGCTACAGAGTTGGCTCGCCAAATGCGTTTGCGTGATATGGGAGGCATCATAGTGGTCGATTTCATAGATATGCACGAGAGCGAAAACAGACAAAAGCTCTTCGATCATATGCGCACAGTAATGGAAAACGACAGGGCACGTCACAATATACTGCCGCTGAGCAAGTTTGGTCTTATGCAAATCACGCGTCAGAGGGTAAGGCCTATATTAGATTTTGTGACCGCCGAAACTTGTCCTACCTGTTTTGGAAAAGGCGAGATACAGCCAGCAATTTTGTTTACCGATAACATCGAAAACAAGATACAATACATAGTAGAGAAATTAAAAGTGAAGAAATTTAGTCTGCATGTGCATCCCTACATTGCAGCATTTATAAACCAAGGATTTTATTCCTTGAAATGGAGGTGGCGAATGAAGTACACCTCGAGTTTGAAAATTATTCCTAATCAAAGTTTAGGATTTTTAGAATATCAGTTTTTTGATGCTGATAAAAATGAAATAGATATGAAAGACGAATCTCTTTCATCATAAAAAAAGTGCCTCCCAAAAGAGAGGCACTTTTTTTGTGCTGAAAATTTAAGATTACTTCTTAATAAGGTAAGATAACCTTTCCTCTTGATTCATGCAAAACTTCGGCCATTGCCAAATAGAAGGCAGCGCTACCGCAAATAACCCCAGTGCATCCTGCAGCAACTGCAAAGAAATTGCTAAGCGAGGCATTTGAGGCTGTCCAATTGTGTATTGCCAGCAAGAAAAATAAGGCTGTGGCTGTAAAGAAGATAAATTGCGACACCTTGCGTCCTCCCCAAGTTCCCATCCACATAAAGAAGGCAAATACGCCCCACAAAAACAGATACCAGCCCATGGTGTTTGCGTCGCTGGCACCAGCAAGATTATAGCCCATGTCGGGCATTATCCAAATAGCTACTAGGCTTAGCCAGAAGAGTCCAAAAGAAAGGAATGCTGTTGTACCAAAGGTATTGCCTTTTTTAAATTCCATAATGCCTGCAATTATTTGTGCTAATCCGCCATAAAAAATACCCATTGCAATAATGCTTACGCTGATAGGGAAAAACCCCATGTTGTGAATGTTTAGTAAAATTGTAGTCATCGCAAAGCCCATGAGTCCCAGGGGAGCCGGATTGGCTAATCTTTTTTCCATCTTTTTCTTGTTTTCTGTTTTAAAATAAAATTCTTGTTCTTTGAGTTGCAAAAATAATGTTTTTTCGTTAAAAAGCCAAAATAAATGGCACATTCTCTCATGCTTTGGTCTAATAAAACACACATTGTTTTTTTTGCTTGTCGATTTCATTCAAAGTGCTTATATTTGTGTTCTATAAAAGACGCACGTAAAATGAGAAGCACGTAAAATGAGATTAACAGAAGATCAGCGCGCAAAAGATAGCACACAAAAAATCAGCACATAATAGATATTAAGCGTATTGATACTCCCTTGGGAGCCATGTTTGCTTGTGCACTTGCGGAGGGCATTTGTTTGTTGGAGTTTGCCGACAGGGAGGTCTTGGACGCACGATTGCAGAGCCTCTCTAAGCAGTTTGATGCGGGCATTATTCCTGGGAATAATGGGCATTTCGATAGATTGGAATGCGAATTGGACGCTTATTTTAATGGCTCGCTTAGGGAGTTTACTGTGCCCTTGTATCCTTCGGGAACGGCGTTTCAAAAGGCAGCTTGGGATGCTCTACTCCACATTCCTTACGGCGAATCTATATCCTACAAGCAACAGGCAGAGCTTGTAGGCAAACCCAAGGCCATTAGGGCGGTTGCCAATGCCAATGGGAGGAATAGGATGTCTATTCTCATCCCATGTCATAGGGTAATTGGCGCCAATGGTCAGCTCGCTGGCTATGGTGGGGGTGTGTGGCGAAAAAAACACCTCTTAGAGCTCGAAGCAGGGCAATTGTAGACTTTATGGCTTGATTAATAATCGCCTGTATTTGTTTTTAGAGTTATCCATTTATCTACTTATTACAATTTGCTTAGTAAACAAGGTGTTTTGTTTTTATCATTATCTTAATTAAAGTTTCTTTGCTCATAAATCTATTCTAGGGGTTCACACCCCTAGAGTAAATATAAGTATCTATAAGGAAGCCTTTATTTGTTTTACCCATTCCTTTTTTTGTCCAAAAGTTTGCTAGGCGTTTCCTTCAAGGTAGGCTTGAGCCTTCCTTCTGTTTATCTCATCAACGACATCCGACGACACACATATTTTATTTACAGGATTGAGGTAGGTGCTTAAAGATTTGGCAAGAACCATTGCAATTGGTATGCCCACCAATGTAAAACAAAGCGCTATTATTTGCGCAATGGCAACAATGAGGTAGATAAGTCCAAATGGAAAATACAGAATCATGACTATGGTAGAATACACTTTCCACGCGGGGTTCTGTTCTATATTTACGGCATCTTTGCTGGTCATACTGTTGCCAAAGGGCCAAAAAAGGAATTTGCCGAGTTGCATGAGTCCCAATCCTACGGGAGATGCAACAACAGTGATGGTCAGTAGTAGGCCAAATAAGTACATCCAAATAGCTGATACCCATCCAAAACAAGGGATGAGCCAAAGTAAGTTTCCTAGAGTTCGCATAATTTTTCTTTTTTTTAGTTAATTAATAATTAATATTTTTTTTCTCATTCTGCAAAACGTTTCTGTACTCATATGCAAAAAAGAAGCCACATGCATAGTTGAGATTCTGTTTATAAGCTCTTTGTATTTTCTTTGTCCCATAAAATACGAGCAGCGATTAAAGGCATCTTCTTTCCGACAAATATACTGAATAAATTCTTTTTCGACAATGTAGGTTTCGAGTATTTTTTTGTATATCTTATTTATTTCACTACTTTTATTTATCATCTTATTTAAGCCTGCGCGCGAGATGGCTATGCACTCCATATTTGATATAGACTCTATACATTCGCAAGAATTGCCATCTCCCAAAAAACTGGCATAGGATGTTAAAAAAGACCCTTCGCAAGCAATGTTGGTGACATATTCTTTTTCGTTTGCAGTGAAGTAAGTCCTGCATACTCCTTTTGCAATAAAATATATATGCTTGCTTTTGCTTGGCTGTTCTAGTAGAAGTTTTCTTGCTGGAAATTGCATGTAATTGCTTTCCTCCAGCAGCATTTTTTTTGTATCTTCACTTAGGGGCTGCATTTTGCATAGGCATTCAAAAAAATAAGTGTATACCTTCTCTTCAGGGGTGCTCATATGTTTTCTAAAATTTATATGTTTCACTTATAATAGGTATTTTTGTTCGCTCTTTGTGACATATTGTTTCTGTTTTTTTTATTAATTGCCAGCGTGCTTGATTCCTATTTGATAGTTACCGCCTTAGAATATTTGCAAAGTTAGATGTAGTTTAGGTATACTGAGCTCTACAAGCCTCTACAATTTAATTTAGTACAATTTTGTTAAATCGCTTATAGTGAGTATTATATTGTTATTTGCAAATGTTAATAAATGTTAATTGTGTTTTTTCGTGTGTTTTTCGTGTTTTTTTGAGTTTAAGTGATTATTTTTGCAAGCATAAATCAATATCTATACGTATTATGAAAAATTATTTTGCTTGTATGTTTTTGTTTTTCACCTTCTCTCTTGCATCTCAAGATTTGAGCAATTTTGAAGAAGTTATGGAGTTTGTGTCCAACAAGGACAATGATTTTATAAAACGCTATCATACTACAGGGTATTTAGAATTTTTGCCACTGGATGAGCAGATTGAAGTGCAAAAGGTTTTGTTGCCTGAAGCGAGGGTATATCCTCAAAAAGATGTTATTACCAAGCTTTATTCTGGCATTTCCATATTGCATGTCTGGTCAATGCAATATGAAGAGGCAAAAATTTATCTTGACTCAGCCATGACTTACGATGGAAAAATAGACAACAAGGCGGTTTTGGCTGTTCTGCATTATAATGCAGGTCTTTATTATTTAACAGTCTCAGATCCAAGTAGGGCTCACAATCATTATTATAGGGCTGTAAGGTATTTGGAAGAGAGGGGGATTCCCACGCCAGTAATGATAATCTTGTACGCCGATCTGGCTCGTGCTTATATTGAGCGACGCGATACTGCCAATCTCGATGCAATAATCGATAAGATGAGAGTTCTTGCCCCTGCCATGGGCGACGATGATTCCTACCTCCTGCTTTATGGCACTGTAGCTCGTAGGTATCAGATTGTCCATGATATGGATCGCAGTAAGGTGTCTTATCTGGATTCCATGAGTGTGTATATAGACAAATCTATTCAAAGATTCAAGAGTATTGATACTCCTTACCCGGGTCAAAATTTTCAAATATCCTACGACTATTTGTTTAAGGCACAGATATTTTTAAGCGAGCCTATGAGACCGGCTATAGATTCCACCCTTTTTTATTTAGACCTCGCCATTAGTTTATCCCAAGACTCGGATAATATTTTTAAAAGTACGGAGGATCTAATCTTAGGGACGTATTATAGGCATAAAAAAGATTTTGTGAGCTCGGAGCTAGCCCTTAAAAAATCGCTCCTTTGTATTGAGAATATGAAAGACACTGGCTATCACTCTTATTACGCGGCTATTTACGATGCTTTTTCAAATCTTTATGCCGATCAGGGGTTTTATAAAAAGGCATTTGATGCAGAATCAAAGCACCATGATAACAATAAAAAATTGATGGATAGGCATGTTTATGAAGTGATGATGGAGCTTCAAACCCAATATGAAGTAGAGAAAAAAGAAAGCGAAATATCTAGGCTTACAGAGATTAATAGCTTTGAAGCCAAGATCAGGAAAATGTATATCGGCATTATTGTATTAATTTTAGTGGTTCTATTATTTATTGTTTGGTATTTTAGGAGTCGGCGCAAGTCCGACGCTGCACGCTTGCAGATAATTAATTTGAAAAAAGACGAGGCCGAATTATTAGCTAACTTAGAAGCAGAAAGAGCCGTCAATGCAGAATTGGAAAAATATGAGGCACTGATGGATGTTCACTTTAAGGACTTGCAGCTTGAAGGCAAAACAAGAGAAGTTGAAGCCTTTGTCAAAGAGAAAAAAGATTTAGATGCTCAAATAGCCTCTTATTCGGAGCGATTGAATAAGTATGAAGACGCTTTGAGCAGTGTGCGCAACAAGTTGGATAAGCAATCTGTAGAAAGCATTTTTTTAGAGGTGAAAGCGCTTATTTCTAAAACAACAAATTCGGATTTGTATATTCAAAAGGTAAATAATGTTGGAGAGAATTTCTTGGTGTTCTTAGAGAGCAAGTCCGGAGGGAAAATGTCGGCGCTTTATTTGAAATATTGCATCTTCTTTGCTATTGGAATGGAGACAAAACAGATTGCAGAATACCTTTGTGTAGAGCTCAAAACAATACATATGGTGCGCTATAGGCTTAAGCAAAAGTTGGGCTTAGGTAAGGATGCCGATTTGGATTTTTTCTTGCAAGAGTGTATATAGTAATTAGAAAGTGAACAGTATAGTAATTGAAAAGTGAACAGTTTGCGTTTACAAAACTAGTTCATTTTATTTGATTATTTTTTGTTTTTTACGATTATTTTCCATCCATTCTTTGGTTTCCTTTATTCTGTATGATTTTCCGTTCATATTAATTAGGAATGCCTTATGTGTTATTCTGTCTACTATTGCCGCTCTTAGTATTTGGTCTATAAATATTTC
>BHEP01000032.1 GCA_003851245.1 Bacteroidales bacterium | reverse complement strand
ATACTTTTATTGGTGATTGCCACGCTATTTGGGGCACAAAAAGAAGTCGATATATGTCTGGAACAAATGAATATTAGGGATAATCATAGGCAAAAAGGCATTGATCGACGCTGCAAAAAATCTATTTATAGTAAGGTAGAATTACTCATAAAAAAATGGTATCATAAAAAAAACGGTATCGTAAAAAAAATGTTGTACTTTTGAAGAATTATTATAAAAAAAATAAAACATACGCTATGAAATTTATTTCTCTACATAAGATTGCCAACTCAGTAAGATCAAGCATTCTACGATTTCCATTATTAGTATTTCTTTTGGTTTTGGCAGTAGCTGCAATATGCACCTGCCAAGAAATTGGCTATTCCTACGAGCAAGGATGTTTTTACAACACATGCTTAAAGGTTTGTATTTTCTCTTGCCTAGCATTTTTTGCCTGCCTGTCGGCCTTCCTTTTCGCAGAATCTAAGGGATGGAAAACACTCTATGCTCAGGCTGTAGTTTTGGCGTTTGTGGGCGTTTACTACTATCTTAGTCCCTTTATGCAAGAGTTCGACCATCATCAATTAAGGATGCTTACAACGCTTTTTATAGCAGCCATCATATCTATTTCGTTTGCTGCATTTAGTGATAAAAACAATCTAAATGCTTTTTGGCAATTCAACAAAATGATGATATTGCGACTTTTAACCACTTTTTTATATTGTTTCACTCTTTGGGGAGGCATTTCTTTGGCTATTATTGCCATAGAATCGCTGTTTGCAATAAATATTGATAACATCATCTACTTCGAACTATTTTTCACTATTTTTGGTATTATTGGGGGTATCTTTTTTCTTGCTGGCATACCCAAATGCATAAAAGCCCTTGAAACAGAGACCTCTTATCCCAAGGCATTGAAAATATTTACGCAGTACATACTTTTGCCATTGGTAGCCCTATATATTCTCATTCTCTATGCCTATTCTGTAAAAACCTTGATAATGTGGCAATTGCCACAAGGACAGGTATCCTACCTCGTTCTAGCTCTTGCGGCTGTGGGCATTCTTTCGAGCTTGTTTGTATGGCCCTTGAGAGGCGAAAAAAATAATCAGTGGGTGCAGGCTTATTTATCTTATTTTTATTGGATCTTTCTTCCCTTGCTGGCCTTTCTATATGTAGCCATTGGGCGCAGAATTATTGACTATGGAATTACCCCCGATAGATACTACGTAATGCTAGCTACTTTTTGGCTGAGTTTTATTGTTATTTATTTTATGCTAAGCAAGAAAAAAAACATAAAACTTATACCTGCCACTTTTTCCTTACTCTGTATATTGACTTGTTTTGGGCCATGGGGCGTATTCTCCGTTTCCGAAAGAAGCCAAATAAATAGATTGCAGACCATCCTTGAAGAAAACAAGATACTTGTAGACAAAAAAATTGCAGAGCCTCTACCAATAATCGACGACAGTACTACCATAGTAATCAATCAGATGATAAGCTTTATATATACAGATTGTAGCGATGGTATTTTGGAAAAACTTGCCCATAAATGGAATATAGAACAAGATTCTGCTGCTTACGTCTACTCTCATGCAGAATTTTCATCTGCTTTGGGACTTAAAAACACCTATACCTCTTTACGTGCGCAAGAAAGATTCTTCTGGCGCGATACAAACAAAAGTCCATGGAGAAGAGGACTTATCGCAGTAAGTGGATACCATTATTTTGTAGAAGAACAAACCATGCATTTCAGAGACCAAGCAAATCACAAGTTTCGCAATAGCGACGACACTGTAAAAGTTGCTGTTGGACAAGATATTTATAAGATCGCTATAACTGAGGAGGCTCAAAACTTACAAATACTTCTTAATGATAGCATACTCTTGGAGAGGAGTATTGTACACGAACTTGACTCATTAATGAAAAATGGAATCATTCATGACAGTTCACTAGAAAATGATGAAACTATATCATTTATAGAAAGTTCCGAAAAAATTGAATTTAAGTTTTTGATTAGCTCTTTTAATGCTGATATAGCAAACGATACCAGCTCTTTATATCCATTTAGGCTTACCAGTTTCGGCTTTTATATGTTGATTAAGAATAGTGATTATAGCGAAAGTGAAGAATTTTAAGAAATTATGAATCAAATGATTGTAATGATTGTAATGGCGCTAATCCTAAGCTTGTTTCAGGATATTTTGAGAATAACAACTAACAATATAAAATTATGGGTAAGTATCTAGTAATAATTATCTTACTGCTGGTAAGTTTTAATTTATATCCACAAACGGTGAGTGATAATTCAGATAAATTGGTTGTAGTCTGGACAAACGACAATCCCGAACAAGCCAACTCGGTAATCTTTATGTACACCCACAATGCAAAAAAGCAGGGCTGGTTCAATGACGTTACCCTCATCATCTGGGGGGCATCGGCTAAACTCACCCTGAACGACGAAAAAATTCAGGCATACATCGAGAAAATGAAAGCCGATGGTGTAAAAATTGAGGCCTGCATCGCCTGTGCCAAAATGTATGATGCTGTTGATAAATTTCGTGAACTCGGCTACGATGTAAAGGGCATGGGTGTGCCTCTGACCTCTTATCTGAAAGGAGGATATAAGGTATTGACGTTTTAAAAATGTCATTAAATTATTGTACTATGTTTTTTTTTAGAGGCATACTACAACAAAAAAGACTACTTGGAGCATACTCCAAGTAGTCTTTTTTGATTAATATCGTGTGTTTTTTCAATACATGAATCCCTTGCGTTTGTAGATAGATACATTGTATTCTTGGTGAACTATTAGCTCGTCTTGGGTAAGCTTTACTATATGATAAAGGCCCGACTTATCTTCATCTCTACTCATGGTGGCACCACTGATTTTTAGACTGGGGAATACCTGTCCTTCTACGGTCATTTCGCCTATATCGAAGAAGCCTGTTTTGATTCCATCTTTGGTTTTTATAGAGAAATTGGCAGCTCCATTGATGTCGAAAGTTATTTCGTCTTGAGCTATTCCCCATCCTTCAATTTCGGCGACTGTTACTTGCCACCATCCTGGTTCTAGGCAATCTACGGGGCCGTTGCCGTATGGATGCCCGCTAGGATGATCGAGAGCCCAAACCCAGGTTTTGCCTGTGGTGTTTGTCAAGAGATTCCATATAGGGTTTTCGAAATAATTGGGGTCATTTTGATCGACAGTAAATTTTTTGTTGGTGCTTACTGTTCCTCCAGCACAAAAGGCTGTGAAGTTGACGGTGTATTCTCCTGCAAAGGGGAAGTAGGCTTCGGTGCGTGGCTTGTTTGAAAAGCCAGTTCCCCAGTCGTAGTATGGAATTATGTTGGCTGTTTGGTTTTGAAACACTACCGAGTTGCTTCCAGCAGGAGTCTGTATGAGATCGAATACCAATTGGTTTTCTGTAAGTACGTTTCCTAGATCTTGTCTATCTTCTACTGAGTCGCATGCACAAAACAATACTAGCAGAGAAATTATGTGATATATTATCTTTTTATTCATTTTGATATGTTTAATGTATTAATAAATGATTCCTTGTGTTGTATGTTCAAAACATCACACTTGCTCCATCTTCCCAACCCTTATTTTGCGTAAGCACACCGTCAGAAAGCTCTATTTGTTGATTTGGTATTTGAAGGAAACCACCTGTTTCTCTTAGTCTTTGATCTAGTTGATTGAAGTATCCATTTCCACGGTCGGCATTAATGGTTGTTTGTGCTCCCATATTGAAGATGGCGGCTCCGGTCATGTTTTCTTTCATTGTCACTCCTGCTTCTGGGCCATACCAACGTAGCATGTCGTAGTATCTGATACCTTCAAAAGCTAGTTCGTAGCGTCTTTCTTGGCGTAGTGCTTGCTCTGAGTATGCTGTGATGGGGCTTTGTTCGGCACGAGCTCTTACGGCGTTGATGCCTTGCGTAGTTTTTGTTAGCTCTGAGTGCATTAGCATTACGTCGGCCATTCTTATGAGTACGATGTCTTGCGTGTTGTCTTGTTGAAACTGCGGTGTTCGGCCATACAAAACGGCGCTATAGTTGCATATTTCGTCCTTTCCATCGGATGTTTTGCGTGTGACGTTGATGGGCATGTATTTTTTCTGCCAATATCCTGTTTCTTGCCATTGCATATCGCCACCCCATTTGAAGTCTGATATTCCTTCGTTGGCATCATTGACATCGCAGATAGATCCTTTTTTGCGTGGGTCGCTGTCGGGCCATTCGGCAAAGAGTTTAGGGTTTACTGGTCCCATTCCCCATCCACGGCCGAATGGAGTTTGTGTTTGATCTCTCCATCCTTGGAATAGGTTTAATTGGTTGCTATACTTATCGGAGTTTGGTGTGATCCAGCTTCCTAGTATAGAATACTTTGCGGCAAATATTATTTCGGTGTTGGCACCCTCTTCGCGCACCCATTTTAGGTTGTTGTCTTTGGCATATTTGTAGTTTGCTTCGGGAATGTCTATCGAATATGGCCATTGGTTTCTGAAATCTTCGAGCATGCTATATCCGCTATTGTTGATGCAATCGTCTATATATGCAACTATCTGTGTCGAAGAGATGCTTGCTCCTTCTACAAGAGGCGCACTGGCCATTGCATTTTGGTTGTAATATCCGTCGTAAAACAAATATGCGCGAGCCATAAGTGCTTGAGCAGCCCATTTTGTGGCTCGTCCCATTTCGGCTACTGGCTGTTGCTGTGCAGGGAGTAGGTCTATTGCATCTTTGAGGTCTGTTAGTATTTGTGCAAATATTTGATCTGCACCAGCCTTAGGCTTGTTTTGTGGTGCTGGGTCGAGCACCAAAGGTATGGTGCCCCACATGCGCGCCATATTGAAGTAGTAGAATGCCCTAAGGAATTTAGTTTCTCCTTCTATCTTGTTTCTCTGTTCTGGGCTATCCCATTTTTCTACTAAATCTAAACCTTGCAGGAGCATGTTGCAACGAAATATTCCCTTGTAGTAGTTTCCCCAAAGATTTTCAAATTGATTTGCCGAAGTGGCTTTAAATACGGATGTAGCTTGTGGGTCGCGATCGTTTTGTCCGCCTCCTCCAAATCGGTCGTCCGACATTATTTCTGCTATCAGATGCGGATGCTGCGATGGTTCAATGGTAATCATATTGGAATATGCACCATACAATGACTGCAAGGCATCGTTGGGTGATACGGGGAAGTTTGAGTTGTTTTTCTTGACCAAGTTTTCTGAGTCTAAGAAATCACTACATCCAGCCATGGTGAATGCAGCAATGAAATATATGATGTATCGTTTCATACTTTATTATGTGTTATTGTATTAATTGTATTGTTGTTGTTAAAACTTAATGCTAGCTCCTATCATATATGTGCGAGGCATTGGATAAAATCCTACATCTATACCGCTCACCCATGCCGATCCGGAGTCGTCGGTGCTGGTTCCTATTTCTGGATCCATTCCCGAATACCCAGTTATGGTGAATAGGTTTTGTGCAGTAAGGTACAATCGTACTTGTTGTAGGGGCATTTGGGGGAATAGCTTTTTGAAGTCGTATCCAAGAGTTATGTTACTCATACGTAGGTAGTCGCCATTTTCTACATAAAGGTCAGAAATGTATTGTACGTTAATGTGCGTGCCGTTCATTACTCTAGGTATTGAGTTGGAGGTGCCTTCTCCATGCCAGCGGCCAAGTATTTCGGTGGTGTAGTTTGCTAGAGGAGCGTCGCCCACGCTACGGTATGACTTCATTATTTGGTTGCCAAGTACTCCGTTGGCTATCATTGAGAGGTCGAATCCTTTGTATCCAAAGTTTAAGTTTAGTCCATATACAAAATCTGGATTAGGATCGCCGATGCTTGTTTTGTCTTCATCATCGATTACACCATCGCCGTTTCTGTCTACAAATCTCATATCACCAGGCTTGGCGGTGGGCATTATTTGTTTGCCATCAAGGTTTTTGTAGTCTAGCACCTCTTGTTCATTTTGAAACAATCCATCTGTTTTATATCCCCAGAAATATCCTATTGGGTGCCCTACCTCTGCACGAGCAAAGGCTGCGGTGCCCGCACTGATCCTCACATCCGAACGAATTATTCCCTTATCGTTTACAATGCGCAGCACTTCATTTTTGTTGTACGATCCATTTAGCATAACGCCATAGCTTAAGTCGCCTATATTGTCGTTCCAGTTGAGAGAAATTTCGAGACCTTGGTTTCTGATATCTCCTCCATTTATATAAGGAGCTCCAGTTCCATAGCTTGCCAGCACAGGCGCGGGCACCAACCAGTCTTTGGTTGTTTTTCTATACCAATCGAAGGCTAGTCCTAGTCTTCTATTTAAGAATCGTGCATCTACACCGATGTTTATTTGCTCCGAAGTTTCCCAGGTCACATCGGGGTTTGGCATTATGTCGGGAAAGGCGCCAAGGAAGATCTGATCTTTCTTAGGTCCAAAGAAATAGTATGCATCTTCAAATGATATGGTGGCTAGGTATTGAAATGGCGATATGGCTTGATTGCCGTTTTCGCCCCAGCTGGCTCTTAGTTTCAAAAAGTCTATCATCTGGTGCGAGTCTTGCATAAAGGCTTCATTGCTAACAACCCATCCTCCAGACACTGAGGGGAAATACCCCCATCGGTTGTCTTTTGAGAAGTTGGACGATCCATCGCCGCGCAATACTACGGTACCCATATATTTCTCTTTAAAGTTGTAGTTTACACGTCCGAAGTATGAAAGTATACCTCCTTTTCCCCAAGGGGCACCACCGATATTTGTTTTGGCAGCGTCTATGACCTTGGCATTGTCGAGGTAGGCATGGTCAAAGTTGGTAAATAGAGAGTTTACATTGCTTGCATTGAGACTTTCGCCCAGCCCCCAGCGTTCGGCGGATGTTCCTACCATGGCACTGAAAGTATGATCGTCTTTGATCTTGAAGTCGTAAGAGAGGGTGTTTTCAAAAGTCCAACCCAATCCAGATCCTGCATTTTGCGATAGAGCGTCTTCTGTTTTGAAATTTACTTCACTCAATGAATAAATAGGCTTGTAGTCTCTAAAGGAGCTGGCACTGGCATTGAATGCAAAGCTAGTTCTATATTTTAGGTTCTTGATTGGTTGAATCACGGCATAGAAGTTGGCGTTGATGTTATGATTTTTAGATATATTGTGTCCTCGTTCATATTCCATAGCGCCTATAGGATTGGATTGCTGAGCATACCACGGTATAGAATAATGGTATTTTCCTGGTATGTCGTTTCCGTTGGCATCTCTGGCCCACATTGGTAAGAATGGGCTTGTGACTAGGGCATTGTGTATGTCGTTCCAATACTCGTTTCCAATGCCTATTCCCATTTTTTCGGCATAGGTGTATGACATGTTTTGACCAAACTTTATTATATCAAAGTCTTTTGCTTTCAAAAGGGTATGGTCTGTATTTACACGCAAGGTATATCGGTCGTATGTAGGTTGCACAGGTTTTCCATAAATTCCTTCTTGCGAGGTGTATGAAAGACCTATCGAATATATCGATTGCTCAGTACCTCCCGATATGTTTAGTGAGTGACTTTGTATTGGGGCATCTTTGTTTTTCATTTCGTCTAGCCAGTTTGTACCATTCCAGCTTCCATTTTGAATGCGATCCCAGTCTCCAGGTGCCAATAGCTTAGCAAAATCGTGTGGTTTTAGTCCAAAATTTATTTGCGCTTCATTCTGAATCATAGCATATTCTTGGGCATTGAGTAGTGGAGCTATGCGGTAAGCATTTTGCACTCCAAAGTACCCATCGTATTCTATAGATGCCTTTCCAGCCTTTCCCTGTTTGGTAGTTACCAAAACTACCCCATTGGCAGCACGAGACCCATATATTGCTGCCGATGCAGCATCTTTGAGCACATCTAGCGATTCGATATCCGATGGGTTGAGGTAATCTATATTGCCTCTTGTCACTCCATCGACAATATATAGTGGTTGCGAATTGCCTATTGTGCCTACACCACGAATGTTTACCTTAAAACCCTCACCAGGCTGTCCCGATTTTTTGGTGATGTTTACTCCAGGTGTTTGGCTTTGCAAGGCCGATAGTGGCGACACTGTATTTAGCTTTGCAATGTCTTCGCCCTTTACGTTGACGGTAGCTCCGGTTACGAGCTTCTTTTTTTGAACACCATATCCTACTACTATCACTTCTTCCAAAGACTTCGAGTCTTCTTTTAGTACGATATTGAATGTAGTATTTCCTGCGGTAGGTATCTCTTGGTGGCTGTATCCTATGTAGGAAATAATTAGTCGTGCATTCTCGGGGGCTACTATCTCGAATCGGCCATCAATGTCACTCACTGTGCCCTGTTGGCTTCCTTTTATTACTATGCTGGCTCCGATTACGGTTTCTCCATTTTCATCAATGATGGTTCCTTTAATTGTTTTTTTACCGTCTTGGTCATTGAGTTCACTGGTAGAAAGTATAGTTGAAGTTTCTGTAGCTTCATTATTTGGTGCTGCGGTAGATGCAAATCCTTGCATGCACATGCAAAGGCATAATGCTATCCGTAGCATAATAAATACGTGATTGGTTCTTAAATTCATACGTTTATTAATTATTAGTTTTCATAAATCAAATTATATAGTTCTCTGGCATCTTCGCTTGTTTATTGCATAGGCATATTGTTTAAACATTATTGTAGCTGCAAATATAGATATAAAAATAAGGCACAGTAAGTACTATATTAACAGATAGAAGTACTTTATTAACAAATAATAAGTATTCCAGCTAGTCAATACAGAGTACATCTATATTGTAGAAATAATAGTGTAGGTTAGATAATGTTCTTTTTTTTGCAATATATGGCTCTAAATTCTTTTGGGGTGAGGCTTTTTTTGCGTTTGAATATTCTATTAAAATTGGGAAGGTTGTTGAACCCCGACTCATAGCAAACCTCGGCAATAGAGTGAGTGCTATCGACCAAAAAACGCGTGGCTATACCTAAGCGAATATCGCTGAGGCTCTCGACGAAGTTTTTGCCTGTGCGAGCCTTGAAAAAGCGGCAAAATGAGGGTTTTGACATATTTACCAAAGCTGCAGCCTGGTCTAGGCGAATAGGATTTTTGAAATTGGCGTTCATATAATCGAATACTTTTTTGAGCCTTCGGCTATTTTGCAAGAGATCAATCTTGGCAAAGCTGCTACTTGCCAAGATCTTGCGATTCTCAGAACTCGATAGAAGATGTAGTATTGTCAGTAGATTGATAACCGAAAAAACGCCATCTTTTTCCAAGCTAAGCCCTACTAATAGAGGTTTGATTATAACTATAGTTTCGTAAGAAAAGGTAAGGCCCTTTTTTGCCTCTTCAAAAAGCTGCTTTATGGAATTAAATTGATTTTTGTCGATATTAAAAAAAAGGTCTGAGTGAAACTGTATGGTAATCTCATGTATGTTTTTTGATTCACAATGGTGGTCAAACCATCCGTGCTCAAGATTTTCACTAGTGATAAGCACGAGATCCATATCCTCAATCTCCTCTACAGAGTCGCCAACAATTCGCATTGCCCCCTTTGCATTTTCAACAAAGTTGAGTTCAAACTCATCGTGCACGTGTATGGGGTAGTTGAATTTAGTTTTCACCCTATCTACAATGTAAAAACAATCGGCATCCGACAGTGGGGTTACTTCATTGAAGAGTTCTTTGTTTTTCATCAAACATTGTGTTGCTTATTAATAATCAATCAAAATAGTATTGGTGCCAAATGTACGTTAAAAATTTTATATCACTGATCGAAAAAAGGAGATTTTTTTAATACGCTCTGGACTTTTACTATAGATTATCTCAAAGACAGTATGGGAGTAAGCAATTTTATATATGCCATTTCTCCCGATTGCAAGTTCAACGGCCGCGAATAGTTTTTGGAGTATTATCCTGGCGATAAATATGTAGATCTGATAGGAATCCAATTTTAAAACTAAAAAAAAGCGAGATTTAGAATTATTCTAAATCTCGCTTTTTTAGTATACATAAGGTATTATGACCATTTTATTTTCTTAGAAAAGTGCATTAATATGGATACAATGATAAATATTCCAATACTTCCTACCAACAAGGCCTGTTCTTTTAGTTGCAAAATAGCATATATAAAAAGATAGAGAAGGGAGAGTACTAAAAAAATAATAGATGTTATTTTTTTGTCTTTTGCTAGCCCATGCACAAAGGAAACAATTAGTAGGATTGTAGCGCTTGCTGAAATTAAATATGCCCAATCAAAACCTAAATATTCGGATATCGACAAAAGCAAAACAAAATTGACGCAAATGGATATTCCTACCAAACCATAATGAACTAGATGCATATTTAGTTTACCTCTATTTTCCGCAAAGAAAAAGGTAATAAAAGTAAGGCCTATAAAAAGGATCGCATATTTAACGGAGCGGTCTACTTTTGTATAATTATCACTCATCTGCAAAAATTCCACACCAAATTTATAAGAGTCAAAATCACTGTTTCCGCTCCAATATTTCCCCTTCATTGGGCTCGACTGAAAGATACTCCAATTAGCCGTTTCGAGGAACTTCTTAGATATAGAATCCTGTTTTTGTTGCTGTTGTTCCGGCAAATAGTTTCCATCGTATTTTAAATCTTCCCAATCTGTTGTTAAAGTTACTTTAGTATTTTTTGCCGAAGCCACAAAGTAAATTTCTTGCGATCCTTTTAATTTTACAGGTATTTGAACCGCACTTAAATCCATTTTTTTAGTGTCAAATTCACAACTCATATAACTAATATCGCTCGCGCTATTATAATATCTCGAATCTCTTATATCAATGTATTGGTCGTATAAGAATTCATATTCATGAGTAGCATCCCTTGCCACAATTCTTTCAGTTATGCCTTTTTCATCGCTAATTCCTATTATTAATTTTGACGATATTACATTAGAAGAATCTATTTTTAGGTGATTAATTATGCTGTCATAGCTCTCAAAAGTTGCATTAACATTCAAATCTGTTTGATAGAGTATTGCCTTATATATATTTCTCTTTTTTATTGAAGTCTTTAGATCCCCTTCAATAGTAAGTTCATCTGCGGAAACAATGCTACTAAAGGTCTCCCATACAAGATTATTTTTCTCATCACGTATTTGCTTTCGGTATACAATTCGAACAAAAGGACCGTAAAGTGTCTGTTTTCCACCCCATTTACTACTTATCTCTTCTATCACAGAATCCCTATTTTGACTCCGTTCACTGATCAAGTCCATTATAAACGGCACAAAAAGTAACAGAAGTACGCTTAGTACAACAATTAAAAACCCTTTAATAATTGTTTTATTACTCGATTTAGGCTCTTGAGGAGCATTTTGCATTAAATTTTCCATGTTTGTTAAATTACTAATTAAAAAGTACTTCGTTTTTCTAAGTACAGAAATAAAAAATTTTATTTCATTTTATTGATGAGGCTTTCCAAATTTTCAATATGTTTTTGAAAGGCCAATTTCCCTACCTCAGTAAGGGTGTATGTTGTATTGGTTTTTCTGCCAAGAAAACCCTTATTTACCAAAATATAGTCGTTATTCTCTAAATTTTTTAAATGCGATGCAAGATTTCCATCCGTTAGATCCAAAAATTCTTTTAACTCTTTAAAAGACAAGCTTGTATTCATTATCAAGGCACTCATTACACCTATCCGAATGCGATTGTCAAAAACTTTATTTAAAGTAGTTATATTAAATTTCATTCCTCCTAAGTAATTATACTAATTTATTGAAGTTGCATCCTAGAAGTTTCCAAACAGCCTAAAAATAGTATTGGATGTTATTGGATTCCTATTGTAAAAACACACAACAGCATGCCACTATTTTTTATCTAATTTATCTAATTTTTTATCGTATTTATTCCACATTAAAATTCCGTATACAAAATGAAGAACTCCAAAACCTATAAACCAAAATAGCAAGCCATTCCCTAAGAAAAAGAAAGCCAAAAGACCTAAAATAATTTCCATACAGGACAAAAATTTCACCTCTGAAAGAGTATCTTGGTAAACACTAAACAAAGCCAATCCATAGAATAACAAAGTAGTAGGAGCAACAAAAACAAAGAAATCATGATAAATAAAAATAAAAGACAATATTCCACCAACCAATAAAGGAATTGAAAAGTGAATCAATATTCTCTTAGAAACAGTATTTATAAACGGCATTCCTTCTTTTTTTGCTTTTTTAGCGATGAAATAAAATCCGCCTGCAATAGATAATATTAGAGTAACACCTGCTAAAACAAGCAATTGATCTAAGGTTTTAGGCGTATGATGGCTATAATAATCAATTTGAATATCGAGCATAAAATACGCAATTGCACTTGCCGCCATTCCGCAGAGTCCTACCCAAATTCCACTCCATCCGCTTAAACTTAAAAACTTTGAGGAACGCTCCATCAAGGTCTTTATTTCATTAATTCGCTCTATAGGGCTTTTATCCATAATTAAAAGTGCTTTGAAATGCAAAGTTAAGTATTATTTTCAAATAACCTATGTTTTTTATAAAAAAAAGAGAGAGACTACAAATATGTATATAGTAATTAGAAAGTGAACAGTATAATAATTGAAAATTGAACAGTTTGCGTTCCCAAAAACAGCATCCTTTTACCTGCCTAAATAGAATTAATATAAACTAGCATTAAGAGCCTAAATACCTCAAACAGATGCAAAATATTCAATAGTAAGCATTAATTAAATGTTGGTACGTATCTTTAGGGAATTTAGCATCAATCGGCATGGATATACCAATCTAATAAGTTGCAAAATAGACCTAAAAATTCCTAATTTTAAAGTGTGAATTTTAAGGTGTGAATTTTAAAATAGAAAAATAGACTAAATAAATTTGACTAATTAAATCAATTAATGGCATTTTTTTTATATATTTACAGAAACTAAAAGAGAGCAAAATGGATACTAAAATACGTTGCAGTTGGTGTGCCGGGAATGAATTACATATTTCATACCATGATAAGGAATGGGGAAAAGAGGTAACGGACGATAAAATATTATTTGAATTCCTGATTTTAGAAAGTGCCCAAGCGGGATTAAGCTGGAATACTATTTTGCAAAAACGAGAGGGATATCGCAATGCTTTTGCCCAGTTTGACGTAAAAAAAGTGGCTCGTTTTACGGCCGAGGATGTGTCGCGATTGATGGAAGACTCGGGCATTGTTCGCAATCGGCTAAAAATACAATCCAGCAGTAGTAATGCGCAACTTTTTATGGCCGTACAACAGGAATTTGGCAGTTTTAACAACTATTTACGAACTTTTTTTCCTGAGGAAAAAAGGATTGTTAATCACTGGAAATTAATAAGGGAAGTACCTACTTCAACCCTTATTTCAGATGCGATAAGCAAGGATATGAAAAAGCGAGGTTTTAAATTTATGGGTACAACCATTTGTTATGCCTACCTGCAGGCTGTAGGTTTGGTGGATGACCACCTTGTGGATTGCTTTTGCCGAACGGAATTAAAATAGCATAGTATTCTTATTTTTTGAATGCCAGTGCAAGAAACTAACTATTTAGTGTTTTATTTTTGGTGCTAAATTCTATTTGTTCTGGATTTTCTACCGTATTTTCCAAAATCTCCAAATTATTTTCAGACAAAATATTTTTTTCCTCTAATGCCGTAACTAATTCCACCTTATTTAACTGGCGTTGTATTGCTCTGGTTCTTGTTCCTGCCATATCCTCCAATTGGCTTAAACCCGTTTGAATATTTTTTTGTGCTTTGCCAAGTAAGCCACCAAAATTTTCAAATTCTTTTTTTACAGAACTCAAAATTTTCCAAACCTCGCTGCTTCTTTTTTGTATCGATAAGGTTCTAAAACCCATTTGCAAGCTATTTAAAATCGCCATAAGCGTTGTGGGTCCAGCTAACGTAATTTTGTATTCATCCCGCAACTGATCCACCAATGCACTACGCCGTATTACCTCGGCATAAATACTCTCAAACGGAAGAAATAGAATAGCAAAGTCCGTTGTATTAGGAGGATCAATGTATTTATCTCTAATGTCTTTTGCCATTTTACGAATAGTAATATCCATGTTTTTAGTAGCACTTTCAATATCCTCGGGAATGCCACTTTCGTAAGCATTAATTAAATGTTCGTACGTATCTTTGGGGAATTTAGCATCAATTGGCAAATATACTACCGCATTTTCATCTTGGCTTCTGCCCGGTAATTTTACGGCAAATTCCACACTATTGCTACTCCCCTTTTTAGTTTTAACATTAGATTCGTATTGATTTGGTGCTAAAATCTGTTCTAATAACAGGGCTAATTGCACCTCTCCAACACCGCCTCGTAACTTTACGTTGCTCAATACTTTTTTTAAACCACCAACATCCGCTGCAATAGTTTGCATTTCACCCAAGCCTTTTTGCACTTCAATTAGCTGTTTACCTACTGTTTCAAAACTTTGCCCAAGCCTTTCGCTCAAGGTTTTTTCCAATTTTTCTTCCACGGTAATCCGTATGCTTTCCAGTTTTTTTTCCGTATCCTCAATTAGTTCCTTTTGTCTTTTTTCAAGTGCTTCAAATTTTGATTTTTGCAACTCATTAAAGGAATTACTATTTTTATCGATTCGTTCGCCAAAACCCTTAAAAGTACTCTCCAGAGCTTCTCGCATTAGTAATGCATCGCCCTTTGCTTGTTGGTTTAAAACATGCAACCGCTCCTCTACTTTAGTTGAAATTTTCTCTAATTGATCTACTGTTTTTACCGTTAAAATTGTTTGTTCTTTTTTAAGTTCTTCGAATTTTGATTTTTGCAACTCATTAAAGGAATTACTATTTTTATCGATTCGTTCGCCAAACCCCTTAAAAGTACTCTCCAGAGCTTCTCGCATTAATAATGCATCTACTTTTGCTTGTTGGTTTAAAACATGCAACCGCTCCTCTACTTTAGTTGAAATTTTCTCTAATTGATCTACTGTTTTTACAGTTAAAATCGTTTGTTCTTTTTTAAGTTCTTCAAAATTAGTGCGTTGTTCAAAAATAAAATCTTTTAGAGTTGTATTGAGTTCTATGCGATTATCCTTTGCAATAGTTGCATTTTCTTGCCTATTGATTCTGAAATCCTCTTTTAAATTAAGTTCCATTTTGCCTAAAGTAGCATTTAACTCCTCCAGCTTATTTTGCATTTTCGTTATTTTGGCTGCCGTTTTTACTCCCAAAACACCAATTAGTGTAATTCCTAAAAACAGCAATACGCAGGTGCTAATTAGCAAACTTGTTTCCATTTTATTTTATTATTTTTTATACAGTAATTTTCCTTTATTTGGTACGGACATGCCAATCCAATCGGCATCCGACAGTGGGCTTACTTCATTGAAGAGTTCTTTGTTTTTCATCAAACATTGTGTTGCTTATTAATAATCAATCAAACTAGTATGGGTGCCAAATGTACGCTAAAAATTTCATATCACTGATCGAAAAAAGGATATTTATCGACAGTAGCCTGTTTTTTCTGTAAATAGTATTTAACTATGTTAAAATAGTATTAGTTCCATACGCTGCATATTCATATTTTTGTGCAAGTATTATTTACAAGTAATTTAAATATGCACAATATGAATATCAATAGACTGTTTTTATCAATTTTATTAGTACTCTCTTTCCTTGGCTCTTGTCAAACAAAGGAAGGGTTTTATGCAGATGACAATCCCTTGATTACGGAGAATGCTACCAATAAGACCATGGCATTGTTTACAAACATGCTCGAGCTTTCAAAGAGAGGCGTTATGTTTGGTCATCATGATGCTTATTTGTATGGTCATAGTTGGAAGGACGAAAGAGGGCGTTCTGATGTCAACGATGTTTGCGGATCGCATCCTGCGGTTCATGGTATAGATTTTGCTAGCATCACACGGCAACTTACTCCTGCCAAACAAGAGGCCGAGGAGGCAAGGCTGCGAGAATGTGTTGGCGATGTTTACAAGGACGGAGGCATCACTACTGTAACTTGGCATTTCCACAATCCAGTCTGCGATGGTGGTTTTTATTATAAAGACGATTCTATGGCCGTAGTTCCCATGATTATTCCAGGAGGAGATTTTCACCATATATATAAGGACAAACTGAACACAATAGCTTCATTTGCCAAAAGTCTCAGGGGCGATGACGGCGAATTGATCCCCATCATTTTTAGACCTTATCACGAATACGATGGCGATTGGTTTTGGTGGGGTGTGCCTCACCATTGTACCAAGGAAGATTTTAATACGCTCTGGACTTTTACTATAGATTATCTCAAAGACAGTATGGGAGTAAACAATTTTATATATGCCATTTCTCCCGATTGCAAGTTCAACAGCCGCGAAGAGTTTTTGGAGTATTATCCTGGCGATAAATATGTAGATCTGATAGGGATGGACAATTATTGGGATCTGCGACCCGATGGAGGCAGTATTGCCAACTTTATTAAGAAACTAAAAATAGTTTCAGATATTGCCAAAGAAAAAAATAAGCTTTGTGCACTCACCGAAACAGGTATTGAAGGCATTCCCGAGCCCCAGTGGTGGACCAAGACCTTGCTCAAGACTCTCAAAGAAAATGACCTCCAATTGTCGTACGTAATGGTTTGGCGCAATGCCCACGATATTGCGCACCACCACTATGCACCATACCCAGGCCATGCCAGTGAAGAAGATTTTATAGTCTTTTATAATGATCCCTTTACTATATTTCAAAATACAATTGGGGATATGTATAGCAGGTAAACATATACTAAAAAACACAAATAAACATTTGCATAATTAATTACGAGTCCACTCCTAAAAGGCCTCTTTGACCAGTTTAGCTTCCTCTACAAGACTTGTTAATCGCTTGTTTTCTCGGAAAAAGACTTTTCGGAGTGGACTCGATTATAACAAAGACAATGAACTTTTCAGACAAAGTAAAATCGCTCATCGCATCGCAAGAGCTATTCCTTTCTATTCCCAACAAGGCAAAAGAGGAAACTAAGGGTATTTATCAACGATACGAAAACCCTATTTTGACCAACAAGCATATCCCTGTATTGTGGTCTTACGACATCAATGCCGATTCCAATCCTTTTTTGATGGAGCGTATTGGCTGCAATGCCACCTTCAATTCGGGAGCCATCAAGTGGAATGGCAAATACCTTGTAGTGGTGCGTGTAGAGGGTTACGACAGGAAATCATTCTTTGCCATAGCTCAAAGCAGCAACGGCATTGACAACTTTCGCTTCTGGGAATATCCTATCGTAATGCCTGAAACAGAGAATCCTGATACCAATATCTACGATATGCGCCTCACAGTTCATGAAGATGGATACATATACGGACTTTTCTGTACAGAGCGCAAAGATCCAGAGGCACTAGATGGTGATATGTCGTCGGCTGTAGCAGACACCGGAATTGCCCGCACCAAAGACCTTAAAACATGGGAGAGGCTTCCAGACCTAAAAAGCAAAAGCCAGCAAAGAAATGTGGTCTTACACCCCGAATTTATTGAAGGTAAATATGCCCTCTATACGCGTCCTCAAGATAGTTTTATTGAGCCTGGAAGCGGAGGTGGCATAGGATGGGCATTGGTGAAAAATATGAATGAGGCAGAAATAAATGATGAAAAAATAATAGACCAGCGATACTACCATACCATCAAGGAACTGAAAATTGGGGAGGGGCCTCACCCAATAAAAACATCACAAGGGTGGTTGCACTTGGCACACGGAGTTAGGCATTGTGCCGATGGTTTACGTTATGTCTTGTACCTTTATATGACTTCTTTGATTGATCCAACAAAAATCATTGCACAGCCATCAGGATATTTTATGGCTCCACAAGGAGACGAGCGGGTGGGGGATGTGTCGAATGTGCTGTTTTCAAACGGTTGGATAGAAGATCCCGACGGCAAGGTGTTTATCTACTATGCTTCTTCCGATACCAGAATGCACGTAGCAACATCTACCATAGATCAGCTGCTAGATTATTGCCGCAATACCCCTCGAGACGGAATGAGGTCTGCTTGCTCGGTACAAAATATCATAGAGTTGATCAACAAAAACAAAGCAACAATGAATGACGAACAATAAGCGATGGAAAATATAAAGCTAAAAGAAAAGATAGGCTATGGCTTGGGAGATGCAGCCTCTTCCATGTTTTGGAAATTGTTTGGAGTGTACCTACTTTTCTACTACACCGATGTGGTAGGCCTGCCAGCCGCCGCCATAGGCACAATGTTTTTGATAACCCGCATCTGGGACACATTTTTGGATCCCATAGTAGGTCTTATGGCGGATAGAACCGACACCAGATGGGGGAAATTCAGACCATACATCCTTTGGATGGCAGTTCCTTTTGGACTCTGTGGGATACTTACATTTTCTGTTCCAGAACTCAATCAAACGCAGGGGCTTATTTATGCTTATGTGACTTACACACTCATGATGATGGTCTACTCTTTTATCAATGTGCCTTATGCTTCATTGTTGGGCGTTATTTCTGCCGATCCCAAAGTGCGAACAGAATTATCGTCCTACCGTATGGTATTTGCCTTTGCAGGAAGCATACTCGTTTTGTTTTTAATAGAGCCCTTGGTAGCATTTTTTGGGAAAATCAAAGGCGATGGCATTCTTGTAGACCAAGCTTTAGGATGGCAAATGGCCCTTGTTTTCTTCGCTGCTATTGCCACATTCTTCTTTTTGTGTACCTTCGCATGGACCAAAGAACGAATAAGACCCATGAAAGAAGAATCCAACAGATTTAAAGACGACCTCATGGATTTGGTATGCAACAAACCATGGTGGATATTGCTTGGTGCAGGTGTTGCCGCCCTGGTATTCAACTCTATGCGCGATGGTTCTACTATCTTTTATTTCAAATATTATGTGAAAGATGTTGAGGCCTTCAAGTTTGGTTTTATAGATGCTTCAGTTTCCTTGACAAGCATTTATCTTGTGCTTGGTCAAGCAGCAAATATCATTGGAATACTCTTCGTCACTCCAGTAGCCAATAAGATTGGGCGTAAGAAAACCTACTTTGTTGCCATGGTATTGGCCTCAATTTTCAGTGTAGTATTCTATTTCATTGACGCCAACAACATCTTGTTGGTAATGGCACTTCAAGTGCTTATAAGCATTTGTGCAGGGAGCATATTCCCTCTTTTGTGGGCAATGTATGCCGATATAGCCGATTTTTCTGAATGGAAAACAGGCCGCAGAGCAACAGGACTAATATTTTCATCCTCCTCCATGTCTCAGAAATTGGGATGGACTATTGGAGGCGCACTCACAGGCTGGCTTTTGGCATATTTTGGATTCAAATCCAATGTGCAACAAACCGAGATGGCACAAAATGGCATCCGAATGATGATGAGTTTTTTTCCCGCAATAGGAGCATTGCTTTCAGCGGTTTTTATCTCTTTATACTCTCTAAGTGAAGTCAAACTAGAAGGAATTACAAGAGAATTGAATGAAAAAAGAAACCAAATAATTAAAGATGCGCAATGAATGAACAAAAATTAAAGCAACTTTACAGTGAAGTTTGCAATGAATTGAAAAACAACATTCTTCCCTATTGGATCAATGGCATGCAGGATCAATTTAATGGTGGATTTTATGGGCAGATAGATGGCAAAAACAAGCTGCATCCCAAAGCCAACAAAGGAGGCATACTCAATGCACGCATTTTGTGGACTTTCTCTTCTGCATACCGTGTGCTAAAAGATCCTATCTATTTGCAAGCAGCTCAAAGAGCCAAAGAATACATAAGCAAATATTTTATTGATCCTAAGTTTGGTGGCACCTATTGGTTGCTTACCTACCAAGGAGAGCCCTGCGACACGAAAAAACAAATCTATGCCATCGCATTTACCATTTATGGGCTAAGCGAATATTATAGAGCTTGCGGCGACGAAGAGGCATTGAATCAAGCGAAAGCATTATTTTATATGGTAGAAAAATATAGTTTTGACTCCCTTCAAAATGGATATTTTGAAGCATACAGCAGGGAATGGATACTGCTAGACGACCTTCGTTTGAGCGACAAAGATGCCAATGAAAAGAAGACGATGAATACTCATTTGCACATATTGGAAGCATATACCAATCTTTATAGGGTATGGAAAGACAAAATATTGGAAAGGCAACTGACAAATCTTATCCTCGTCTTCCTAGATAAAATTATTGATCCTTCGACCAATCATCAAAATTTGTTCTTTGATCAGAACTGGAAGAGCAAGCATCAAATTGTATCCTATGGACATGACATTGAAGCTGCTTGGTTGATTGATGAGGCTGCTAAAATACTTGGCGACAAAGAACTTTTGTCTCGGGTGCATTCTGCCTGCCTCAAATTGGCAGATGCTGCTCGCGAAGGATTGCAGGCCGATGGAAGCCTAATTTACGAACTTAATAAAACAACAAATCACAGAGATACCGACCGTCATTGGTGGGTACAAGCAGAAGCAATACTTGGGCTATTGAACGCATTTGAGTTGACAGGGCAAAGCAACTATTTGGAAGAGGCTCTAAAAACGTGGCAATACACCAAAAAATATTTGATAGACCATAAAAATGGTGAGTGGCATTGGAGCATAGCACAAGACGGAACCATCAATACCAAAGACGATAAGGCAGGAGCTTGGAAATGTCCCTACCACAATGGGCGCATGTGTTTGGAAATAATTGAACGATTTTCTAACTATTCCATTTAAGCTCCATTCATTCCCACTGCCTGAGTTCTGAGAGCACTATATGATAATCCTTTTCAGAGTCTATATACTTGTCTGTGACCTCATAATTTATCGACAACTCTAGCAGGTAATTTATGAGCGATACATGTCCTTTATTGAGGGCTATACTTAGTAGCTCCTCGCTGTTTGTTGCCTCAAGCAGTGTTTTGTAATCTTTGAGCATATCCGACAAGTATTTAGCTTTTGCGAATTGATTCTTTAGAGCGCTTTCAAACATAAACTGAGTATCGTTGTGCGCACTTTGTAGGGCTATGGTTTGAGCCTTGGCATGTTTGAGGGTGTTTTTGTTTTCCCACAGCGGTATTGATATTCCAAAACCTATGCCTTGGTGGGTAGTGCCTGCAATGCGTTCGCTCATATAGCCCATAGAAAACTTTGGGAGATTCATAGACCTGCTTAGTTTTTCTTGTTTGCCACTGAGTGCTACCTCTTGTTTGCCAAACTCGATGACGGGGTTTTCCTCTTCTATTGCCTTGTACCACTCTTCAAAATTAGAGGGGAGCATTACTATGGGATAATCATTTATTTGATGCCTAAGTTCTATTCCTCCATTTAGTTGTTGCAACTGATCTTTGAGGGTGATGAGTTCGATTTCATTGAGCTCCAATATTTTTTTTGTGTTTAGCAAATTTAGTTGGGTCTTGTTGCGTTCGAGTATATCGGTATCACCCTTGTCAAACCTCGTTTGGTATGCTTCTGCCATTTGTGTGGCATGTGCAAAACGCTTGGAGAACTCGCTCTTGAGTTTGTTTCTATAAACAATATCTACACAAATAAGCCTTGCTCTTAGCAATATCTCTTTGCGAAGGATTGCAAATTGCAGATCTGATAGTTTGTTGCGCTCGTTGGCCATTTGCGATTTGTAGCGATATGCCGTAGGGAAGTCAAAGCCCTGCATTAGGGATATATCTTTCCTATTTCCCATTTCGGAGGGGCTTCCCCACAAGTAATTAATTCCCAGTTCAGGATTCGATAGATGAATACCCGTTTTATTGCCTATCTTCTGCGCATTTACTTCCTTTTGAAGAGCCTCCAACTGGGAGTTGTTGGTTGATATGTCTTGCAATACTAGATCTATATTTTCCTGAGCCTTAGCCAAGGATACGAGGCCTGATAAGATTATTATAAATATTATATGTTTCATAATGTTGATTATGTTCGTTATGTTATTTTGCTCCATCATTTTGCTTTCGCTTCATCATTTTGCTTTATCATTTCGTAGACTATAGGCACAATATACATATTGAGGAGAGTAGAGGAGAGTAGCCCGCCCAATATCACTTTTGCCATTGGGCTTTGAATCTCGTTGCCCGATAGATCGCCCTGAAGAGCTAGGGGAATTAGTGCCAATCCCGAGGCCAAGGCAGTCATCAGTATAGGGTTTAGTCTGTCTAGCGATCCTTCGATAATGCTTTGGTGTAGCGATTGCCCTTGTAGGTTGAGGCTGTTGTAGTGGGCCATCAGCAACATGCCATTGCGTGTAGCGATTCCAAAAAGGGATATAAAGCCTATTACGGCGGGAATGCTTATCTCGCCTGTAGTGAACCAGATGCTATAAACACCTCCAATAAGAGCCAGCGGTAGGTTTAGCAGTATTATTGCAGACTGCTTAGCATTTTTAAACTGATTGAATAAGAGGAGGAAGATGACTATTATAGAGAAAAACGATGCAATGAGCAAGGTTTGTGAGGCCGCCTGTTCGCTTTCAAACTGCCCTCCATACTGTATGTAATATCCTTCGGGAAGAGTCACATTGGCATCAATATTTTTCTGAATATCTTCTACCACCCCCCTAAGATCTCTGCCAGCCACGTTTGCGGAGACCACTATTTTGCGCTGCACGTCTTCTCTACTAATAGAATTGGGTCCGGAGGTAGATACAATATCCGCCACATATTCTAGGGGTATCTTCTTGCCGTCAGCATCTATCATAAGGTTTTTGATCTTGTCGGCTCCATCCTTGTATTTATCATCAACTTTAATAGTCAGGTCGAATGTTTTTTCGTCTTCATATACCTGCGATACCACCTCTCCAGCAAGCATAAGGCTAACAAATTCAGAAAACTCGGTTAATGATATTCCGTACTTGGCAAGCATTTCTCTTTTGGGAATTATTTGCAGCTGTGGGCGTTCCACTTGTTGCTCCACATTGAGATCTACTAGTCCATCTACATCTTCTACCGCGGCTTTTATTTTATTAGCCATAGAAAATAGCTTGTTTAGGTCATTGCCAAAAAGCTTGATGGCAATGTTGGCACGAGTTCCCGATAGCATATGATCTATTCGGTGCGAAATGGGTTGTCCTATTTCCATGCTCGTGCCCGGGATCAACTTTAATCGCTCTCTTATCTCTTCCAGCAGCTCGTCTTTGCTGCGATTGGAGAGAATGAATGGCGCTTCAATTTCGGAAGTATTAACACCCAAGGCATGTTCGTCGAGCTCGGCGCGCCCTGTTTTGCGCCCTACGGTTTGTATCTCAGGAATGGCAAGGAGCTGCTCCTCTACCAGTATTCCAATTTTATTAGACTCTTCGAGAGAGGTTCCTGGCAGGGTGTTGAGCCCAATTGTAAAGGATCCCTCATTGAATGCAGGTAGGAAACTTCTACCCAGGGTAGATGCTATAACAATGGCCGATACTAGCAGTACCGCTGTGGTAGAGAGCACTATTTTTTTGTGCTCCATAGCCCATTCCAAGCTCTTTTTATAAGCATCTTTCAATCGTCTAACAAGGAAAGGTTCTAAATTGGCCTTTGCCGATTTGTCTTTGCCTAGCAGGTAGCTGCACATTACGGGCGTTACGGTGAGTGCAATGAGGGTAGAGGCACATAGCGCTACAATAAAAGCAATTCCTAGGGGAGCCAGCATTCGCCCTTCCATGCCACTTAAGAAAAAAAGCGGCACAAAACTCACCACAATAATAAGCGTAGAGTTAAGTATAGGCATGCGCACTTCTTTTGAAGCCTCAAACACCACCTTGCGTATGCTTTGTTGCTGCTCCTTGGGTTTCAATTTATTTTCATTGAGTTTTTTGAACACATTTTCTACATCAATGATAGCATCATCTACCAGAGACCCTATGGCAATGGCCATGCCTCCAAGACTCATGGTGTTGATGGTAAGACCCATCATTTTGAGGGCCAATATGGAGCATAGCAATGATAGGGGTATTGCCATCAGGGAGATGAAGGTGGTTCGCACGTTCATCAAAAAGAAAAACAATACAATGACAACAAATATAGAGCCTTCCAAAAGCGATCTTTTTACATTGTTTATAGAGCTTTCTATGAAACGCTCTTGTCGGAAAATATCTGTAGAAATCACAAGGTCTGCAGGCAGCGTTTTGCGAAGGTCTTGGATAGAAGCGTCGAGTTTATTGGTAAGCTCCACCGTGCTGGTATTGGGCTGTTTGGTGACGGTAACCAATACGGCGGCTTTCTTTTTTTCAGAGGCAATACCTAGATGGGGAAGCTTAACTCCTATCTTTATCTCTGCCACATCTTCCAAAAGCACGGGCATAGAGCCTGTTTTCTTGACAAGGGCTTTCCCTAGTTCTTCGAGCTTATTGGTCTGCAATATTCCTCTCACAATATATTCGTTGCCATACTCATAGAGTATTCCTCCCGAAGCATTTTGGTTCATTTCTTTTATTACCTCCATCACCTGCTTGAGGCTTAGGCCATAGTGTTTCATGCGTGCGGGGTCTAGTAGTATCTGAAATTCTTTGATGTCGCCGCCTATCACAGTTACTTGAGCCACACCTCCTGTTGCTAAAAGTCGTGGGCGTATCACCCAATCGGCAATGGTTCGCAATTCTAGCATGGATGTAGAGTCGGCAGTGATACCGATAGTTAGCACCTCCCCTAATATTGAGGACTGAGGGCCTAAGGTAGGTTTGCCCACATTGCTAGGAAGGGTTTCGCCCAATGCAGAAAGTTTTTCGGATACAATTTGCCTGGCCTTGTATATATCTGTGCCCCAGTTAAATTCTACCCACACTACGGAGAAACCAGTGGTAGAGGAGGAGCGTACCCTTCTCACATCGGTGGCACCGTTGACGGATGTTTCAATAGGGAAACTTACCAAGCGCTCAATTTCTTCGGGAGCCATTCCTATGGCCTCTGTCATTATAACAACAGTAGGAGCATTGAGGTCAGGAAATACATCCACCTCCATATTTTTTGCGGTATAAATACCAGCCAGCATCAGCAAGGCGGCACCTACCATAATCACCAAACGATTGTTGAGTGAAAAATCAATGATTTTATTTAGCATAATATGTTTTCCTCTAATTTAATGCGTGTGTCCATGAGGGATCTCTGAAGAGCTGGCAGCCAATTTTATATGGTAGGTGCCCTTGCTAACTATTTTGTCGCCTTGTTTTATTCCAGAGCGTATTTCTACCTCCTCTCCGTTGTCGTTTCCTAAATGCACCTCTTGTTTTAGGTAGCCCTCTTCATCTATCTGCACAAAAACAAAGAACAGTCCTTGGTCTTCTATGAGCGAGGATTTGGGTATAGCGATCACATTTTCTAGCGTTTTGGACAATAGATACACTTCAACGAAAGAGCCCGAGATGATTTGTCCAACATTATCAAAATCAAAGTTTATGGGTACGTAATATTCTTGCCCATTGGATGCTCTGCCGTACGACAGCAGCTTCCCGTTGAGCTCGCTGAGCTTATAAACATTTTTTTCGTAAGGCGTTTTGAAGTTCGCCGAATGTATTGAGGGAAGCTCCTTATAGTACCGTTCGGAGACCTCGGCTCTTAGCTGCAATCGTTTGTTTTGTGCTACGGTAAATAGCCCTTGTCCTATCTCTACAAAATCCCCTTCATTTACCAAGCTGCTTTTTATGTATCCATTTATGGGAGATTTTATGCCCACTCCTTTTGAGGACTTATTTTCTGAAAATGCTTGGTATGCTAACTTGCTGGTTTCAAAATTTATTTTTGCCTCTTGATATTCTTTTTGCGAAATGAGCTTGTCTACGATTAAAGACTCGGCACGAAGATACTCCGATTGCGCGAGTTCAAATGCTAGCCTTGTCTTTTCTATAGGGTCGCCTTCCCCCATGTTTTTTGATGATATGTTGAGTAGTATTTCTCCTGTTTTGATGGCTACACCTTCTGCAATCGCTGATTTAGCAAACGATATGCGTCCGCTGGTGGTAGCTACCACACTTACCTCGTCGCCTTGGGCAGGGAGTATCTGCCCGCTGGTTTTGATGATATGGTTAAAATTTCCTGTTTTTACAGTAAACAATTCAATACCCGCATTTTTAGCTTGCTGGGGAGTAAATATAATCTCGTCGGCATGATCGTGTTCGTCAAGCTCGTGTTCATTAGGCGTTTTTGTTTGCTCATGCTTGTTGTCATCATGGTCGTGCTCACAATTTTCTCTATGCCCGCATGCGGTGCTCAATATTGCTGAGCACATAAAATATATTAAATACTTTGTCATTATATAATTTCATTTGTTATTTTATTAGTCGACTGTATATTGCCGACAAATGGTTTTGGTCTATCTTCTTACAAATGAAAATGGGGAGGAGCGCGCAAGCCAAAAGATTGCCTTAGGAGAGAGGTGTATTTGTTTGTTGCAAGCCAGTGTTGCTTGGATGCTAAGCCCAGCTTAGGAGCTTTAGGTACAAGCGTATGACATGCACAAATGGTGACAGGCAGGGGTTCAAATTTATTTGAATATTCTTTATTAATTTGGCTGCGTTTGATCAGAAAGTCGTTTACTAAACAGCTTTCTATGTCTTTGCATTTGCGCTGCCCCGTATTTTCGCTGCTGCATTCGGTTTTATGGCACGTGTTTTCGTATGTTTCACATGTCTTTGTAGAGAATAGGCAGGTTTCTAATTGGTGGTGGTGCAATATGGTATGCACCAACAGTAGGCTGTTGACTATGGCAAGAATAAATATGGTAATAAATTTACCTGCATTCATCTTGCAAAGGTACATGTATTTTTTGTTAATAACAAGATTTTGAAATGTGAATTGTCAATTATTTTGTGTAACTTTGTAAGATGGTAGGCTGCAATTGAGCATAAAACTTTTGCTAAAAGCCCCAAAGGGGCGATACGTACTAGCTAGGGGTGTAAACCCCTAGAATAATTTTAATTATTTATTTTTAATGCGATGATAACAAAGCAAATTCCCTACGGCATCAGCGATTATGAGCGAGTAGTCAACGAAAGCTACTATTATGTAGATAAGACTATGTATATTGAGAAGATAGAGCAGTCACCCAGTTTTCTCTTCCTCATTCGCCCCCGACGCTTCGGCAAGAGCCTGCTTCTTTCCATGCTGGCGGCTTACTACGACATCAATTATGCAGATCGCTTTGAGGAGCTCTTTGGCAATCAATATATTTTCAATAAGCCCACCAAAGACAGGGGTAAATACCTTATTTTAAGTTTCAACTTCTCATTGATAGATGCAGACCCTAAAGTGGTGAAAACCTCTTTCGAAGAACATTGCACAGAACAATGTAATATTTTTGTTGATAATTATGCGCATCTTTTTTCTACCAATTTTAGAGAAGAGTACCATAAACGGCTTAGTGTGGGTGCTCAGCTTCAATACCTCGCCCATTCGGCTTCGTACAACAACCTTTCCATCTACATCCTTATCGACGAATACGATAAATTTACCAGCACCATTCTTGCCTCGCATGGCAAGAAGCTATACAACGACATGACCCATGGCGCAGGATTTTATCGCTCCTTCTTTTCTGTATTAAAAGGAATGACCACAGGCAATGCCGCTGCCGTGCAGCGCATGTTTATAACAGGCGTTTCGCCCCTCACGATGGACGACCTCACCAGTGGGTTCAATATAGGAAGCAATGTGACATTAGAACCTCAATTCAACGACATTATAGGTTTTAGCGAACAAGAATTGCGAACCATGCTCGACTATTTTAAGGCACAGGGAAAGATGCCGCATACGGTAGAAGAGATTATTGAGACCATAAGACCCTGGTACAACAACTATTGTTTTGCCGAAGAGTGCATAGGCAACAATATGTACAATTCGGATATGGTGCTATATTATCTTAATGCTTATTTTAGTTCCGGCGAAATAGTATTGCAAGAAATGATAGACCACAACATCAAGACCGACTACAACCAGCTCAACAGATTGGTAAAGCTAGATGCCGCCTTGGGCAAGAACTTCTCCGTCATTCAGGAGCTTGCAGAAACTGGGCAGACCATCACGGCAATAAAGAGAGCCTTTCCTGCCGAAGAACTTACCGACACCTCCAACTTCAAATCGCTGCTTTTTTATTTTGGACTGCTCAGCATTGCCGGCACCTTTAGGGGCAAGGTAGTTTTGCGCGTCCCCAATCTGGTAGTCCGCGATCAGCTGTTTCGCTATTTGATAGAAGGCTATAAAGGCCGATTTGACAAGTCCATAGACATTGACGACATCGAAGAGGTGATGGAAAATATGGCATACCAAGGAGAGTGGAAGCCTGTGTTTGAGCTCTTTGGCAAGCGTCTTGGCGATGCCAGTGTAGTTCGCGAATTTATCGAAGGCGAAGCCCACGTAAAGGGCTTTATGCTGGCACACATGAGCCAGACAAATCACTACATCATATATCCAGAATATGAGATGGCTAAAGGCTATGCCGATTTTTATTTTCAGCCCAATGTATACCTTCATCCCGAGATGCTTTACAGCTATATTGTGGAAATAAAATACCTCAAAAGAGATGCTAAAGATATAGATATTACCAAAATGCGTAGTGATGCCAGCGAGCAGCTACGCCGATATGCTGCCGACCCCAAGGTGGGAGCATCATTAGGCAGCACTCAATTGAGATTGGTAGGCGTGATAATGAAGGGATGGGAGGTGATAGATAGCTTTGAGCTGCCGCCTCCCCAAGAGTAATCACAAACTAACAACCTCAACGCTACTTCGCCCATTAACTGTCTTAACTACTCTAATCTGAGTAGCAATTCGCTCTGTCATTTCGGCAACGTGCGAGATGACTCCTATTTTACGTCCCTGTGTTTGCAGTCGTTCGAGAGCATCCATCGCCACTCGCAATGTGTCGATGTCAAGAGATCCAAAGCCCTCGTCAATAAATAGCGACTCTACTTTCATGCGCTTGGACGAGAGGGATGATAGTCCCAATGCCAAAGCCAGGGAAATTAAAAACGATTCGCCTCCCGATAGTGAGTGTACCGAGCGTATTTCTCCTAGCATATCTAAGTCAATAACTTGCAATGCCAATGTATCGGGAATACGTTGAAGTTCATATCGCCTAGATAGTTCTTTAAGGTGTTTGTTGGCATACCTTAATAGCACTTCCAGCGTATAGCCCTGCGCCAAGACCTTGAATTTTGAGCCGTCGGCGGAACCAAACATATCACTCAACTTCTTCCAATTGTCGGAGAGAGAATTTTTTTCGTCAATTTTTTTCTCAAATAATTTTATCCGCTCCTTGCCTTTGTTGTGATTGGCAAATAGCATATCAATTTCGGTATTTCTAGTAGTTTTTTGTTCTATATGTCCACTCCTTTCAGTAAAAATTGCTTGCAAGCTTTCTTTAGTCTCGTTTTCCAATGGCTTGACTTGTACCTTGCAATGATTTTCAAGATGCTTATTTCTCTCACTGAGTGTAGCTACGGCAGTAGTTTTATTCTGGTGCAAGCTATTTAGCAGGTTTCTTTCAGCCATAAGCCAGGCACTATTTTTTGAGAATAAGTCGGATAATTGTGCCATTGTTATTGTGCCATTTTTGGATAAAATCCACGCATCAACATTTTTATAAAGAGCCGCATAATGCTTTGATAGCTTGCTTATTTCCTCTTCTATTTGGGCAATTACTCCCGAATATTTATCGCCTATGGCAGAAAAAGAGCTTCTTGATTTTGTCAGTTTCTCAAGATTATCCCTTAGTTTTTCCCTCTTGTCGGCATATATTTTTTCAATCTCATCGGCATTCTTCCCTTCTAGCAATAAGGCCCTTTCTTTTTGCAGTGTTTCTAATTCACTGGTAGTTCTTGATTTTTTTTGTTCTTTAGCACTCAACATTTTATCAGCCTCAGCAAGGCTTTGTTGTTCAGATTCTATCCTTGTTTTTATGCTGGCAACTTTCTCTTTGATAGTGTTTTGTGTCTCTGTATGTTTATTCCATGTTTGGGCAATATCTTTGAGTATATTGTGCAGCACATCTTTCTCAAACATCTCTTGCCATGAGGGCACAGGAGCAAGATAATCGCCAAGTTTGCTCATTGCCTTTTTATATTGCTTTGCATAAGCCTCCAGTGCTGATTGCAAGCGAATATTTTCGTCCTTTCGCGTTTCAACGTGCTGGCTAAGTATTGCTATTCTATTGGCTACATCTTTTTTAGCATTGTTGAGCTCTTTTTCTTCCAGGCTTTCGTCCTTTATTGTGCTACTTACCGTATGGTGAATACTGCCACAAACAGCACAAGGCACTCCATCTTTCAGCTTAGCTCTCAGCTCAGCAATTTCTGCAGGTAGCAGGGTGTTCAAATGCTCAGCCTCTTTGGTTAATTCCGTAAGTTTTATTGCATCGCTATCAGATATAGCTTTCGACTGGGCCAATGTTTTTCCATTGACCTCAGCCTGCTCATTTGCTGCATAGGCATCCTCCAGTAAGTTTAGGATCAAATCAATTCGTGGAACGATTTCTTGGTATTGCTTATTTTGGTCAAACCAGGCATTTATACCTACAATGGTCTCTGCTGCCAGATCTAGCGATTTTTGAGCATTTTCAATAGATTTTACTACCTTGTCTTTTGCTTCAAGGGCTTGATTGTGTTCTTTTTGGGCTTCATTATCATTTGTTTCAGCCCCAATAATGCGAGTATCTAAGTCCCTAGCTTGCTTTATTTGAGGCTCAATCTTGGCAAATGCTTCGCCAGCCTCCTTTTGTTGAGTTTCGCTATCAGTAAAATTTGCCACGGCCTGCTTTAGCAATATCGAATTGGCATCGCGCCCAGCTACTTGAGTGGCTAAATTGGTTTTATTTTCCTCAAGTTGTTTGTATACATTTTTTAGCTCCGCAAAATTGTCCCTAATCTCCTGCACGCTATCTATCTGACTAATATAATGGTATCGAGGTTTGGCTTCCTCGATAGCCGTTTGCGCCTTACTTAAAACCTGCTCTGCTTGTTTTATATTTTTACTTAATGCCTCTTCGTCAGCAATCCATTTAATTTTAGCCAGCAGTATAGTAAGCTCATTTTTAAGCGATTCTATTTCTTGCACTACAGCCTGCTTCTCTATCTCAAGCGCCTCTACATCGTCTTCGGAGAGGAGTTCAATATCTTTGATACGCTCTTTAATCAATTTTAATTCGAGCTCTGCATTTTTAGATTTTTCAAAAATCGATGTCGATATTCGAGAGTATATATCCGTTCCCGTCAATTTTTCCAACAATTCAGCTTTCTCTTTTTGGCTAGCTTTGAGGAATGTTGCAAAATCGCCTTGAGCCAGTAGCACCGCACGTGTAAACTGGTCGAAAGAGAGACCTATAAGCTCGACAATTTTTGCCAGTAGCTCTGTCTTTCGCCCCTGCACTTCCACATTAGTAGCTATTTTGGTGAGTCTAAGCTCGGAATTTTGTAAGGAGCCATCTGCCTTATCTCGAGAACGCCTAAGGCTCCATCGCGAACGAAATATATCGCCACCCAATGACACAAAATCAACCTCAGCATAGGCATCGCTGGCGCCACGTCGGAGAATATTGCGGCTATCTTTCTGACTAATAAACTTGTCTTTGACATCCTGTATTTTTATGTTTTCTGAAGCCTTATTTGAGCGAGGAGTCTCGTCAAATAGAGCTAGGCACAAGGCATCTAGCAGTGTAGATTTGCCCGAACCGGTGCTTCCTGTAATGGCAAAAATGCCTGCCGATTTCAATGGCTCGGCAGTGAAATCTATAGTGAACTCGCCCTCCAATGAGGCAAGATTTTTTCCTCTTATCGCTAATATTCTCATCGCTCAAGCTCCTGTATTACGCCTTGCAGCATATTTTTCATTTCTTTAGGTATATCTTCACCACCATATCGGCGACAAAAAATATCTGTCGCCATATCCATAGGATTTATCTCTTGCAAGTCTTCATAAGTTATTATTTTGGTGTCGTTTTCTCTTTGGGGAACTATGCTTGCAATTCGTGCCAGGCGCACAGATTTTGTTTTCAGTGCCATCTCTATCTGATGTCTCAGGGAAGGCTCAGGCTCAGTAATTAAAATTCTTATTTCAAGAAATGGGGAGTTCTCTGCAATTTCTCCGTCGGGGAGTTTGGCTATAGCATCCAGCACATCACTTAGTGGCATAGGCTGGGATGGTATGCTCCACAATTTTACAGGCACATCAAACTCAATGCGTTCAATTTTCGTAGTATCGCCTATTTCTACAAGAACGACTCCTTGCCGGTTGTTTTTTTCGGCAAACGACATGGGCAGTGGTGAGCCCGAATATCTAACATTCTCACGCCCCGAAACTCTCTGCGCACGATGCAAATGCCCCAGTGCGGTGTAGGCAATTGCACTAGCAAAAGAATCGGGAGAAATACTCTCCAATCCTCCAATAATAGTGCGCTCCGAACGATCATTCTCCGAAATCTCTGAGCCTGTAGCTTGCAGGTGTCCCATTGCGATTATGGGCTGTTGCTTATCTTTTACAACCTCATAAACAGCCTCATACATTTTTTGTACTCCCTGTGCATAGGTCTCTGCATCGGGATAGTCGCCTTGTCGCAGGTAAGGCACAGCCAAGCAATACCCTCCCTTGGCGAGAGGTATAAGCAGGTGATTGAAATCAATTTCGCCCTCATTATTGCGCCTCACCACGCCCCTAACGCTGATGTTCATATCTTCTAAAAGGGGATTTGGAGCTTCTAGTCGTGCTGCAGAATCGTGGTTTCCTGCAATAATTATTATTTGCAAAGCGGGGTTTTCGGAGGTCACCTCACGAAGAAAACGATAATACATTTTCTGAGAATCAGCAGATGGATTGGGGCTGTCGAACACATCCCCAGCAATCAGCAAGGTATCAACTTGCTTGCTGCAAATTTGCTCTTTTAGCCAGGCCAGAAATAAAATATGCTCCGCCTTGCGGTCATAATCGAAAAATGTTTGCCCTAAATGCCAATCGGCGGTATGGAGGAGGATCATAATTGCTATAAGTTTAAAAAACAAAATTATCACAAATTTAGCAATAAACAAATGAAATTGCCAAAATGTGATAAAGGCGACTAGTGTTTTACACGCCTCGCCTTTGTTCAAATATATTCTAGGGGGTCGCAGCCCTAGCTAGTATGTGTCTTTGCCTGCGCGTCAAATTTTGCAACACTAGCTGCTACACAATAAAAAAGCGAGTTTCCCCACTTGTCGGGTAGAGAGTCGGCTATCATAGGTGGTAATCCTTGATACAGTCTCTCTTTATAGCCCATCCACGGCATCTGCTCTTGGCTGCGTACGGAGTTTATAGGCATTGTAATAGGGTCAATATCAAGACCTTTAGACAAGAATGAGGGCTCATATTCAAACAGTGCCGCAGAGTAGCAACTTTTCGACTTCATCAAGATGCTCAGCCGCCCTCAGCAGCTTGAGCAGCGATGCAAGAGTGATACCTGTAGACGAACCATTCTCAAATAAACTGATAGTAAAGATGCTTAGACCTGTCTGCACGGCAACCTACTTTTGAGTAAAACCCATACGTTTGCGGTACTCACTGTATTGCTTCCCCAGATGACGAATAATTTCACTGTTCGTTTGTTCGTACAATTCACTATACATTTTTCTTTTTTTTACAAATACTTAGGTATAACTACAATAAAAACGAAATACATGCCCTAAATATAGTTATATCAATAGCTATTTGCGCCTTAATCAAACTCCACTTTCGTTAAAATTACTTTATTTTTATATCTTTACATTGTTTAGAGAAAATGCTTAAAAATATGCTACTTTGTTTTTACCTAAGTGCTGATAATTAAGCAAATATTAGGCCTAAAAATGAAATTTTATATTTATATATTGAAATAAAACGAATATGGAAATGAAGGATAAAGAACAGTGGGACAACTATTTTGAGGAGGGAAATGGTTTTTTTAAAAATGCAGAATATGATAAGGCTATTGAGTAT
>BHEP01000031.1 GCA_003851245.1 Bacteroidales bacterium | reverse complement strand
CAGGATCCCATCCAGCCGAAATAATCGCTACCGCCTTATTTTCTTTGGCTACTTTTGACAGCTCTCTTCTAAGAGCAACAATGCCCCCATGAATATCGTAGCTGTCTACGGTATTGATGCCCATAGCTAAAATTTCTTTGGCAGTGGCTTCAATGGCGCGGGTAGGCGAACATAGGATAGCAACATCCACTTTTTCTAAGTTTTTTATATTGTCTACAACCTTTAGGTGTGCGATTTCTGAGGGGATATTACTCACACTACGTCGTACTATACCAGCAATTTCAAAATCAGGAGAAGCCTCCAGAGCTTCGATTACATATTTTCCGATATTTCCATATCCAACAATGGCGGCTCTTATTTTTTTCATTTTTTTTATTTTTTTTATTAAAGTTGCAATTAAAAGCATTTCTACAGGAGAGGCTCTAAATCCTAGGTACCCACAAAAGTAATTCTTTTTGCGTTTAGATGGGGTATGAAAGCAAAGATTTTTTTGATGATTTTCTCATTTGATATTTGAGCCCACTCCGAGTAAGGAATATGATAAAACACCTGTAAGTTTTTATCATATTCCTTTTTGTGAAAGATAAATTCCAAACTCATTCTATCTAGCCATTGCACAAAATGTTACCAAGCAAAAAGAGGATAATCTTTCATTGTATGGTTTACTTTATCCTTAACGGACTTAATGACATTCTCCTTGTCGGAATTAGAAAGCACAGCATCTATCATTTCCACTATTTCTTGCATTAAAGGCTCTTTAGCTCCTCGGGTAGTGATAGCTGGCGTACCGAAGCGAAGCCCTGAGGTTAAAAATGGACTGCGAGAGTCGAAGGGCACCATATTTTTGTTGGTAGTGATGTCGGCGGCAACCAGAGCTTTTTCGCCCAACTTACCTGTGAGATCTGGAAATTTAGATCGCAAATCTACCAGCATCAAGTGATTGTCGGTTCCGTCAGAGATAATTTTATATCCTTTGTCGATAAAAGCTTGCGCCATAGTTGCAGCATTTTTCTTTACTTGCAATTGATATTCCTTATAAGCAGGTTCCAGCACTTCACCAAAAGAAACTGCCTTTGCGGCAATAATATGCTCCAGAGGACCGCCTTGTACGCCAGGAAAAACTGCCGAATCGAGCAGGGAAGACATCATTCGGATTTCCCCCTTAGGAGTTTTCTTGCCCCAAGGGTTCTCAAAATCTTGTCCTAATAGGATTACTCCACCTCTGGTTCCTCTCAGCGTTTTGTGTGTTGTAGAAGTCACAATATGTGCATACTTCAATGGATTTTCCAGCAAACCTGCGGCAATAAGTCCAGCGGGATGAGCCATATCAACAAAAAGAATGGCCCCTATCTTATCTGCAATCTGGCGCATTCTAGCATAATCCCATTCGCGCGAATAGGCGGAAGCTCCTCCAATAATCATTTTTGGCCTTTCTGCCAATGCTACGGCCTCCATTTGCTCGTAGTCTACCATACCTGTTTCCTGCGAAACATTATACTCCAAGGCCTTGTAAAGAAGTCCCGAAAAATTGACTAAAGAGCCATGCGTAAGATGTCCCCCATGAGAGAGATTAAGACCTAAAAACTTGTCGCCAGGATTCAGGCAGGCAAGAAAAACTGCCATATTGGCTTGTGCACCAGAATGGGGCTGCACATTTGCCCAAGCAGCTCCAAATATTTTTTTTAATCGGTCTATTGCTATTTGCTCAGTCTGATCAACAATTTCACAGCCTCCATAGTATCTTTTCCCAGGATAGCCCTCAGCATATTTATTAGTTAGACACGAACCCGCTGCAAGCATTACCTGCTCGCTAACAAAGTTTTCGGAAGCAATAAGTTCTATACCCTGAAGTTGTCGCTCATGCTCTTTCTTAATAATGTCAAAAATTAAATTGTCTTTTTTCATCTTTAAGTTTTTTATGTTTGTTTTGCACCTACAAAATTATAAAAAAAGGAGTCAAAATCGTTTTTTTTTCAATTAAAATAGAAAACCTACAGAAACACTTACAATATTGTCGCGTTTTTTGAATTTTACATCCGTAAGATAGTCTGGTGCGCCAAGCTCTTTACTTAAGTTCATTTCTTTTTTGGAGAAGCCAAAGCGATATCTAAAATCAAGGAGCAATCTATTGGAAGATGCAGAAATACCAACAATTCCCTGAATGCTAGATGTATGTATGTGGGTTTCAAAAATTAGAGCACTTGGCGATTTATATTGAGTTGAAAAAACATACTCTATATTAGGACCTGCATAAAGATTGAACAGATGTTGTTGCTCATAAATAATATTGTAGCCCGCCAAGAAAGAAAAATTCAGAGCATTAGTGGCAAGATCTAACTCTACTCTCTGCAAAACATCCTTGTCTTGTGGTATTGAAAACTGAATGGATTCACGTGTTTGAGATAAAGATAGCATGGGCTGAACAAATAAATTTGCAGCCTTTAGTCTAAAAAAAACAGAGGCTTCGTAACCCACCTTATTCTTAACAACAATATCGGACAAGTCCTGATCTTGATAAAAAACGTGATATAGACGGGAAGAGTTTGACAACCAGCCTATCTCCAGCCCAAAATCGATGAGCCGAGGCATTTTTTTTGGGGGTAATTCTTGAGATAACAAGCTTTCTATGAAAAGAATGCAGAAAACATAAATCAGACATGATTTCCTCATTTTTTTTTCATATTATTTCTTTTTCTTTTTCTTTTCAACACTCCAGCCAAATTTCCCTAGCTGCTCAGAGAGTCCATAATAATTGCCATGCGAATAGGCTATCAAATCGGCATTTTGCATATCAAATCGCCCACTAATGGGGTCAATATATTTATCGTCGGCCAATACATTTACAACTTCCGAAATAAACATATCATGACTGCCCAAGGGAAGTATTTCCTTGACTCTGCATTCTATACATAAAGGAGACTCCTCTATTATTGGGGCGGAAACAACACTCGCCTTTGCAGGACTTAAGCCCATTTCTTTAAATTTATCGAAGTCCTTTCCCGATTTAACTCCGCACCAATCGGCAGCAAAAGACATAGACCTTGTAGTGAGGTTGATGACAAACTCCATGTTTTCTTTAATTATATTGTATGAATGCCGCTGGGGTCTGACCGAAATATAGCACATAGGAGGATTGGTACAAATAGTGCCTACCCAACTAAGCGTTATTATGTTAAAATCGTCGGCACAAGTACCACAACTCACCATTACTGCGGGAGCGGGGTAGATGAGGGTGCCTGGCTTCCAATCTTGTTTCATTCTTTCTTTTATTTTAAAACATAATTCTTATAGAAGTACTATATCTTCTTTCTTAGTTTTCATCTCGCAATACTTACACTGCAAACTTACACTCTTCTTATCAATTACTTGAAAACGAGTGGCCATAGGTTCATTATTTGTAATACACTTGGGATTATTACACCTTACAAGCCCCTTAAGCAAATCGGGAAGGCTGACTTTTTTTTTCTCTACCACCTCATAATTTCTAATAATATTGAGATTAACGGTAGGAGCTATCAAAGAAATTCTGTTTATTTCGTCTTCTTCAAAAAATTTATCAGCAATTTTAATGATTCCCTTGGTTCCCATCTTCTTACTATCTAAATTAAAGCCTATTGTAACCCTATTTTTTAGGTCTTCTATACCAAGTAGGCTTACAACCTTAAACAAGTGATCCGAAGGTATGTGATCTATCGATGTGCCATTTTCTAAGGCGGCAACTTGCAATTCTCTATTATTCATTATTCTTATATTTTAATTCCTAAGGACTCACATATAAGTGCCTGCCTAGCAAACACCCCATTTTTGGCTTGCTCTATATAATATGCCTTAGGATTGTCGTCCACATCGTAAGCTATCTCATTAACTCTGGGAAGGGGATGTAGGATGCGCAGGTTGTCCTTGCTATTATCCAACATGCTGTTTTTGAGAATATAAACGTTTTTAACCTTCTCATATTCTATCAAATCTGTAAATCTTTCGCGCTGTACTCTTGTCATATATACAATATCTGATCGATTTATTACTGCTTCTGAGAAATCTGAATATTCGTGGTATTTAATATTTTTTTCCTCACAAAAGGTTTTATATATTTCGGGGATCCTAAGTTCATCGGGAGCAACAAAATGAAAAGTTGGATTAAAATGCGACATGCCAACAATCAAGGAATGTACGGTACGACCATATTTCAAATCGCCAACTATGGTTATATCAAGATTATCTAAGCCTCCCTGAGTCTTGTAAATTGAAAAAATATCTAAGATAGTTTGGCTAGGGTGCTGATTGGCTCCATCACCAGCATTTATGATAGGAATATTGGTAATCTCGGATGCGTAACGGGCAGCACCTTCGAGATGATGACGCATTATTATTAGGTCGGCATAATTACTGACCATAAGTATGGTATCTTTGAGGGTTTCTCCCTTAGATGAGCTGGTGGTAGCGGCATCAGAAAACCCAACAATTCGCCCCCCTAATCGATTTACTGCGGTCTCAAAACTAAGACGCGTGCGAGTAGAAGGCTCAAAAAAAAGACTGGCACAAATCTTCCCTTTCAAAAGCTCTTGATTAGGATTTTGCTCAAATAAACTTGCCTTGCTGATTATACGTAAAATATCATCTTTTGAGCATTCTTGTATGGAGACCAGCGATTTATTATTCATGTTAAAAATTTTCATTCCCTACAAATATACGATTTTTTTATTCACTTTTAACGCTAAGACCCATTAAATGGCGATATTTTTTCTGCCTTCAGATACCTTATCCACTTATTTATGCTATCTAAGAGTACAGGCGCATCTTTTCGTAAGGCCCATGCCTGAAACTGAGTGAAACTTATATCTGTTTTAATGTCTATCTCCGGAAGCATCTTTTGAAGAGAGATTGCCTCTTGCCTATCAACTACAGCGTAATCAATATCTGAGCGTGCCACCATATATATCAGTTGCTCCGATTCATAAAGCTCCGATTCTATGATGTATATAGTATCGGCAATTTCTTCTTCAAGATTTCGCAAGCGCAGAATATTGGGAGAGTTTCGTGGCACATACAATGTTTTTTTTGCCAGATCCAGCTGATTTCTTAGCAAGGGTATGCCAGAGTTGTTTTGTGGAGTTCTCTGCACCAGAACTTGCCTATTAAGCTTTAGAGGCTCTGTAAACGCCACAAAATCTTCACTCCCAGAGGTGATGGGTATATTGCGTGCTACAATATCATACTGCCCATCTTTCAAACCTTGCAAAGAAACATCCAAACTATTTTCTATATGTATCTGCAATTTAAATCCCGCACATTTTTCAATTGCCTGACACAAGCGGTATTGAAAACCCTCTATTGAATCGCCTTCTACAAAATAATTTTCATAATTATAGTCTGTCACCACATGCAAAACTCCCGACTGTTTTATTTCTTCAAAATCCCTATTGAATGTAGCCGACTGTGTATTCAAGAACATGAATACCAGCAAGGAGGAACATAAAAACACAAAAAACAAGATGACTAAATTAAATCTATTGCTCAAAATATTCATAAGATGCGAATTTGAAAATCAACAAATTAATTACTGAAGTCCCAAGAAATACCGAATTTGAAAATCTGGGGATTTATAGGGTAATGAGGGATGGAAAAATATTCGGGATTAGAAATAAAGGAGGAGCTAATATTATAAAACTCTATAAAAAATCGCGTATATTTCAAATGACAATTGGCATAAGCGTTGACCAGTGGATAGTTGCCAATTTTGGTCGCGTTCTGAACTCCAAACTGCTGAGTAAGGGGCTCGTAAGTTGGGGAATAATATTTTGTGAAGTAATTAAGGCTACTCCCCAACTGAATGGTGAGCACCTCGGCAACTTTAAATTGCACAAATAGGTTGGAAAAAAGACTCAAGTCCGGCAAAGGCAGCATCTTGTCCTCACTACTTTTTTGGTAGCTTAAATTGTTTTCCCAATGCAGGGCTCCTGCAGACAGCTGCTGATTCCAAGTAGCACCAAAAACCTGTATGTTTCCGCCAAACTGTGAAGGCAGGCTTTGATCATCGAAAAATATATAGTTTGTTATATTTTCAAGGCCTATATTGATCTGCGATTTTGTTTGAGGGAAATCTAAGGCTCCCCCTATATATACCTTCTTAAGTGTGCCAAAATCATTCTGCCAATTCAAATACTTTGAAGCAAAATTATTTTCATAAAAACTAGGACTCAAATTTTTTAAAGATGCGCTTACAGAAAGAGAGGCTGTATCTTTTAATATAGGTATACGTGTTTGAACATTCCCCTTTAATTTTAGGTTTCCTATATTTTTTCCTAAGAGCCCAAACTCGGCAAAAGCATCATAACGCAATACCTTTCCTCGTCTCTTATTTATTTCGCCTCCCACAAAGGTAGATGCTTCATTTTTTTCAATCCCTACATTGCCCTTATCCATCAGACTATAGCTCCTTACTTCCTGTGTCAAAAATGCCGTCAAGCCAAATTTTGCCCACTCACGAGAGCCCTCACGAAGACTTATTGCGACAGAATTTTTAAGATTCCAATAGGAGCTAGAATCTCTCACCCCACTTTTATATAGCAAATCTTTACCCCGTCCATAAATACTGTCCAATCGTATGCTATCATTGGAATAAAAAAGGCGGTCTTTTTTTTGATAATTGAAGCTGTAGCTTATGCTGCTTAGCTTATCAGCTCCCAAATTATATTTGTAAGATAGGAAGTAAGTTTCCTCTCGCAACTTATTCCAGGTATCTTGAAATCTTGTGGGTATCTCCCTAGTCTGCAAACTCCTATCTACAATTTCACCAGGATCGGTTATATACAGATCATTTTCTATACCCCCATTTTCTCCATTGTTGTGTTTTGCAGGATTAAGATAAACATGCAATTGATGTTTATCGTCTATATAAGAACCCGCCAGTATATAGCTTATACGTTTTGCAGCCTGCGAGGTATAAAATCCGCGAGCATAAAGGTAGTCTACATCAAAGGCTAAGCTAATTTTTTTTCCAAAATTAAGGGCCAAATTACCTTTTAGCCTCTCTTCCTTAGAGAGTTTGCCTCCGCCACTCTGGTAAGAAAAGTTTGAATAAGGCATTTTTGTATTTATAAAATTGTATTCGCCAGGACTTTGAGAATAAATACGATAAGGATCGACAAACATAAAATTTGTTCGTTCAGCTCGTTCAAAATATATGCGAGATTCTGCAGGAAGACCAAGGCTACCTAAATATGCCATTGCCGTTCCCTGCCCTTCAACCAGACTGCGGTGATGATATTTGCCTAGCAATGTATCGGGACTGGCTTCCAAGATCTCGCCCGTTATTTCTGAGACCCTCCAATAATTAATACGTAGAGTACTGTCTATTACTTCTAAGTCCTCGCTTTCAATATCTTGAACAGAGGGCAAGGGAGCTACTTGAGCGAGGCTATCGGCATTGTCCAAACCAATATATTGCTCCTGTCCAAGACCGACAAAAGGAATGCCAAGACAAAAAAATAATATATAAAGGGCGTAATTATTCAAGTCTTACTATTAAGCTTTTTTTATTATTTGCATGCCCTTCATTATTGCTTTCTCATTCATAGGCAAGAGCTTATGATGCCTCTCGGGAAGTGATTTTTTTAAGCCAAGCATCACACTTTCCAAACTCACCATAGGACATATCTTTAGCATTCCCCCCAATACTATCATATTGAAAGCCTTCTCATTGCCATCAGCAACGGCCACGTTCATGGCATCGATATGGTAAATATCAATATCTGTACGCGTGGGTGGCTTGCTTATGCCATAATCGTCGTATATCAATATTCCACCAGGCTTTACCATAGCTTCAAACTTAAGCAAGGATGGCTGATTGAGGATAATTGCGATGTCGTAGGTGTTGAGTATTGGTGAACTTATGCCATCGTCCGATATTATTACAGTCACATTGGCGGTACCCCCTCTTTGCTCTGGGCCATAAGAGGGAAACCAGCTGACTTCTTTATTTTCCATAAGACCTGAGTATGCAAGAATTTTACCCATTGAGAGTACTCCTTGCCCACCAAAGCCCGCGATAATTGTTTCGTATTTCATAAATTATTTTTATTTACGAGCATTTTTCATACTCATATTTCATAATCTAGCATCCTTCGCTCGCAGGTGCAGGATTGCACAAGAGGGCCCAATGCCTTATGATCTGGATGATTTTGATAATCGTGGAGATCTTGCTTACTTGCAAATTCGGAGTATAATACAATATCTCCGCAGGTATCATTTTTAGCAAAATCAAATCCTACCTCAATGCTAATAACCTGCGAAATTTTATTTTTTAATGACTCCAATCCTTGCTTCAACAAAAGTGCATTTTCTGCCTTTGTCTTACCATTTGCCTCTTCTTTAAGCTTCCAAATAACAATGTGTTTGACCATGATCTATAATTTGTTTATTAAAAAAGTAATTTTATTCGTTTTTTAAGTCCCCCAAAGGATATACGGGAAGCATATTTTCCAGCATCCATGTATTGGACTCTTCGGGCGACATTTTCCATCCTGCCGAACAGGTTGAAATAAACTCAACTACGGATGTACCCTTGCCCTCCATTGAATTTTCAAAGGCTTTGCGAAGCATTTTCTTAGATTTCTTTATTGCAGCTGCGCTATGCACTGTGTGGCGAGTAACCAAACAGGTGCCTTCTAGTTGAGCCAAAAGATCGGACATCTTAAGAGGAAAGCCTGTAAGCTGCTCATTTCTTCCCTTGGGGCAAGTAGCAGTTTTCATTTCCATGAGGGTTGTTGGAGCCATTTGACCGCCAGTCATACCATAAATACCATTATTTACAAATACAATAACAATATTTTCTCCTCTATTGCAGGCATGAATTGTTTCGGCAGTGCCGATAGCAGCCAAATCGCCATCGCCCTGATAGGTAAACACCATCTTGTCGGGGCAAAGACGCTTTACGGCGGTCGCCAAAGCTGGGGCGCGTCCATGAGCAGCCTCCTGCCAATCAAGATCGAGGTAGTTGTAGGCAAACACGGCGCAGCCTACTGGAGCTATTGCTATTGTCCTCTCTTCCATACCCATCTCTGACACTACTTCGGCAATCAGTTTGTGTATAACACCATGACTACAGCCAGGGCAATAGTGCATGTCTGTATCATTCATCAATTCGGGCTTTGCATAGACCAAATTTTCGGGCTTTATTATATCTTGTATATTCATTGCTTAGACTTACTTATGCACTGTTTATCCTCCTTGTCTATCATTTTAGTCAGAGCATCAAGCACCTCATCAGGAGCAGGCACAATACCACCCAATCGTCCAAAATGTGCTACTGGAATCTTACATTCTACCGAGAGCCTTACGTCTTCTATCATCTGCCCAGCATTTAGCTCCACGGTGAGTATGCCCTTTATTTTGCCGAGGTAGCTCATCAAAACCTCTGAGGGAAAGGGCCAAAGGGTAATTGGGCGCAAAAGACCCACCTTAATACCTTTGGCTCGTGCTAGCTCTACTGCTTTTTGACTTATTCTGGCAGCTGATCCAAAAGCTACAATGAGGTATTCTGCATCTTGGCAGCTAAACTCTTCGTATCGTACTTCTGCGGCTTCTATTTTTCTAAATTTGGCTTGAAATCGCAGGTTGTTATTTTCCATCTTCTCGGAGTCTAGCTCCAAGGAGGTTATTATATTGGGCTTGCGGCCTTTGAGCCTACCCAGTGTAGCCCAAGGCTGCTCTTTACGTATCTCTTCTTCGGTTTTTCTAGGCGTAAAATCGGGCAAAACAACTTTTTCCATCATTTGCCCTATCACTCCATCCGACAATATAACAACGGGATTATTGTATTTAAATGCCAAATCAAAACCTAGGGACACATGATCCGCCATCTCTTGAACCGACGAAGGAGCCAAGGTAATAAGCTTGTAATCGCCATGTCCGCCGCCCTTTACCGTCTGAAAATAATCGGCCTGACTGGGCTGAATAGTTCCCAAACCCGGACCTCCACGCATCACATTGACCAAAAGTGCGGGGAGCTCTGCCCCTACCATATAAGATATTGCTTCTTGCTTCAAACTCATACCGGGACTAGAAGAGGAGGTCATCACCCTCTTTCCACAGGCGGCACCTCCATATACCATATTCGCCGCTGCTATCTCACTTTCTGCTTGAAGAACGATCATTCCTGTAGTTTCCCAGGGCGATTCGTCCATCAGAGTTTCCATTATTTCTGATTGGGGAGTAATGGGATAGCCAAAATAACCATCGGCACCATAGCGAATTGCAGCATGTGCTATGGCCTCATTTCCCTTCATTAATTTTATTTCTTCCGCCATTTCCTTAATTTTAGATTTTTATTTTGTATACAGATATACAAGCGTCTGGACAGACCTGCCCACAGGTGGCACAGCCAATACAATCATCCATATTTTTTAAAAGAGAATAGTGATAACCTTTATTATTGACTTCGTGACCCAAGACTAACACCTTTACGGGGCATGCAACGACACAGAGATTACAACCCTTACATCTTTCTGTGTTAATGACTACCGTACCTTTTATTTTTGCCATAATTAACATTCTTTATTTATATGAATTTCTAGGGGATAAATCTTAGAAATTCTTTTGTTTCTGAGACCTCAAGAAAATCAAACTTGAGATTTTTGAGACCTCAAAGTTACAAAATCTTTTTTCTGAAATGACAATATAAAAGAAAAAAAGCTATGCTTCTGAATCTTTTTTCATAATATCATCTAGCTCTTTCTTAAGCAGTCCTTTGGAATCTTTTGTTTTCTCTATGCCTACCAATAAGGCAATTTGTGCTTTTTTTGTTTCTCCCAGCTTTAATAAAAAATTGCATTTGTAGAGATGCAAGGCCTCCATAAGAGGTTCTAGGTCAATGGCAATTTGTATATAAACAAGTCCCTCTTCCCAGTTTTCTATCAGCGAACAGATATTGGCTGCAATCAGAGTTACCAAATAGCTATCAGGGTATAGACTAAGATATTCTTTAGATTTTTCTAAAGCCTTATTCAGATTGCCATTTTTTTCATAGCCATAAATCATATTAAGCAAATTTACAGAACCCTTAAATCCCAAACTATGGGCAAATTCGTATGACTCAATTGATTTTTCTGTTTCGTCTATCTCCTTGTAAGTGTTGCCCAAGCGATTCCATGTTTCGGCATCCATCAAATTTTTTTTTTGAATAAGTGCGCAAAGTTCCACTACTTTTTCTTTGTCGTCCAAAGCCAAATAACTTTGAACTTGTAGCCAAAGTAAATCTACCTCCTGCCCCAAAATACCTATAGCCTCCTGAATTACTTCTATACTTGCGTCATACAGGTCTATTTCGTGCAAGGCCTCAGCCATGGCTTGATATATAATAGAAATATTTTCTAAATCACCTCCATACTTACTTTTCAAGTTTTTAAAAAAATGAAAAGCATCTTCTTCCATTCCCAAATGCAAGAGTGCCGTCAATTTATGCCCATCGGCCCAAACGTGGCGTATGTCTTGGTATTTCTCAGCCCATATGAGCAAATCATTCCAAAGCTCGAAGTCATTAAGAAGGAGTAAAACCTCATAAATAAGTTCCTCATTGTCGGGATAAATTTTGAAGGCGTAGTCTATAGCAAACCTGCCGCTTTTTACATCGCCTTCAGACAAGTAGATGTCAATAATATCACACAAATCATCAACTTCAAAATATCCTGGACTCAGGCCTTGCCTAACAGCAGCATCCCATTGTTGAAAACACTCAGGGTAATCGCCGTCATTCTCATCATCAATATCGTTAAAATCAGGATAGTTGCGCATAATTTATTTCTTATCTTTAATCTTACTCCACGAATCTTTCAAGGAAACCGTCCTGTTGAATACTAGCTTGTCGGCGGTGGAATCGGGATCCACATTAAAATAACCTAAGCGCTGAAATTGAAAATTGTCGTAGGTCTTGGCTGTTGCCAGCTCCATCTCTAAGCGACAATTTGAAAGCACTGTCAAGGAATTAGGATTGAGAAGCTCTGTGAACTTCTTTTCTTTTTCTGCCCCAGGGTTTTCAACATCAAAAAGCCTATCATAAATTCGTACTTCTGCACAAATATTGTGCCTTGCAGAAACCCAATGAAGTGTTCCTTTGACCTTCTTATTGCTCTGCGACATACCACTGCGTGTTTGTGGGTCGTACTCGGCATAAATCTCCTCTATTTCTCCTGCCTCATCTTTCTTGCAAGATATACATTTTACTATATAGGCATTTTTGAGTCGCACTTCTTGCCCTGGAGTCATGCGGAAATATTTTTTGGGAGCATCTTCCATAAAATCTTCTCGCTCTATGTATAATTCCTTGGTAAAAACAATTTCATGACTTCCCATTCGCTCATCTTCTGGATTATTACATGCCTCCAGCATCTCTTCCTTATCGTCGGGATAATTGGTGATAATTAATTTTACGGGATTCAATACTGCCGAAACTCGTGGCGATTTTAGGTTTAAATCTTCCCTTATCGTATGCTCTAAGAGCGACATATCTACAACTCCATCGTATTTGGTATATCCTATCTTGTCTATAAATTTATGAATGGAATCTGAGGTATAGCCCCTTCGCCTAAAGCCACTAATGGTAGGCATACGAGGATCGTCCCAAGACCTCACAAAGCCTCCCTGCACTAATTCCAGCAATTTGCGTTTGCTCATTATGGTATAAGTCAAATTGAGCCTATTAAACTCATATTGATGCGGTCTATAGCCACTTACATCATCGCCGCTCTCTACCAAGCGATCAATAAACCAATCATATAGAGGTCTGTGTACAACAAATTCTAGGGTGCAAACAGAGTGTGTAACGCCCTCAAAATAATCGCTTTCGCCATGGGCAAAATCGTACATAGGATAAGCCTTCCACTGGGTGCCAGTACGGTGATGGGGGTGATCAATTATTCTATATATAATAGGGTCGCGAAAGTGCATATTGGAAGATGCCATATCTATCTTAGCTCTCAAGACCATTGCGCCCTCAGCAAGCTCGCCAGAGTTCATTTTCTCAAAAAGGGATAAATTTTCTTCTATGAGCCTTTCGCGATGGGGGCTATGAGTGCCTGCGAGTGTGGGACTTCCCTTTTGCTGGGCAATGTCTTCTGCCGACTGCTCGTCGATATAGGCCCTACCGTCTTTGATGAGTCGTATTGCAAACGCCCATAGCTGGGGAAAATAATCGGAGGCATAATAAATATTTGCCCATTCAAAACCCAACCACTTGATGTCGGCTTTGATGGAATCGACATATTCTACATCTTCTTTTACGGGATTGGTATCGTCAAATCGAAGGTTGCAAAGACCGCCATATTTTTTTGCCAGTCCAAAATCCAAGCAGATTGCCTTAGCATGGCCTATATGAAGATAGCCATTGGGCTCTGGAGGAAATCTAGTTTGTATCCTGCCATCATTTTTGCCTTCTTGCAAATCTTTTTCTATGATGACTTCTATAAAATTGAGACTTTTATTAGTCTCTTCCAGCACACTATTTTTTTCCATCACAACATTTTTATATTATCAGGATGCAAATTTACGCATTTTAAAGAAGAAAGAATAAGAAATACTTAAAAATGAGACCGTATATATTTAAGTATATACCTCAAAAAAATCAAATCTGCTGGAAATGAATTGTTTGTATCCACGCCTTGTTGCCGTCGGCTATTTGAATTTCACTCCATTCACCCAAGCTTCCAAGGATCTTAACTTTTGCACCCTCATGAAGTACAAAAAGATCGGTACCGCTCTTGTCGGGAGAACTTTTAAGCGCTACCGTAGGAGTAAAAACTATTGCATAAGTGCGATCAATCAATTTGTTTTTTTGCTGATAAGCAAAGATATTGGACAAAATGCAGAAGGCTAGAAAAAAAAGACCCGCATAAAATCCTACCTTTTTAAGAATCAAGCGCCTACCAAAGAAAAACATAAAAAGGGAGGTTATAAAAAATAGGAAGGAAAATATTGCCCAATAGCTCCACTCATTGGTGCTTCCTAAGTCTCTAAGAGCTTCAATCCAGCGAGTCATGAAGAAGGTATCTACCGACGCTATTCTATCAGTGGCCTTGAGCCTTGCCATTTCCAAATTTATATTTATATCATCATCGCCGGGACTCAAAAGGTGGGCTCGCTCATAATTGAGTATCGCCAAAGGGGTTTTGTTTAGTCTATAATAGCAATTACCCAAATTGTAATATATAGCGGCCGATTCTCCCTTTTCAGACAAAAGGGCTTCGTAAATTTCTACCGCTTGCTCATATTTACCTTCAGTATAAGCCTCACTAGCCTCGTGTATTTTATCTTGAGAAAAAATACAAAAAGCAATTAATTGAAATGTTATAAGTATAAAAAACTTTTTCATTGTATATTTATTTTCTTTATTGTATTTTCCATTTTATCTATAGCATCCAGTGCCGATTCAAATACCTTGTCCATCTCATGAGCATCGCTGGATGGAGCATAGCGTGCAAACTCGCAATTGTCAAGAATGTATCTGAACTTATCGAGCAATTCTTGTGACACCCCATAGTTGTTGAGTTCTACATCCACATTGTCTTTGGTGAGATTTGCCAATGGAATATTTAGCTTATCGCTAAGATAGCCCCAAACGGCCTTCAGCGTCTCGTCATAAAATGCCTCCTTATTGCCCGACTTCAACAAGACTCCAGCATTCTTGAGTCGCTTAGAAGCTACTTTATTAGCCTTTTTTGTTCGCAACAAGGCTATGTTGGAATTTTCTTTTACCTGCTTTCTGTAGTAGAAAAAGAAAAATACAAATAGCACTAATGGAACAATATAAAAGAGCCAATAGGTAAGACTGCCAAAAAAGAACTGTCCTTTTTGGGAGAAAGAGATGTTTTTGGTCTTGACATAATGAATGTCCTTTCCTAAGAATTTTACATCTTCCTTGTTTGATGATCCCGAAAAAACTGCAGAAGAGGCGGTGTTTTCTCCCGTTCCTTTGGCAACATGCAACTTATAGGCATCACTTTTTAGTGTTTTGTAGCTCCCCGAATTTATATCAAAATACGAGAACTCCACTGCAGGAATCTCAAAATCGCCAGCATGACGAGGTATTGTAAGATATTCTATGGTCTTGCTGCCACTTACTCCCGAAGCATTTGTTTTGAGGCTAAGGTTTACTTGAGGATCATATATTTCAAAATCATTGGGGAAGTTAAGTTCTGGGTTTTTGAGGAGTTTTATATTTCCATTGCCCGACAAGACCAACTTTACAGTTACCGACTCGTTGGCCTTAGTATCGGTGGTACTTATAGAAGAACTCATGCTGTATTGTCCAACCGCCCCATTGAAAGAAGCTGGTTTCCCCGAAGGCAAGGGCTTTACATTAATAGAAGTGGTGGAAGTAGTCAAGGATTTTTTTACATTAGAATAGGTATCAAAAACATCGAAGATATTTCTTCCCTTCTGCTGCGATCGTATGCGAATTACAATATCATACTTTCCCGACTCCAAGCTTATTTTTCCTGACCTTTGAGGATATAGCACCGTTTGCTTGAGAACAAAACTTCGGTAATTTCTACCATTATAACTGTCAAGTTCCATCTGTCTTTCCTGAAGCAAATCAATTTCTTGAGCTATAAACCCATCAAAATCGGGAAATTTAAGATTTTCTAAGGCAGTCACATCATATAGAGAATAAAGCTTGAAAGTAACCAAAAATCCCTCATTTTCATATACTGAGTTTTTAGATATGTGCATGCGCACAAAGACATCCTCATCGCTTGCTGCCTTTGTTTCAGAACTTACATCGCCCCCCTGCTCTTGAGCTCCTCCCTGCGCTGCCGCCCCTGACTTATCCTGGGGTAAAACCTTTACCGTAAGTGGATTGGACTTGTACTCACTATTGCCAACCTTTATACTGGCTGCCGGAATAGTAAAAGTACCTTCCGACTTGCCCATCAGTATATAGGTGTAGGTATTCGATATCACGGTGCGTGTTTGCCCTGCTGAATAAGACATGCTCTTGGAACTTGACACACTGGGGCCCATCAAGACTTCAAAATCTGACAATTCGGGAACCCTTAAATCCTTAGCATCAGAATTGATAGAATAGGATAGCCTAAATTGCTGACCCACAGCCACAGCACTTGGAGCACTGCCCTTGAAAGATACATCTTGGGCAAGAAGAGTGCCCCCAAAATGTATTAAAACCATTAAAAAGAAAAATATTTTCTTCATTCCTTTATTTACTTAATTCTTTTTGTTATATTTACTTTTAAGGCCTTTTTTTATCCTACCAATTCTTATCTATCTTGCGACGCTCTTGCTGTTGCTTCTGAGCTTCCTTAACTTTCTCTTGAGTATCTTTTTCGTTTTGTAGCAAGGCATCCAAAATTTGTTGTGCATTGTCTTTGCTCATTTGCTCATTTTGTTGATCTTGTTCTTGCTGCTTATTTTCATCATCCTTATTCTGCTCATTTTTATCATTTTGCTCGTCTTTTTTGTCATCGCCTTTATCTTTGTCCTCATCTTTCTTATCCTTATCATCATTCTGATCATCCTTATCACCCTTGCCATCGTCCTCCTGCTCTTGTTTCTCCAAAAGCTTTTGCGCAAGAGCAAGGTTGTAGCGAGTTTCATCGTCACGAGGATTATTTCTTAGCGCCTGTTTATAGGCAGTTATGCTTTGGGCGTAGTCTTTTCCTTCCATAAATATATTGCCCATGTTGTGATAAGCAGAAGATAGTTTGGCTTTGTCGGTCTCTCTTTCCACCACCTCCTTGTATTGCTCGGCTGCTTCAGGAAATTTCTGCTGCTTATACAAGGCATTACCCAAGTTATAGGCAGCCTCCAAAGACTGTTTATTTATTTCGAGAGCCTTCCTATAGGTAATTTCTGATTCTGTATATTTTTCGACCTTATATTCATCATTTCCCTTATGAATATTCTTTCTTACCTCTTTCTGAGCAAATGCTTGAGATCCAAATCCTAGAAAAAAGATGAGGAAAACGGAGAATAATTTTACCTTGCGGAAGATTCTATTTTTTCTATCCAATATAAAAAATTCAAGTATTAATAATATCAAAAGGATCCAGGCAAAAAGCTGAAATTTTTCGTCATAAGAGGAGTATGATTTCGTTTCTAGCTCCGATTTATTAAGCTTGTCAACTTCTTGCTGTAAGGCTCTGAGTGCTGCATTTGTCTGATCTACACGAATATATATGCCTCCACTTGCCGCTGCTATTTCCTGACACATGCCCTCATTAAGCTTGGTTATAACTACATTGCCTTCCCTATCTTTTAGAAAATTGTTGGATTTACCATCCAAAGGAATAGGAGAGCCTTGGGGCGTACCAAGACCTAAGACATTAACTTTTATATTCTGTGATCCTGCATTTCTACTTGCTCCCACGGCATCGTCTTCGTGCCCTTCTCCGTCGGTGAGTATAATAATTGTCTTGTCGCTAGCTTCATTGGGAGAAAATGATCGCAGGGCCAAATTTATTGCCGAACCTATCGAAGTGCCCTGATTAGGAACCATATTGGTATTTATAGACGACAAAAACATCTTGGCAGACACATAATCGGAGGTTATGGGCAATTGAATGTAGGCATCGCCAGCAAAAACGATAAGTCCTATTTTGTCGTCTTTAAGGTTATCCACCAATTTGGATAGTATTTGTTTAGACTTTTCAAGCCTATTGGGCTTTATATCATCCGACAGCATAGAATTGGAGACATCCAAACATACCATCACTTCTACTCCTTTTTTCTTGCTGGTCTCAAGTTTTTCTCCAAACTGAGGCCTAGCAATCATCACCACAAACAAACCTGTGCAAGCAAACAGAATCCAAAACTTCAAATACTGACGTTTTAGAGAAATGTCGGGCATAAGAGGGCGCATCAACTTCATATTACCAAAAAGTTTTATATCTTTTTTCTTTTTAAGCATAGCATAAAAAAACAAGAGAAAAAGAAGGGGCAATAATATAAGTAAATATAAATATTCGGGATTTGCAAATCTAAACATAAGTAGGCTATAATTATGGAATGTTTCTTAAAAGTGTATTTCTCAACAAAATCTCTAGCAATAATATCAACAAGGCAATAAGTGCAAAAAGCAGGTATTCCTCCTGTTTTTTACTGTATTCTTGAACACTTATTTTTGTTTTTTCCAGAAGGTCTATTTCTTGATAAATTTCTTTGAGTGCCTTATTATTGGTTGCTCTAAAATATTTTCCACCGGTTATATCTGCAATTTTTGTTAGTGTTTGCTCGTCAATTTCAACAGGCACATTTTGATATTGAATACCCATGGCTGTTTGAAAAGGATAGGGTGCAGTGCCTTTGGTTCCTACGGCAACGGTATAGACCCTCACACCAAAAGTTCGCGCTATTTCGGCTGCCGTAACTGGAGATATTTCGCCCCTATTATTTGATCCGTCGGTAAGCAAAATAATGACTTTAGATTTCGCTTGGCTCTCCTTAAGCCTCTGAACGGAGGTTGCCAATCCATGACCTATGGCGGTTCCATCTTCAATCATTCCACATTGCAAATCATTGAGAAGATTCAACAAAACTACATGATCTGTAGTCAAGGGGCATTGGGTAAAGCTTTCGCCAGCAAAAACTACCAGTCCAATATTGTCGTTTGGTCGACTTTTAATAAAGGATGCCGCAACATCCTTGGAGGCTCCCAAACGATTGGGCTTTAAATCTTCTGCCAACATCGATGTGGAAACATCTATCGACAACACAATGTCAATACCCTCGGTAGTAGAGTTATGCCAGCTATTGGACGATTGTGGCCTAGCCAAAACAACAATCAAAAGCCCCAAAACTCCAATTCGCAAAACAAAGGGCAGATGGCGAAGGTATACCTTATACGAAACAGGAGCTTTGTCAAAGCCTTGAGATGCCGAGATTTGTAAACTAGCCTGCGATTTACGTAATTTATAAAAATACCATGCGATGATGGGAACAAGCAGAAGCAATAAAAAAAAATAATTGGGATGTGCAAAAATCATTGTTAAATCAATTTTGTTTGTTCTTTAATGCTGCCACCGACTCTTTAGAATCCTCCTGTGGCAGTGGATTTCCTGGAACTTCTTCGACCGCCCTCTTTGTTGAATCTACAAAAAGATAGGCATTTCGCAAGCTCAAATCATTTTCGTCAGGTAGGGGATTAAACTTGGCAAACTTGACATAGTCTGACAATACCAAGATTTGTTTCAAATCATTTTTTACCGACGATATTTCAGGACTTGATGCCAAGGCATCCACAATTTCACTCGTTGTCATCTCCAAGGCAGAAACTCCAAATCTATCTTCTATATATTTGCGTAAAGCATCCGTAAGCAAGGAATGATATTCTTTTTGCTTGCCTTGCTGCCAAAGCTTCTGCGCTTTGATATGATCTAATTCCCTTATTGCCAATATATGAGGAGGTAAAACCGGCGCTCGTTTCTTGAAAGGAACTAAGGATTTTTTATTCTTGTATCGAGAATACAAATAGAAGCCTAGGCCAAGAAGTATGGCAAGACTAATAAAAATATATAGATAAATCAAATAATCTGTCCACACGAAATCGGGACTTATAACATTTTTTATATCGTAAAAATTTTGCGTCTCCACATCCACAGGCAAAGTTGATACCTTTAATCCAATGACATTGGAATAAATACTAACAAGTGCATCGATAACCATAAAAGGGGGAAGTAGAAACAAGGCGGAATCAAAAGATGTAATTAAATAATACTGTTTCAACATAAGGCGATTATTGCCCAAGTCTACCGTATCGAGCTTAAGGGTCTCTACGATCTCTATTCCTGCCATAATTGTATCCTTCAGATATGGCAATTGCAAGACTGACCCCTTATCACTCACCACTTCTAAATGCAGGCGAGTTTGTTCGCCAATAAGTATGGACGAGGAGTCTATGGAAACTCTAATCATTGTTTTCTGAGCAATTGTTTCTATAGAGAACATTAGCCCCAACAAAAACAAAAAGACTCCGAAAATTATATCTTTATTCTTTCTAATACTATATTTATTCATCATTATCCAATCACTTGCGTTTGCCAAATAAAGCGATGAGGGCTTTCACATAATCCTCATCCGAACGAACCGACACAGCATCTACCCTGCTTTTATTGAATGCCTCATTCATTTCAAATTGCCTCTGACTCCACCATTTCTCATAGGTAGATCTAAGTTTTTTGGAAGACGTATCTATCCACCTTTCTGCTCCTGTTTCTGCATCTTTTATTTTCATTAAGCCCACAGAGGGAATAGCCTCCTCGCGCTGATCATACACCTGAATTGCCACCATATCATGTTTCCTGTTGGCAATAGTTAGCGCATCCTTATAGTCGGTGCCGCATATAAAATCAGAAATAAGAAAAGCTGTACAGCGTTTTTTTATAGCATTTGTCAAGTATTTTAATGCTTGAGAAAGATCGGTAGCTGTGTTTTGAGGATGAAAATCAATAAGCTCCCTAATAAGATAGAGGATGTGCTTTTTTCCTTTCTTGGGAGGAATAAATTTCTCTATCTTATCAGAAAAAAAGACGAGACCTATTTTATCGTTGTTTTGAATTGCCGAAAAAGCCAAGGTAGCGGCAATTTCTGTCATCATTTCTTTTTTAAGAATATTGACAGTTCCAAAATTACGACTTCCCGAAACATCTACAAGCAGCATCACTGTCAATTCGCGCTCTTCTTCAAAAATTTTGATGTAGGGCTTGGAGTAACGTGCTGTCACGTTCCAATCAATATCACGTATGTCGTCGCCGAAATTATATTCACGAACCTCCGAAAAAGCCATACCTCGACCTTTGAAAGCCGAATGATACTGTCCTGCGAAAATATTTCGCGACAGTCCTCGTGTTTTTATTTCTATTTGTCTTACTTTCTTTAGTAGTTCGCTCGTCTCCACAAATATATTTAATTACGAATTAATAATTACGAATTAATAATTTTGAATCATGACACTCAATTAATCATTGATTTAAGGCACCTCTACTTTATTCAATATTTCATTAATAATTTCATCGGCACTAAGGTTATTGGCCTCGGCCTCATAGCTTAAACCAATACGATGACGCATCACATCGTGGCAAACGGCACGGATATCTTCGGGAATAACATAGCCACGTCTTTTTATAAAGGCATATGCGCGTGCGGCAAGTGCCAAATTGATTGAGGCACGAGGAGAAGCACCAAAAGAAATCATGTTCTCTAAGCCCTCCAAATTATGCTCTTTGGGGAAACGTGTAGCAAAAACTATGTCTACAATATATTTTTCTATTTTCTCGTCAAGATAAACATCCCTAACAATTTTTCTAGCCTCCAATATCTCATCCTTTGTTAGTACTGGCTTTATATCAATCTTGTGACCGCTTATATTTTGTCTAATAATCAGTTTTTCTTCTTCTTTTTTAGGGTAGTTGATCACTACCTTTAGCATAAAACGGTCTATCTGAGCTTCTGGAAGAGGATAAGTACCCTCTTGTTCTATTGGATTTTGCGTGGCAAGCACCAAAAATGGCTCTGGCAACTTGTAGGTAGTTTCTCCAATAGTTACCTGCCTTTCTTGCATGGCTTCCAACAAGGCACTCTGCACCTTGGCTGGAGCGCGGTTTATTTCGTCGGCAAGAATAAAGTTGGCAAAAACAGGACCATGCTTAACCAAAAATTCTTCGTTTTTCTGACTATAAATCATCGTTCCCACAATATCTGCAGGCAATAAGTCGGGTGTAAATTGAATTCTATTGTATTTGGCATCAATCAAACTCCCTAAGGTTTTAATTGCCAAGGTCTTTGCCAATCCAGGCACTCCCTCTAGGAGAATATGTCCATCAGACAACAAACCTATCAAAAGAGACTCTATCAAATGTTTTTGACCTACAATAACTTGATCCATGCCCTTTGTGAGCATTCCAATAAAACCACTCTTACTTTCAATTCTTTCGTTTAATTCTCGAATATCAACTGTTTGATTCATAAGAAATATTGATTATTTTATTATTTATTCTAATTTACCTCTGTTCAATTTGCAAAAATATAAATGTTATACCGCTATTGATATACTTTTTGAGTTAAAAAAAATTAATCCTTATTTATAAAGGTCAATTTGACTACTCTAGCAATTTATTTACCTGCGCCTTTGCCTTCTCTATAGATTTTGCACTATTTTTATCTATTCCATATTTTGCTGCAGGAGCAATACGCAATTTAACTCCTACAGATACATGATTGGGGTTTTTTAATTGGTCTTTATTTTCCTCATAAATATATACCCAAAACACCTTATTGCCATATTCTTCGAGGGCTATTATCCGCAAACTCTCTCCTTGCTCTAAGGTTCGCATCTTCTCTTTGGAGTTTTGCTGCTCGTGACTTACCTTTGGAGTTTCTCTTGCAAGCTCTTTTTCTCCCTTGAGTATATCTTGCTGAGCCTCCTTCATATCTTCTCCTCTTCGCAAGGCATCAGCAACAGCCAAGGCTGCAGTAAGGCTATCTCTTTGCAATAGGGCTTCGGATTCTTTGGAAGACTCGTAGACTTCTTCCAAAGGAGAGGTCTCTGATTCTAGCAAAGGAACTTCTGTGGAAGTAAGATAAGATTCCATCACTAGCCCACCCTCTTGAGAGTTAAGCACGAAACCATCGATAAAGTTTTCTGCAAAAGGAAAGCCTGTGTTCACTCCCCCATGACGAATATATTGAAATAAAACCACCGAAACAAAACCAAAGAACAAAATCATACAAGTCAAAATGATATTAACAAGGGGGAAACGTGCTGGCTCGGGAAAGGCTGGGTAGTTTTCATAATTCTCAGCCCCTACATCACTAAAGGGTATATCCTCATCCCTTTTTGCTCGCCTGGCATCGAAAACTTCTGATTTTTCCTTATCTTGTTCTTTTTCTATAATAGGATCTTCAACTACTGCTTCGACCTTCAAGTCGGCTTTTTCGGCTTTTTTAGTAATCTCCAAATTCTCGGGCTCTAAACTCTTTGCAATATATACGGTCTCCTCTACGACCTCTTCTACTGCCGGCACCTCTTTATCTGCCCCTGGATTTTTAGAATTGCGATATGCAGAAAACGAACCAAAAAGAGAGTCATAATTCTCGTCTTTATCGTGATCTGATTCGCCGACCTCACTTACCAAATCTACTTCGAAGTCGGTATTAGAGTCTTTTTCTTCGCCTGGGAAGCTATCGAAATAATCTTCCACCAAAGATTTTTGTTCTACCTCTTCGCTGCTACCCTCATCTATGGGCACAGAATCAAAAAGAGAAAAAGGCTCATTGACCTTAGCACTCAAAGAAAGTGCTGGAGAAAAACTTACTTTCGTATGTGCGCCAATTAAAACACGCTCGCCTGTACGCACATTGACACTTTCTCTTTCACTTACATCTGATAACTTAAAAGTTCCCAGATTCTTTATTTTCAACTCTTGGCTTGTCAAAAGGCCTTCACTCATCAAATTAAAAAACTCGCGCAAGAATAAGTCCGCATCTTTTTTTGATATTTTAGCCCTTTCCGACAACAAGCTTATAAATTCTTGAAGTTTGATTTTATCATTCATATTTTCAATCTCCTTTTATTTTATCTTTTAATGAGGGGGAAACTTTATAAGCAATTACCAATTTGGGAGGAATGAGCATCTTTATTCCTGTCGAGGGATTTACATTTATGCGCTCTTCTCTTTTCTTTAACTCAAAAGAACCAAAGTTGGAGATGGAAACGGAATTATCCTCAATCACCTGCTCAGTAATTATCTGTACCGAATGTTCTATCAAATCTGCTACTTCTGATTTCTGCTTACGTAATCTTTTTGACAATTCTGATGTAAATTCTGCTGCATTCATTTTGTTTTTTTTTTACATAATATTAATAAAAATTGCTCCCTTAGATAGCTTCTCCCAAAAGATCAAAATATTGAGTACCTACTATTTTAATTTGGTAAAACTCTCCTACCTTCAATTCTTTATCCTTGTTTATCATTACCGCAGGGTCAACTTCGGGAGAGTCAAATTCTGTGCGTCCCACATAATAATCATCCTCTTCGCTGTCAATTATCACCTTTAAAGTTTCTCCTATCTTAGAGTCACTAACATCTTGCGCAATAGCTTCTTGAACATGCATCAATTCGTCCATACGCTCTTGCTTAAGGCCTGAGTCTATATTGTCTTGGTAATGCTCATATGAATACGTTCCCTCCTCATTAGAATAAGGGAAAGCTCCCAACCTGTCAAACTTCACTGCTTTCACAAAACTTAGCAGCTCCTGAAAATCTTCTGCCGTTTCTCCTGGATGACCAAGCATCATTGTGGTACGCAGGTGAATGCCTGGCACCTCTTCTCGAATTTTTTTTAATAATTCTACTGTTTCTGACTGCCCAATATTGCGACGCATAAGTGTCAGCATCTTGTCGCTGGCATGCTGCAGGGCAATATCTAGGTACTTGCAAATATTGGGGCGCTCTCTCATCACCCTCAACACATCCATTGGAAAATGATTGGGGTAGGCATAATGCAGGCGTATCCACTCCACGCCATCAATATCTGAAATTCGTTCTAACAAGTCTGATAAATTGGCCTTTTTATATAAATCCAAGCCATAGTAAGTCAAGTCTTGTGCTATGAGTTGAAATTCCTTAACTCCCTCTGCAACTAGTTTTTTTACCTCCGCTTCAATCTCCTCTATGCTTCTTGATTTGTATTTTCCTGTAATAAGGGGGATGGAGCAGTACGAACATGTTCGATTACAGCCTTCGGCAATTTTCAAATACGCATAGTGCTTAGGCGTTGTTATTATCCTTTCAGAAGAAAGCTCGTTGTGGTAAGATTTTCCTAGGTCTAGTATCAATTGCTTCCAATTGAATTTGCCGTAAAACTTGTCGACCTCAGGGATTTCTGCCTCCAATTCTAAGAGGTATCTCTCAGACAAGCAACCCATAACGAACAGCTTGCTGATACGCCTCTGCTTTTTAGCCTCTACAAATTCGAGAATCATATTTACAGATTCTTCTTTGGCATCGCTAATAAACCCGCAGGTGTTGATAACCACTATTTCTCCATCCACCTCTACGGGATCGTGCGATACAGTATATCCATTGGCAACGAATTGCCTCATCAATTGCTCCGAGTCCACCAAGTTTTTTGAGCATCCCAGTGTTATTATATCAACCTTATTTTTTTTCATTTATTCCCAAAAAGTGAGTCTACAAATTCTTTTTTATTAAATACCTGAAGGTCTTCTAAGCCTTCTCCTAGCCCAATATACATTACTGGAATTTTGAATTGATCGGAGATGCCTATCACAACGCCTCCTTTTGCTGTTCCATCAAGCTTAGTAATGGCCAAGGCGGTAACCTCTGTGGCTGCTGTAAATTGCTTTGCCTGTTCAAAAGCATTTTGTCCGGTTGATCCGTCCAATACCAAAAGAACTTCATGGGGCGCATTAGGCACAACCTTCTGCATCACATTTTTTATCTTTGTAAGCTCATTCATCAAATTTACCTTGTTATGCAAGCGCCCAGCGGTATCGATAATAACGATGTCTGCATTATTTTTAAGTGCTGAACTTAGGGTATCAAAAGCCACGGAAGCAGGGTCTGAGCCCATCTTTTGCCGTATCACCTCCACTCCTACCCTCTCTCCCCAGACCATCAACTGCTCTACAGCTGCTGCGCGAAAAGTATCTGCCGCTCCCAGGTAAACAGTTTTGCCTGCCTGCTTGAAGTGATATGCTAATTTGCCTATAGTGGTGGTCTTGCCAACGCCATTGACACCGACAACCATAATTACATGAGGTTTATTTTGGGGAATAGCTTCAAAATGATCGAGACCAGTGATCTCCGGATCAGTTAGCAATTCTGCAATCTCCTCCTTAAGAACCCTACTTAGCTCTTCTGAATTAACATATTTATCCTTGGCAATACGGGCTTCTATCTTAGCTATTATTTTCAAACTCGTTTCCACGCCCACATCAGAAGTGATAAGCACCTCCTCCAAATCGTCCAGTACAAGTTCGTCTACTTTAGACTTACCAGCAACAATCCTTGTTATCTTAGAAAAAATGCTATCCTTGGTCTTAGACAAACTCTGGTCTAAGTTCTCTTTCTTATCTTTGGAGAAAAAACTAAAAATGCCCATAAAAAAATATATTCAGATATGATGCAAAATTACTAAAATTAGGCATATAAAAAAACTTCCCTTTGATAAATCTATCAAAAGGAAGTTTTTTTATATGTCAGATAGGAAAAAACATGTATATTACATATCGCCTATTACTTTGCGAAATAGTTTTTTACAGCTTCGTTGGGAACCATTTCTTCTTTGAAAGTATAAGCTCCAGTTTTTGGAGATTTTACCATCTTGATAACCTTTGTATAAGAGCGTCCTTCAGATTTCTCACGATATCCCGCTACGGTTTTCTTTGCCATAATCTATGTTAATTTACTTTATTTCTTTGTGAAGTGTTATTCTCTTTAATACAGAGTTGTATTTTTTCAACTCCAATCGTGCTGTAGTATTTTTCCTGTTCTTTGTCGTTATGTAACGAGATGTTCCAGGCACACCACTTTCTTTATGCTCCGTACATTCAAGAATTACCTGAACTCTATTTCCTTTTGCTTTCTTTGCCATTTGTTAAATTCTCCTTTATTAAGCGTTTAAATAACCTTTGTCTGCAGCCTTTTTAATAGCAGCATCCAATCCAATTTTATTTACGGTGCGCAGTCCTGCAGCCGAAATGTTCAATCTAACCCATACATCCTGCTCTACCCAATAGAACTTTTTTGAAAAAAGGTTGATATCAAATACTCTCTTCGTTTTACGATTAGAATGTGAAACATTATTTCCCACCATCGCTTTTTTACCGGTAATTTGACAAATCTTAGACATTATTTTGTATCTTTTTATATATTATTTTATCAGCGTATGTTTTAGAGTTTAAATGTGCATCCTCACAAACAGGGTGCAAAGTAATATATTATTTTCCTTTCTGCCAAATATTTTCACCTAAATAATTATAAAAAAATATGCGAAATGACTTTATGTCATGAAAAACTATAGAAAATTGCAAGACAGACAGAGGCGAAGGCAAAAAATCGAACATAAAAAGTAAGCGATTGTTAAGGTCGGTTAAGGCTAAGCTTGTATGAGTTAAAAGAATAAAAAAACTCCCTTTGTAAATACTATTTGCACATTATTTGTAGTTCTTAGAGAAGATTATTAAAAATGAAATTTAAAAAATTGTCTTATGAAAAGAACGTTGAACATAATAGCCCTAGTTTTTATTGTTGGACTTGTGAGTGCAGCCGCTTCTGCCATCACCTATCAGTGGATGAATAATAAGCATGGCTTTACTTCCATTAAAGGTGCAGAACAATCCCAATTCATTAATACATCGCATACCTTATCTGCGGAAAATACTGACTTTACTGTGGCTGCAGAAAAAAGCGTCCACGCGGTGGTACATATAAAATCTATATCCAAGGCTAGCCCTGCCAGTTCGCAGATAGATCCTTTTGAGTTTTTGTTTGGCCCTCAAGGTGGACAAAGACGGCAAAGTCAGCCCAAGATTGGCTTTGGATCGGGAGTTATTATCTCCGCAGATGGATATATCATCACCAACAACCATGTTATTGATGGAGCCGACGAAATAATGGTCACCACAAATGGCAGCGAGGAGTTTAAAGCCAAACTTATTGGAGGAGACCCGGCAACTGATATTGCCCTACTAAAAATTGAAGGAAAGGAATTTCCAATCATACCTTTTGGAAATTCCGACAACATAAAAGTTGGGGAATGGGTATTGGCTGTGGGGAATCCTTTCAACCTCACCTCTACAGTTACCGCAGGGATCGTTAGTGCCAAAGGAAGAGGCAACAGCTTCCCCTCCAGACCCTCTAGGGGCAATTCTCAGATGAAAATAGAGTCATATATTCAGACCGATGCCGCCGTAAACCCAGGCAACAGTGGTGGGGCATTAGTAAACACAAGGGGCGAATTGATTGGCATCAATACAGCAATATATTCAGAAACTGGAAATTTTGCAGGTTATTCCTTTGCCGTTCCCGCAAGTATTGCCAGCAAGATTGCCGCTGATCTCAAGCAACATGGAGCGGTGCAAAGAGCGGTATTGGGAGTATCAATAGCCAACATATCTCAAATAAAAGCTACTGATCCCGACAAGGCTGCCAAGCTTTCTGTAAATGAAGGCGCTTACATTGCAGGCTTTGCGCCAAACAGTGCGGCAAAAGCTGCGGGCATAGAAGAGGGCGATGTTATTACTGCCATAGAAGGCAATAAGGTGAAATCGGTGAGCGACTTGCAAGAGCAGGTAAACCGACACAATCCAGGAAAAAAAATAAAGGTGTCGCTCAAAAGAGGAAGTAAGGACATGGATTTTATGGTAGAATTAAAAAATATTCAAGGGGGAACCGACATCGTTAAAAACATATCTGGCAATGAGCTTCTTGGAGCTACCTTAAAAGAATTATCAGCAGAAAAGAAAAAAGATCTGAAGATTGATTTTGGCATAGAAGTCACTAATTTAAGTAATGGGAAAGTGAAAGAAGCAGGCATACAAAGGGGCTTTGTTATTATGAGCATAAATGATGTGCAAATAAAAAATGTTGAGCAATTTGAGAAAATAATAGATCAAATTTTGCAGCAAAATGAGGAAAACAAGGGACTGCTAGTAAAGGGAATTTACCCCAATGGCCGCACTAGGTACTATGCCCTTGATTTAAATAATGAATAGCTCAAGCATATAGTATCCAAGGCAATTATTAAGCTCTCATAATTTATTATAGGCACGGTTATTGCTGTATATATAACAAGCTTGTTGATTGCTAAAAGTCTTGATTTACATTGGTCTATTGATTTGTTTCTAACAAAAAAAGTATTACTTTTGCACTTTCAAACACGCTCCAAAAATTAAAATTTAATGAGACAGTTAAAAATTACGAAGTCGATAACTAATCGAGAGAGCGCATCCTTGGATAAATATCTTCAGGAGATAGGTCGCGAAGACCTTATCACTGTTGAAGAAGAGGTAGAACTAGCCCAGGCCATCCGAAGAGGAGACAGAGCAGCTTTGGAGAAACTTACTCGCGCCAACCTAAGGTTTGTGGTGTCGGTTGCCAAGCAATATCAAAATCAAGGACTCAGCCTCCCCGACTTGATAAACGAGGGTAATCTTGGATTAATCAAGGCTGCAGAGAAATTTGATGAAACTAGAGGTTTCAAATTTATTTCTTATGCCGTATGGTGGATTAGACAATCCATACTGCAAGCATTGGCAGAGCAGTCGCGAATTGTCAGACTACCTCTAAACCAAGTGGGCTCACTGAACAAAATAACCAAGGCTTTTTCCAAGTTCGAGCAAGAAAACGAACGCCGCCCATCCCCCGAGGAGCTAGCAGAGGCATTGGACATTCCTGTAGAAAAAATTACCGACACCCTCAAGGTATCTGGTAGGCATATATCGGTTGACGCTCCCTTCGTGGAGGGAGAAGACAATAGCCTCCTAGATGTATTGGTAAATGAAGACGCTCCGGTTGCCGACAGACTCCTTATGAGCGAGTCTTTGGCAAAAGAAATCGACAGAGCACTGTCTACATTGAGTGACAGAGAAAGAGACATCATAAAAATGTTTTTTGGAATAGGATACCAAGAGATGACGCTGGAAGAAATTGGCGATAAATTTGGACTTACACGAGAGCGTGTGAGGCAAATTAAGGAAAAAGCAATAAGACGCTTGCGCACAAGCAACAAAAACGACCTGCTTAAAAGCTATTTGGGATAAGTAGAGAGAAAGAATATATAAAAGAAATGAACAACAAATAATTTGCTTAGGCGAGTTTTTGATTGTTCATTTTTTATTTTATATGAGGGCTGCAAATTTTATTTATATGATGAGCAATATTAAGCATCACTATGAGTTTGCTATATATATTATATTGTGTTATACGAATATAAAAAATCTACTTAGTCATTCTCTTTTTAATTATTAATTATATAAAACATGATGTTAAAAAAATTGATTTGCTTTGCTTTGCTTGCATTTATGGGCTGCATAAATTTTTATGCGCAAGAAAGTCCACGAAATGATGCCGGCAACAATTTGACAGAGCAAAACCCCTCGAATAAAAAATTTAGTATTGGAGGCTCTATAAAAGATGCCGAAAGCGGCGAATATCTTATAGGAGTTCCCATAGGAATCAAGGAGTTGCCCTCGGTAGGAACAGCCAGCAATGAGCACGGATTTTATTCGCTTACCCTCCCTTCGGGAAATTACACCCTGACATTCAGATACCTAGGGTATGAAACAATAGAGAAAGAAATAAGTCTTACGCAAAATCAATCACTCAACATATCACTATCCACCGAGTCGGTAGGTCTTCAAGAGGTGGTTATTTCGGCTCGCAGGAGAGACGAAAATGTGTCTAGCGTGCAGGCGGGTCTCGAGAAACTCGACGTTCAAGCCATCAGCAAGCTCCCCGTATTGATGGGCGAAAGAGACTTAATAAAGATCATTCAACTACTTCCTGGAGTAAAATCTGCCAGCGAGGGCAGTGCTGGATTTTATGTGAGAGGAGGAGGAGCCGATCAAAACCTAATACTTCTCGACAACGCCTTGGTATATAATGCCTCCCACCTATTGGGGTTTTTCTCCACCTTCAACTCCGATGCCATAAAAGATGTTAGTGTATACAAGGGAGCTATGCCCGCACAATATGGAGAAAGACTTTCCTCGGTATTAGACATCATTATGAATGAAGGAAACAACCAAGACTACCAGGTGAGTGGTGGCATTGGACTCATCTCGTCAAAACTAAATGTGGAAGGGCCTATTCAAAAAGGTAAATCCTCATTTCTAATAAGTGGCAGGCGCACTTATGCCGACATCGTAGGGAAAGCCGCAGGTGTAAATGCCATAAAAAAATCTACCCTCTATTTTTACGACCTCAACGCAAAGATGAATTACATTGTTTCCGACAAAGATAGACTATTTCTCTCTGGATATTTTGGCAGAGACAAACTCGGCGCCGACAACTTGGCAAGCATTGATTGGGGAAACACCACAGGAACCCTTAGATGGAATCATATATTCAACAACAGATTATTTTCAAACACCTCGCTCATTTATAGCAACTATTCCTACAGCGTAGATATTAGCGTAGCCACAAACTTCAAGGTGGTGTCACAAATACAAGATTTAAACTTCAAACAAGAATTTCAATTCTTCCCCAACCCCAACAATTCGTGGCGTTTTGGACTCAGCACCACCAAGCACCGCGTACTCCCTGGCGACATCAGTGGCGACATAAAACTCAAAGACCCCATAGCCCATAGGTTTTCTTGGGAAAATGGTGTTTATGCTAGCAACAACTGGAAGATAAGCGATAAACTTAATGCAATCTACGGACTTCGACTCTCTACATTTTCGGTTTTGGGCAATGGCAATTTCTACAATTACGGCCAAAATCAAGAGGTCCTTGATACTATTTATTCTAAAAAGAACGATTTTGTAAAAACATATATCAATCCTGAGCCCCGACTATCTTTAGCATACCAATTCAATGAGGTATCGTCGGTAAAAGCGGCATACGCAAGAACTTCTCAAAACATGCACTTGCTATCCAACTCTACCATGGCAAGTCCTACCGACAGATGGACTCCTAGCTCCAACTATATAAAACCCGAAATTGCAAATCAAGTGTCATTGGGATATTTTCGTAATTTTTATGACAACCTCTACGAATTTAGTGTAGAATCGTACTACAAAGACATGCAAAACCAAATTGATTACAAAGATGGGGCCGAAACAAGATCTATAGATAATATAGAAACAGAATTGCTTTTTGGTAAAGGACGTGCCTACGGCATAGAATTTTTATTGAAAAAGAAAAGTGGACGCTTCAATGGATGGATAGGATATACCCTCTCAAGAAGTGAAAAGAAAATTGACAAGATAAACGACAATAAATGGTATGCCGCCAAGCAAGACAGAACACACGATATATCGGTAGTGGGAATGTTCGATATCAATTCCAAGTGGTCGCTTTCTGCTGCGTGGGTATATTATACAGGCAATGCCATAACCTTTCCTAGTGGGAAATATGATATCGATGGAGAAGCGGTGATGTATTATACCGAAAGAAATGGCTACCGCGCACCTGCCTACCATCGACTTGACCTAGGAGCTAGCTGCGTACTCAAAAAAACCAAGCGCTTTTACTCAGAACTGGCTTTTAGCCTCTTCAATGCTTATGGCAGAGAAAATCCATATATCATAGATTTTAGAACCAACAAGGACAATCCTGATGTGACAGAGGCTTATCAAATTTCCCTGTTTAAATATGTGCCATCAATTTCTTGGAATTTTAAATTTTAAAAATCATAACTCGTGAATAAAAATATAATATTGTACATAATTGGATTGCTTGTATTGACTTTCCCTGCTTGCGAAAAAGTGATAGACGCAAACTTAAACGAATCAGACCCCAAAATTGTCATACAGGGCGAAATTGCCCAAGATTCTTTATGCTGGGTGAAGGTCTCTAAATCCAAAAAATTTGGTGATGACAATCAATTCCCTGGAATTGAAAATGCCGTAGTAAGCATAAAAAATACCAGTGGACAAGAAGAGATATTGAGCTTCAATGACTTGGGAATATATGTCTCTAAAGTTATCAGAGGGCAGCTTGGAGAAAAATACGAACTTACCGTTCTTGTAGAGGATCAAACTTTCACCGCCAGCTCTACATTGCCCGAAAAAGTCAAGATCGACAGCATCAACATCTACAACCTTATTACTCCTGGAGGGGACACCTTAAGAATCCCTCGGATTTTTTATATAGATCCCCTAGGTATATCCAATTATAACAGGAAATTACTCTTTATAAATGGCATGCAGATAAAAAAAACGATTTTCGCTGATGACGATTCCTTTCGTGATGGCAATCTTATTAAAGACCTTTTATTTTACGACACAGAAGAAACCAATGACGAAAGCCTCAAAGATGGAGATCTAGTAAGAGTAGAAATGCAGTCTATAGACAAGGGAGCCTTCGATTTCTTCAATACTCTTAAGTATATTAGTCAACTCCTAACCAACCCTACATCCAATATTAGAGGAGGTGCGCTAGGGTATTTTAGCGCCTATAGTCAGGATACCATTTCTATGGAGGTCAATCTGGAACTTAAAAATGAAGAATGAAGAATGAAGAATAGTTTGCAGCCAGATAGATGGATTATGCAATGCACCACACTAGCAATGAAGAATGGTTAATGAAGAATAATCTGCAGCCCTAAAAGCAGAATATTGATAATTTCAGCCCTTGAAACAAATTGCTTCCGCCCTTGTATTTTGAAAATTTGTCCAATTACTCATACTGTAGCTAATTGTATATAGTAATCGAAAAGTGAACAGTATAGTAATTGAAAATTGAACAGTTTGCGTTTACAAAACTAGTTCATTTTATTTGATTATTTTTTGTTTTTTACGATTATTTTCCATCCATTCTTTGGTTTCCTTTATTCTGTATGATTTTCCGTTCATATTAATTAGGAATGCCTTATGAGTTATTCTGTCTACTATTGCCGCTATTAGTATTTGGTCTATAAATATTTCATTCCATCTATCAAATGCTAGGTTTGTTGTTATTATAGTAGCCTTTCTTCCTGTCCTGATTGATAGATGGTTAAAGAGTAATTCTGCTCCCTCTTTATCACAAGAAATATATCCAAACTCGTCGCAAATGACGAGGTCAAATTTTTCAAATCTAAGTTCAAGTTGCCTGAGTATTCTCTGTGACCTGCATTCTCTAATCTGGCTTAGTAGGCGTGGCACGGATGTGTACAATACACTATATCCTTGTTGACAAGCCTTTATTCCCAATGCTATTGCTATATGCGTTTTCCCTGTTCCTGGATTTCCTGCCAATACTACATTCTGCCCCGT
>BHEP01000030.1 GCA_003851245.1 Bacteroidales bacterium | reverse complement strand
AAATAGAAAAGTAATTTTTCTCATGATTCTAAAAAATTTAATAAATAATTATTTGTTTATTTGTAATAACATGCTAAAACACCTTCAAAAACAATTTGCTTGTAAAAGCAATTGCTCTAGAATATATCTAAATCATACAAATGCCATTTTCTATTTCAAGTTCTCTTCTCTTCATTCTCTCCAAAGGGCATACTATATAAAACATTGACAAAGATAAGGCAATTTTTTTTTATAAAAACATTTTTGGGCAATTTTTTTTATTTTATTGCATCTTACAGCTATTTATCTAAATTGCAGCTCCTATAATTTCATATATGGCTTCTTGAATGTTTGAGCGTATATTCATTTGCATTAAACTTTTATTTGTTCGTGAGGGATAAACCCTATTTGAGAGAAGAATATAGATAAGCTGGTGTTGTGGATCTACCCAGAAGCAGGTTCCCGTAAATCCGGTATGTCCATAGCGGGTTTCGGAGCTGCGGTCAAAGCCCATGCCGCGTCTACTGATAGCACTTTTGCTGCTTGTAAAAAAATCTACCGTTTCTGCTGTAAGGTAGGTTTTACCGCCATAGGAGCCCTTATTCAAGAATACCTGCAGCAGTTTTACCAAATCGTTGGCACTAGAAAAAAGTCCGGCATGGCCCGCCACTCCCCCCAAAAATGCTGCAGCCTCATCGTGGGGGAAGCCTACAAGTATCTGGTTGCGCAAAAATTGATCGTTCTCTGTGGGTGCTATCTGCAGGCTATCGATATGGCGCAGGGGCTTAAATCCCAGGGATGAAGCTCCCAAAGCATGGTACCAATTTTCGTCCACGAAGGCATCAATATTTTTTTTTGTTATGGATTCTACCATTTCTTTCAAAAGTATAAAATTCAAATCGCTGTACAAATACTTTCCCTTACTTTTTACTGTAGACTGTATCACCATATTAAGGGCAATATTTTTGTATTGGTTTTTAAGATAAAATTTTTTTGCTACCTGCAAGTCGAATCCTTCTTTGTGGGTGTTGGATACCAGTGTAGAGTCGAACTTAAAATCTGTACGCATATAGGTGTTTGTATCGTATTGTACCCTGTAGACAAGGTCTCTTTTTGACGAATATATAGGTCCAGAGTAGGAATTTTTATCTATTGCCGGCATGTATAGCGGTATAAACGACAGCATTCCAGACTCATGCAAAAGGGCTTCTTTGATACTTATGCTGGACTTGTTTGTATTTTGCAGCATGGGAAGATGCTTGCTCATATGGTCGTTGATGCCAAAGGCCTTCTTGTCATAGAGGCTCATCAAGGCTGGAACTGTTGCCGCCACCTTGGTGATAGATGCCAAGTCATAAACATCATGTATGCCTACGGCATGCGTTTTGGCAAAGTCGAAATATCCAAAGCCCTTGTTGTATATCACCACCCCATCTTTAGCCACCAATACCTGACATCCAGGAAAAACCTCTTTTTTAAGTGCCTCATTTACCAAGAGGTCAATTTTTTCAAAATCCTTTGCAGAATACTTTAGGGCCTCCGGACTGAGGTGTGCCAAGCGCTTTTTGTCGAGAGTCAGCCCTGTGCCCAGCTCAAAGAGTCCGTCTATATTTACTGGTAGCTTGCCCTTGGCGGGCAGTCCACTCATTAGCACCTGTGCGGCGGCATCCTGTGCGGACTTAGTATTTTCGTAGGCAAGGCTCACTGAGGAGGCTTTTGCTATGCTTGTCTTAAATTTTTTTAATTGGTAGGGATTGGTAAAAAAAACCAAGTGAAGCTTTTTTGTTTTCGCCAATGCCTGCAGCTGCTGAGAATCCGATATTCTTGTGGAGTGTATGCCACAGAGCACAATATCGTAGGCCTCCACTTGCTTGTATACCGCCGCAATTACTTTTGGGGAAGCATTAGCAGGTATCACAAAATGCTTGACCCCTGTAAATAGCGACAATGTTTTCTGGAAAGCCGCTATATTAGCTGTGCCCAAGGAGAGGCTGGCCACCTTCTTTCCATATTCAAATTGAATAGGCAGAGCTCCCTCTTTTTTTCGCAATACCGTGATGCCTTCGGCATTGAGCTCATCTATCAGATTGGCTACTTCTGGAGTATTGAGCCTTTCCAATAGCCCTTTTATGGGAATTTCTTTGTAATCGCTGAGTCCCAAAACATACTTATACGCGAGTATCTTCATACACTTCTCCTCTATGTCTTCTTGTTTCAATACGCCTTCCTCCAGTGCTTTTTTTACAGCTGCAAATTCTCGCTCCGGAAATGCAGGGCTAAGCAATATGTCATTGCCCGCAAGTAGGGCTAGCACGCAAATAGAGCTAGAGCCCACGGCAGCGCCCTTCATTACCAGCGCGTCAGTAAATGTGAGTCCTCGGAAGCCCATTTTTTTTTGCAGGAGGTCTTGAATAATAATGGGGGATAGCGAACTTGGTTTGCCCGTGGTGCTATCGAGGGCAGGAATGGACAGGTGTCCAGTCATTATTCCCGAAAATCCGCTATCTATATACTGTGTAAAAGGGAGTAGGTCTACAGTATCGAGATATGCCAGATTATGCTTTACCACCGGCAATGTTTTGTGGGAATCTTCGCCAGTATCGCCATGTCCGGGAAAATGCTTGGCCACAGCCATCACCCCCTGATCTTCTAAGCCTTTAGAATAGGCAATACCCCTTTGTGCTACCAGCTGGGGGTCTTCGCCAAAAGCCCTTGTGCCAATCACGGGATTTTTAGGGTTGCTATTTACATCCATCACGGGCGCAAAACTTATATGTATGCCCATTTCCTTGCAGTTTAGCGCCATTGCCCTGCCATAGTCATAGAGCAATTGTTGGTTTGCCACTGCCCCCAAGAGCATATTTTTAGGGTAGCGCGGAGTGCCCTTCAATCGCATGGCGAGCCCCCATTCTCCATCTACAGAAATTAAAAGAGGAGTAGGGCTTTTTTTTTGGTAAAGATTGGTGCTTTTTGCCTGATCTATGGGGTCGCCCTTGGCGAAAAGTATGCCCCCAATTTTTTGATTTTCTATATTTCTAATAATACTCCTTGTCGTTCTTTCATCATTGCTAGGGTCGGCAATAATCATAAACAACTGACCAATGCGCTGATCCACACTCATTTTGTCGAAAACAGAATCTACCCAGAGAGTCATTTTGTCGGGGTCTGCCTGCTGGTATAGTCGTGGCAGGTTTTGTGCTTGTACATACTGCAAAGAAAAAAGAAGGAGGGGAAATACATATCGTTTAAACATATGAAAACTGATAAAAGTTTATGAAAAATCAATTATGGGCTTTCAAAGGTAATATATATTGGTCTAAATAACCCCAATTTTTTGAACTTATTGCCAATTCGTCATTATTATTTGTCGTCATTATTCCTAGGGGTGTATGATTTTGCCTGCCTTTAGGTATGCATCCTGCTGCTGTTTATTAAGCAGATTGTAATAAGGGAAGTAAATGGATAAATCTAAAATTATATTTGCATAAGTCGTTTAATTTTCGTTACTTTGCGCCGCTTTACGTAATCTCTGGCAGGTTGTTTCCTGTGAATATTGCGTTTTCATTTTAAAAAAATAAGGCAAAAATGGATTTATTAAAAATTGCAGAGCAGGCATTTGCTACCAACACTAAGCATCCTGACTTTAAGAGTGGCGACACTGTAACTATTGCCTACCGCATCAAGGAAGGCACTAAGGAGCGTATCCAGCAGTATCGTGGCGTAGTTATCAAGATCTGCGGACACGGCGAGAAAAAGCGTTTTACGGTAAGAAAAATGTCGGACAACATCGGAGTGGAGCGTATTTTTCCGCTAGAGTCTCCTTTTATCGACAGCATTGTTGTAAACAAAATTGGACGCGTACGCCGTGCCAAGCTGTATTACTTACGTCAATTGACAGGTAAAAAAGCAAGAATCAAAGAAAAGAGAAGGATATAAAAGATCTTCTATTTTTAAAACAAAAAAAATCGCCTCAAAAGGGCGATTTTTTTTGTTTTATACGAATATGTTTTTAGCAAAACTACTTCCTCTTTTTGCCTCCATAAGAATCTGATCTGCCAGAGCGTTCAGAGCTTCCGCCGCCGCCATAGCGTCGACCGCCGCCACCGCCGCCATAACTTCCACCGCGACTACCGCCGCCGCTCGAGCCACCGCGACTACCTCCAGCACTTTCTTGGGCATTTTCTACCGAGAGCTTGCGTCCGAAAGCATTTTTGTGACTAAGACCCTCTATCACCTTGTCTCTATCTTGTTCGGGCACCTCAAAGAAAGAGAAATTCTTCATCAAGTCGATTTTTCCAAGGTCAATTTTCTTGCCAGGGATATTGTCGTTCAAGAGTCCAAAAATATCTTGTATGCGGAGTCCGTCCATTGTGCCGATATTTATAAATAGCCTAGAGAAACCCGCTTCGGTGCCTTGTCCAGAGCGTCCACTGCCAGTGCGCGAGAATCTACCCTCGCCACCTTCTCTTACTTTTTCATATCGACTATCCTGAGGCGCTGATATTTCATCGGCATCTTGATAGTAATCGATAAGTCTATTAAATTCCAAAGATATAAGTCTCTTTATGATGTCTTCCTTGTCGAGCCAGTCAAGTTTACGAAATATGGGAGCTAGTAGCGGCGATATTTCCGTTTCGTTGACCTTTACCTTCTCGATTTTATCTACAAGGTTGAAAATTTGCTTCTCGCAGATCTCTGGGCCAGTAGGAATTTTACCTTCCTCAAAATTTTTCTTTATCTGCCTTTCAATCATCTTGATCTTGCTTTTCTCCCTCATGTTGATGATGGCAATAGCAGTTCCCGTTTTGCCAGCCCTTCCTGTGCGCCCACTTCTGTGGGTATAGGATTCTACCTCGTCGGGAAGTCCGTAATTAATTACATGCGTAAGATCGTTTACATCCAATCCTCTTGCCGCCACGTCTGTAGCAACAAGGATTTGTATGCTTTGGTTGCGAAATTTTTGCATCACACTATCGCGCTGTTGCTGCGAAAGGTCGCCATGTAGAGAGTCGGCATTGTAGCCATCTTTTATAAGCCAATCCGCAATTTCTTGTGTTTCCTTGCGTGTGCGACAAAAAACTATGCCATAAATCTGTGGGTTGTAGTCGGCAATACGTTTAAGCACCAAATATTTGTCTCTTGCATTTACCATGTAGTAAAGATGCTTGACATTTTTTGTGCTCTCATTTTTTGTGCCTATCACAATTTCCTTGGGAGATCGCATATATCTCTTGGAGATGTTGGCAATACCTGCAGGCATTGTAGCCGAGAAAAGCAGCATATTGCGGCTTTCGGGCACTTCTTTCAAGATAGCATCAATGCTATCAGTAAAGCCCATGTTAAGCATCTCGTCGGCCTCATCAAGTATGACATTCCTCACAGCTTGCAGATTCACTACCTTTCTTGTCAATAGATCTATCAATCGTCCGGGAGTAGCCACAATGATATGCACCCCTCGGCGCAGAGCCTTAATTTGACTGTCTATGCTAGAACCTCCATAAACGGGAAGTACTTTTAGACGGTCTACGTACTTGGAGTAATCATTGAGGTCGTCGGCAATTTGCAAACAAAGTTCGCGTGTGGGACACAATACCAGAGCCTGAGTCTGTGTGTCGGATACCACAATTTGCTGTATTATAGGAAGTCCGAAAGCAGCAGTCTTTCCAGTACCTGTTTGTGCGAGGGCTATCACCTCATTGTCATTTCCCAGTAAATATGGAATCACTTCTTCTTGTACTGGCATGGGCGACACGTATCCCATCTCACTTATTGCCTTGACGATAGCGGGGTCAAGGCCTAATTCTTCAAATGTTTTCAAAATAAAAAAGATATATCTTTGTAAATGTGCGACAAAGGTAGTATATTTTTTTCGTTATACGAATTTTTTTCCATATTTCATACTCACATCCGTAACAAATTGTTTGATTCTTTGTTCTTCATTTTTCTTACAAATAAGCAAGATGTTGTCAGATTCTGCTACTATGTAGTCGTCTAATCCCTGAATAACGGCGAGCTTGTTTTCGGGCAGTGTTACTACATTGTTGCTGCTCTCATAAAAAACCGTCTGGCATCTAAGAGTGGCATTTTCATTGTCATCTTTTTCTGAAAGATCATGCAATGCACCCCAAGTACCCAGGTCAGACCATCCAAAATCTGCCATTAGCATATACACATTTTCTGCTTTTTCCATTACCCCATAATCTATGGAAATGTTTTGGCATATAGGATATTGATCATCAATAAAAGCCTTTTCCTTGTCGGTATTAAAAAATGGTAATCCCTGGTCAAAGCGTGTCGCTACATCTGGCAAATGCTCCCTAAAGGCCTTTATGATGGTTTGCACATTCCACACAAAGATGCCAGCATTCCAGTAAAACTCGCCACTTTCAAAAAACACTTTTGCCAATTCCTTATTGGGTTTCTCGGTAAAAGCTTTTACTTTTTGCAGGTTTTTGTCGCCTACCTCATCGGTCTGAATATATCCATATCCTGTTTCCGGCCTATTGGGTTTTACTCCTAGGGTGAGCAGTGCTGGATGCTTTCCTACAAATTTTAGCCCCGCCTGTATATTGCTTACAAAATGCTGCTCTTGCAATATGAGGTGGTCTGCCGGTGTCACCACAATATTGGCTTTTGGATTGATGGCTTGAATACGGTAGGAGGCATAAGCTATGCAGGGGGCCGTATTGCGACGCGTAGGCTCCAATAGTATCTGAGAGTCGCCAAGTTCGGGCAGCTGCTCCCTTACCAAATGAGCATAAGCCTCATTGGTTGATACGAATATATTTTCTATGGGGATAATCTGACTAAACCTATCGAAGGTTTGTTGGAGTAGGGAACGGCCTGTACCAAAAAAATCCAAAAATTGCTTGGGCATTGTTTCGCGACTAAAAGGCCAGAAACGACTGCCAATACCTCCGCCCATAATTATGCAAAAATTATCTTTCATCTTGTCTTTATAATTTTAATAATAAATCTCTTAGCTTAAAAATTATCGCTTTCACACAGCCCTCCTTTGTCATCTCTCTATAGAGATGTATCTACAAATTTAGTTTATTTTGCTCAAAAAAACAAACTTGCAATCAAAAAAGTCTGTAATTTGTTTTAAGCACCTTAAATTCAGTCCTTCTATTTATCTGGTCTGCCGCGGCTTGCTCTTCAGGGCTGAGGCCAAGAATATATTCCTCATCCAAGACTGCCCCTTCTTCCAAAAAATCGTAGGTTTTAAGCATATTTTTTGTTACATGCTTAGGATTTTCTTTGCCATAACCGACGGCAGTAAGCCTATCTTTTTCAATGCCTCCCTTTATCAGGTAGTCTACAACCGACTGCGCCCTGCGCTGCGATAGGTTTTGATTGTATTGAGCAGACCCCTTTCTGTCGGTATGTGCCGAAAGCTCTATAGTTATGTTGGGATTGTCATTGAGCATGAGCAAGAGTTCGTCCAAAGCTTCTTTGGAATTATTGGTAAGTGTGGCCTTGTCGAACTCATAAAAAATATTTTCTACCACCACAGGCTTGGATATCGAGGGAAGAGAAAAATCTATGTATAGTGTTTCATTTTTTTCTTCGCTTGGTGCTACCAATATTTGTTTCTGATTGAGATAGCCTGAGGCACTAGCCATCATTACATATTCCATGCCGCGGGTCATTTTGAGTTTGTATGCACCATCTTTTTTCACGATAATTTTTTCATTGGTACCATCCTTGCCAACAATGCGAACTATGGCATTGGCAATTTCCTCCTCGTCTCTGTCCAATACCCATCCTTCGACAAAAACACTCACCTCGGGCCAGACGAAGGAAAAAATATGATCGTAGCCCCTTGCATCTTGGCGGTTGCTACTAAAAAATCCATAGTCCCTTTCGCCAGCAAAGCTTATTCCAAAATCGTCGGCCATGCTATTCATTGGCGATTTGAGATTCTCTATCGTCCATTTGTCTGCATTAAAATCGGCTCTAAAAATATCTAAACCTCCCATTCCTGGATGTCCGTCGGAGGAAAAATAAAAGCAAGAGGAGCTTCTTGCACTAGGAAACATCTCGTCGCCAGCAGTGTTTATTTCAGGGCCCATATTCTCTGGGAAACTGCTGCCTATGCCCTCAATGGAGATCCTCCATATATCCTGTCCTCCCATGCCTCCAGCAGCGTCTGACGTAAAATATAGGTATTCGCCACTAGGATCTACCGAAGGATGAGCAGCCATGGTGAGAGTGTCCTTGAATATTTCAAGGCGTGCTCCCTTGCCCCACTTGGCTCCAGAGCGCGACGACGTATATATTTCTGCTGTTCGCGAGCCTAAGGGATCGGAAGAGCAGTAGGTATAGTACATGGTAGATCCATCGGGAGAGAAGGAGCATATGCCCTCGTCAAAATCGGTGTTTACCTCATCTTCAATAATACTTGGAGCCTGCCAATTGCCTCGCTCATCTTTTTTTATTAAAAACAAATCATTGTTTCTAGCCCCCGTAATTGGACTTTTGTCCTTTCCCAGAGCATCTTTGCGCGAGGATGTAATATATAGGTTGTCGTATTTTTCGCCCGTGAGCATGGGGGCAAACTCTCCATCGCGAGAGTTCATCTTGTCCATTCTTTTTACCTCATAAAGGTTTGGATTGGCCTTCCACAAAAGCGCCGAATCGCAGCCCTTAATACCATTGAGTGATAGCACATGTGTAGAATCGAATGCTAGAAAAGATCGGTAGTACTTGATGGCATCGACATATTTACCAGATTTATGCGCCATCTTCGCAGCATAAAAATATGCCATGCTGTCGGGGTGTTGGTAGCGTATTGCATTCTGGTAGCCGCTCAAGGCTCTTTGCGTATTATTGCTTTTTCTAAAACATTCGCCCATATTGTAGGCTACATAGGCTCGTTGCTCCTTGTTTTTGGGAGGTACCTTTCCGTAAACCTTCCTGTATATCTGGCCTGCATCGAAATATTCCCCCAGCTCTTGCTTGGCAACAGCATCCGACAGTTTCACCGATTTGCAGGACAGCAAGAGCAGGCAAGCGCAAAAAGCCAGCAAATAAAAAAAACGCCTAAAAAAAATCATAATTTTTTTACTTTCCAAATCATTAGTATATAACTGTTTTTTTTGTGTTCTATTGTGTTGCCTCTGCCCAAGGATACGCAAGTTGTTAAATTAAGAGGGAGCTATCGCCATAGCTAAGAAATCGGAAATCGTGGGTCAGGGCATACTCGTAAATTCTATGCCAATCTTCGCCCACAAAGGCCGAAATAAGCAACAATAGCGTGCTTTGAGGCTGATGAAAATTTGTGATAATCCCCTTGACCAATTTAAACTTAAAACTGGGCACAATCATGATTCGTGTATAGCAAGTAATCGATTGCAATTGCTTACTTTGCAAATAGTCCACAATATGCTGCAAGGCATCTGCCACGGGTAGTTCAGCATCAGTTTCATAGGGTATCCATTGGTCTACATGCAGATTTTCTTGAGAAATATCGGGATTGTCATTTATCAAAAGCCCTATATAATATAAGCTTTCGAGGGTTCTTACGGCCGTTGTTCCTACGGCAATGATATTGCCCAGATGAGAAATAATTGCCGACAAACGCTCTTTTTCTATTGTAAAGCATTCGGCGTGCATGCTGTGTCCTCCAATCTCTACCGATTTTACGGGCTTAAAAGTTCCTGCCCCCACATGCAAGCATATTTCTTGGCAGGCTACACCCTGGTTTTTTAGCGACTCTATGAGTTCGCCAGTAAAATGCAGTCCCGCTGTGGGCGCAGCCACAGAGCCTTTAGCCTTGCTGTATATGGTTTGGTACCGCTCTAAATCCTCCGTTTCTGTCTTCCTATTGAGGTAGGGTGGTATGGGCAATTCTCCCAAGTTTTCTATAATCTGGGCAAAGCAAAAACGCTCATTGTTCCACGAAAATTTTATCTTGTGAGCCTCTCCTTCCTTTCCCATATTTTCTGCCCAGAGGGTAAATTCTTCTCCTTCTATAATGAGTGTCTTAGAAAGTTTTCCCTCCTTCCATTTTTTGAGATTGCCAAGCATTGCCAGCCATACGCAGCTGTGATGCTGAGCAAAAACATCGCTGTAATCGCTAGGCTCATAGGGCGACAAACAAAAAATCTCTATTGCTGCCCCTGTTGTTTTGTTAAACATGAGCCTAGCCTGTATCACCTTAGTATTGTTGAATACCAAGAGGGATTTGTGTGGCATAAACGAGCCAATATCTGCAAATAGCGTTTCTGAAATATTGCCCTTATTGTATAGCAGGAGCTTGGAAGCATCTCTTTTTGCAAGAGGGTATTTGGCTATTCTTTGCTCAGGTAGAGTATAGTCGTAGTCCTGTATTTTGATGTTTTGTATTTTATCCTTCATTTCTTATCATACTTTGTGCAAAAATACGCAACTTTGTGCAGAAAATAGAAATCAATTTTGAAATAAGCATACAAAAAAATAAAAATTTATGAAGATAGGAGATAAAATTAACTTTTTAAATGCTGTTGGCGGCGGCATTGTGCGCCGATTTAAGGGAAAAGACATAGTCTATGTGGAAGATGCCGATGGCTTTGAAATCCCTGTTCTTATTACTGAGTGTATTGCTGCCAATCAGCAGCAGGCACAGGTAAAGAGCAGTTCGCAAAAAGCAGTCGACATGGTGCAAGTAAAAGAGCTTCCAACACCTGAGGTTTATGAGGTGGTAGAAACCCCCGGAGGTGATGTGCTGAACGTGTTTTTGGCATTTCTGCCTATCGACATCAAAGATTTGGGGAAGTGCAGCTACGAGGCTTTTTTGATCAACGACAACAATTATTTTCTCTATTGCAATTATATGAGTCGGGAAAATAAGAGTTGGACAAGCCGTTTTAATGGTATCATAGAACCCAACACACGCCTATTTATCGAAGAGTTTTCTAAGGAGCAGCTCAACGATATTGAGCATTTATGTTTCCAATTTATAGCATTCAAAAAAGACAAGCCCTTTCTTCTTAAAAATTCATATAGTGTAGAAATACGATTAGATGGAGTAAAATTTTATAAGTTGCACAGCTTCCGCGAAAATGATTTTTTTGATGACGATGCTCTTATATACCCTCTGGTGCTAAAGGATAGTCCCGAGCGACAGCTTTTGGTGTCTTCGACAGAACTGCAGGAGGCAATGACAGAAAAAATGAGAATCGACAGGCCAAGAAAGCAAATAATTGCCCCCAAAAAAGATAGGGCAAGCGAAATTATTGAAGTCGACTTACACATAAACCACTTGCTAGATTCTACTGTAGGAATGAGCAATACCGATATATTGAATGTGCAGCTAGATAAGGTGAGGGAGGTGCTCGAGGAGTTCAAGTCAAAAAAAGGGCAAAAAATAGTGTTTATACATGGCAAGGGCGAGGGAGTATTGCGAAATGCCTTGCTTACAGAGCTAAAACTCAAATACAAGCATCTGTCATTTCAGGATGCCTCTTTCAAGGAGTATGGCTTTGGAGCAACAATGGTAAGATAAAAACTTAAGTTCGCTAATTTACAATCACTTATTGGTAATTAATAAAGCACTATGGCAATAGAAATAGAGAGAAAATTTTTGATAAAGGGCGATTTTATGCCCTTTGTAAAAAAGACAATTGCAATTACGCAAGCATATCTTTGTGCAAGCCCCCAGCGCACAGTGAGGCTACGAATAAAGGGTGAGGCGGCATTTATTACCATCAAGGGTCCTTCCAATGCGAATGGCTTTTCGCGATGCGAGTTTGAATATAGCATTCCACTAGAGGATGCCAAAGAGATGATAAGCCTTTGTGAATCGGATGCAATTATAAAAGAGCGGCACTATATAGATTTCAAGGGGCACTTGTTTGAAGTTGATGTGTTTCATGGCAAACAAGAGGGTCTTATTATGGCCGAAATTGAGCTGGACTCCGAAGAAGAGGCTTTTGAAAAACCTAGTTGGCTTGGCGAAGAGGTCACTGGTAGAAAGGAATATTACAATGCTTATATGGCACTCAATTCTTTAAGTTAACATTAATACTTGCAATATGAAAAAAAAATTAATCATATCAAGTCTCATCTTGTTGGTTTGTTGCTTGCAGGCAAGCGAGGTAAAAGGCCAAAAAAAGGATATACTAAATAATGTAGATACCCTATTCAAGAGCATTCTTGAATCGTATAAAAAAGAGCCTATATTTATTCACAAGCAATTTGACATGACCGATGAGGAGGCCATAGATATTATTGATAAAATGCCTTCTTTTGGCATTTTTGAAGATAGCTATTTTGTGACGGGCATATCCACCAATCATACGCCCACCCGTGAGAGTTCGGATGCAAAATTTCAGCTCAGTGTGCGTCAGCGCCTCTCTAAAAGTACACTTCCCTTCAATACTTTTGCTTATTTTACCTACACCCAAAAATCTTTTTGGGGCATTTATGCCGAATCTAGTCCCTTTCGCGATACTAATTACAACCCGGGGCTTGGATTGGGACGTTATATTATACACAACAAAAAATTGATAGGCTCAGCTTTTATCCAACTCGAACACGAGTCAAATGGTAAGGACGGTGACGACTCGCGCAGCTGGAATTATCTTAGCGTTTCGGGAAAATATTTTTTCAATCCTTATTTATCTTTTAATTTAGAACTCTGGCTTCCTTATGTTGATGGGGGCGAAAATAAAGACTTGTTGAAATATCGAGGTTTAGGGAAATTTTGTATTAATGGCGTACGCTCAAACAGTAGCTTTTGGTATTCTGGAGAGATTAATCCTCGCATGGGGATAGGCAATACCAATATCAATCTATCCTTTGGCTATAGGGTATCTAGCCGATCCAACCAGTATCTATATGCGCAGTTCTATAATGGATATGGCGAGGGTTTGTTGGACTACAAACAACACCACAGTTTTTTGCGACTTGGTTTTTGTATAAAACCAAGTTTCGACACCATTTTTTAGCTAATTGATACGTTCTACCTGTTTTATTCCCTTTACAGCTTTTATTTTCTTTATCAGTAGATCTAGTGCAGAGGTATTGCTGAGTATTACAGTAATATTGCCTTGAAAGAGCCCATCCACCGAGTCTACATTAAAAGAGCGGAGGGTCATGCTAGATTCTCGAGATATTACAGAGCTTATATTGGTCACTATGGATATGTCGTCCCTTCCTATCACTTTTATACTTACGGCATACTGTCCTTCAGATTTTCCCGACCATCGAGCTTTAACAATTCTATATCCATAGCGCGAAAACATTTGTGATGCATTGGGGCAGTTGAGGCGGTGTATCTTAAAGCCTTGCGAAGATACAAAGCCGAATATATCATCGCCATATATGGGCTTGCAGCATTTTGCAAGCTTGTATTCTATGCCCGTAAGATTTTTGTCGATAAGTAATACATCTTCTTGCTTGCTTATTTCTTCGTTGGGACTAATGCCAAGGAAGCCCTCTACGCTGCGGTTGTCGGGATGATGCTCCGCATTGTCGCTACCTTTTTTAAGCTGTTCAGCATATTGATCCATAAAGGCATTGACATCGAGGCTCTCATTGGCAATATCGGCATAAAAATTGGTCACCGTTTTATAGCCTTTTTTCTTTATAAGGCGCATCAATACGGCCTCATCCTCCTCTATTTTCCTGTTTTTAAAACGCCTGCTAAGAAGTTCTTTGGCAAATTCCACCTGTTTTGCCGCAGCTTCTTTTAGCGACTGTTTGATTTTTATTCGGGCCTTAGAAGTAAGGGTAAAACTTAGCCAATCTTGTTTTGGAGCCTGATTGGGCGATGTGATAATATGTACCTGATCGCCATTTTGCAATCTATGTTTGATGCTAACATTCTTTCCTTTTATTTGTGCCGAAACACAGCGAGAACCTAGGCTGGTGTGTATGGCGAAGGCAAAATCCAAGACGGTGGCATTTCTGGGGAGCTTAAATAAGTCGCCCGCAGGAGTGAACACAAATATTTCATCATCGTAGAGATCCATTTTGAAATCTTGCATCAAGTCGTTGGGGCTAGACTCCTTATTTTCCAATACCTCTCTAACGCTATTGAGCCATTCGTCCAATCCGCTTTCTCCCTTTAGCCCCTTGTATTTCCAGTGTGCAGCCAATCCTTTTTCGGCAATGGCATCCATGCGGCGACTTCTTATCTGCACCTCTACCCATCGGCCTTCTTGCCCCATCACCGTGGTATGAAGAGATTCATAGCCATTGCTTTTGGGTATGGAAAGCCAGTCTTTGAGGCGCTTGGGATTGGGCTGATACATGTCGGCAATCACCGAATATATTTGCCAACACTCGGCTTTTTCTCTTGCTATGTCGGTGTCTGCAACTAGCCTTATGGCAAATAAATCATATATAGATTCAAAATCTATTTTTTGCTTTAGAAGTTTATTGCGTATGGAATGTATGGATTTTATTCTTCCCTTGATGTCAAAATTTAGACCCAAGGAGTTCAATCTCTTTTCTATTGGCGCAATAAATTCGCTAATATATTTGTCCCTAGAGCTCTTTGTTTCGTTGAGCTTGTGCGCAATAAAATCGTACATCTCGCGGTCTTGTAGCTTTAGCGAAAGATCTTCAAGTTCTGATTTTATCTTGTACAAACCCAGCCTATGTGCCAATGGGGCATATAGATACGATGCTTCGGCAGCAATCATCAGACCTTGCTCTTCATTTTTTATGCGCTTGGCACTGCGCATCAGATAAAGCCTGTCTGCTATCATGATAAGTATAACTCTCACATCTTCGGTAAAAGAGATAAGTAGATTCCTAAAATTCTCGCTCTCTATAGCTGCATTTTTAGCATATAGCTCCTGCGCCTTCATTAGTCCCGCGATAATTCCCGACACGTCAGTACCAAAATTTGCCCCAACCTCCTTTAGACTCACCACCTCCTTGCTTACGGCTTGCACCAAAAAAATGCCTAATACAGAGGCCCTTTTTAGATTTATTTCCTCAGAAACAATGAGAGAGGTCTCAATGCTTCTAAGCAAGATGTTTAGTCCATAAATATCTGCTTTGTAGTGCCCTGCTATTGCTGTTTTTTCTACAACTTTTTTAAGTTTGCTCACGTCTTCAGGAAGGAGGCTGTCGCCCAAGCTCCTAACTAAAAGTCCGTATTTTTTGATAAATTCTTTTTTATCCTTTGGGGAAAATAAGTTCTCCATTATTGTCAATTTATATAAGGGTAGGTATTTGGCATAAAATTACAAACAATAATGCTTGCATCTGCTATTTTTTCGATAAATTTGCATAAAAACAATTGCAACATGTTAACAAACAAAGATCTTGAATTGCTAAGGCAAAAAAACATCAGTGTGGAACAAATCCACTACCAGCTATCGTGCTTCAAAAATGGCTTTCCTTTTTTACCCTTAAAAGCCTCGGCCTCTACTAAAAAAGGAATATTAAACATCGCCCATTCCCTGCAAGCAGAATATTTAGAAGCCTGGGATACTTACTTGCAAGGCAGCAAAAAAGTAATGAAATTTGTTCCTGCCTCAGGAGCTGCCAGTAGGATGTTTAAGGATGTATTTGAATTTTTAGACGCGTCTTATGAGTCTCCACGCTCTGATTTCGAGAAGTTTTTTTTTAGTAAGATCGAAAACTTTGCCTTTTTCGACGACCTCAATCAATGCTGCCTAGCAAATGAATCGAAGGATGTATTGACACTCATTGCAGAGGGAAAATACAAACTTGTGGCTAAAAACCTCTTGGAAAAATCGGGACTCTCCTACGGATACCTTCCCAAAGGCTTATTGAAATTTCATAAATATAGCAATGGTTCACGCACTGCTATGGAGGAGCATTTGGTAGAAGGTACACTTTATGCCCAAAATGCAAAGAAGGAGGTGAACCTCCATTTTACAGTATCTCCAGAGCACAGATCCTTATTTGAAAAGCTGGTAAACAAGGAACTGGCGCACTACGAAAGGGATCTGGGCGTAAAATATAATGTAGGTTTTAGCGAACAAAAATCGTCGACCGATACCATTGCCGCCGATATGAACAATCAGCCTTTTAGAGAGGAAAATGGCAGCCTGCTTTTTCGCCCTGCAGGTCATGGAGCCTTGATAGAAAACCTAAAAGAGCTGGATGCCGACATAGTTTTCATCAAGAACGTCGACAATATTGTGCCCGACAGTTTTAAGGAAATTACCATCATATATAAAAAAATAATTGCAGGGATCTTGGTTAAGATTCAAAAACAATGCTTTGCCTATATTGAGCAAATTGAAACGGGAAAGTATACCCACGAAAAATTGGTGGAGATGCTGGCATTTCTTCAAAATGAATTGTGCGTAAAAAATCCGGAAACAAAAATACTCGAAGACGTGGAACTTGTGCTCTATATAAAATCAAAACTCGATAGACCAATTCGTGTGTGTGGAATGGTTAAAAACCAGGGAGAACCTGGCGGCGGTCCTTTTATAGCAAGCAATGGCGATAAAACAAGCTCTTTGCAAATTTTGGAAAGCTCGCAAATTGATCTCAAAGACACAATAAAAAAAGAACTGTTTGAATCGGGTACGCACTTCAACCCTGTAGATTTGGTATGCTCTCTTAAAAACTACCTAGGAAAGAGCTACGAACTAGGAATGTTTGTAGATAAAAATACAGGCTTTATTTCCATAAAGTCTAAAAATGGGAAACAGCTGCAGGCTCTCGAACTTCCGGGCCTATGGAATGGTGCAATGTCTGATTGGAATACCATTTTTGTGGAAGTGCCGATAGAGACTTTCAATCCCGTAAAAACTGTCAATGATCTTTTGAGACCTCAGCACCAATAAGGATAAGAGGCTTGCACATCTGCCTAGGACGTGAGTATTTATGTTGATACCTATAACTATTTCGCAATTTTATTGTGTGCTTTGTACACATTGCAAATAATCTTTTGTATATTTGCAATGTCAATTCTTTCTTACGCCACGAAGTTTGTTTTGAAAAAATTGGGCAAGAGTTAATAATACACAGTACAAAATGTTTAATCTTTAAGAGTATGAGACGGAAAACAATTGCTATTAGTCTAGTTTTAAGCCTGGTAATCATGGCTTGTACAAAAGGAACGAGTATGGAAAACGAAGATGGTCATAACTTCGTGGTAGTGCATAATGAGCAAGGAGCAAACTTGGCTTATGCTCCTAGTTCGGGAGTAAAAATCATTATTGATGAAAGTTTTAATTTTAAGGATCTAAACAGAAATGGCGTTCTCGACAAATACGAAGATTGGCGACTCTCTGCAGAAGATAGGGCCAAGGATCTGGCTTCTAAAATGAGCGTAGAGGAAATTGCGGGACTCATGCTCTACAGTGCTCATCAATCTATACCTGCTTCAGAAAAAGGATTTTTCGCAGGCACTTACGGGGGAAAACATTTTTCGCAAAGTGGTGCTGCTGCCTATAGTTTAAGCGATGCTCAGAAAGTATTTCTCAAAGACGACAATCTACGACACGTTCTCATCACTAGTGTTGAGAGCCCCGCAATAGCTGCCAAATGGAATAATGAGATGCAGGCTTTTGTGGAAGGCATTGGTCTGGGTATTCCTAGCAATACCAGCTCTGACCCTCGGCATGTAGCCACCGTAACCAGTGAGTTTAATGCAGGCGCTGGCGGTCAAATTTCTCTTTGGCCCGACGGATTGGCCATGGCTGCCACTTTCGACCCTAGCATTGTCAAAAATTTTGGCGAAATAGCCGCTCAAGAATATCGCGCTCTAGGAATCACCACAGCCCTATCTCCCCAAATAGACCTAGGCTCAGAGCCCCGATGGTATAGGATTTCCATGACCTTTGGCGAAGACCCCCTTCTGACAACAGATATGGGCAGGGCTTATATTGATGGTTTTCAAACCTCCTATGGCGACGATGAAATAAAAGACGGCTGGGGCTTTAAGAGCGTCAATGCCATGGTAAAGCACTGGCCTAGTGGAGGAGCTGAAGAAGGCGGCAGGGACGGACATTGGGCTTATGGGAAATTTGCCGTTTTCCCTGGCAAGAACTTCGATACCCACCTCAAACCTTTTACCGAAGGGGCTTTTAAATTGGAGGGTAAAACAGGAATGGCATCTGCCGTAATGCCATATTACACTATTTCGTACAATCAAGATCCTAGTGGGCAGGAGCTAGCCAATGGATTTAGCAAGTATATTATTACCGATCTCTTGAGAGAGAAATACAAGTACGAGGGAGTGGTATGCACCGACTGGATGATAACCCACAATGAGGGAGCAACGCCAAATACTTTTAGAGGCAAACCCTGGGGAGTAGAAGGCATGAGTGTTGACGAAAGGCATTATGTGGCTCTCATGGCAGGCCTTGATCAGTTTGGAGGCAATATTGAAATAAAACCCATACTCGCAGCCTATGAAATGGGAAAAAATATTCATGGAGAAGATTTTATGAGAAAACGTTTTGAACAATCGGCAGTGCGTCTGCTAAAAAATATTTTTCGCCTAGGATTGTTTGAAAATCCCTACCTCGATCCTGCTGAAACGGTTAAAATAGTTGGCAATCCCGAATTTATGAAGGCCGGATACGAGGCTCAAGTAAAATCGGTGGTGATGCTTAAAAATAAGGAGAACGTGCTGCCTCTTGCAAAACAAAAAACGGTCTACGTCCCTAAGATGTATTTTCCTTCGGTAAAAGATTGGTGGGGAACTCCGTCGGCTCCTAGATTTGATTATCCTATAGATACTAAAATGATAGAAAAATATTATAAGCTTACAGAAAATCCTTCGGAAGCCGACTTTGCCATCGTCTTTGTTGCTAGTCCGTATGCTGAAAATGGAGGATATGATATTCGCGATAGGCAGGCTGGAGGTAATGGATATGTGCCTATCAGCCTCCAATATTCTACATATACGGCAACAGACGCAAGAGCGCAAAGCATTGCCGCTGGCGATCCTGTGATAGATCCTAGCATTACCAATCGCTCTTACAAGGATAAAACTAGTACTCCCTCAAATACTATGGACTTAAAAAGTATTCTCGACACCAAAGATATGATGGCTGGAAAACCAGTGATAGTTGCCATTGACGCATCTAAGCCAATGATATTTCATGAGTTTGAAAAGGAGGTAGATGCCATCATATTGCGATTTGGGGTTTCTGGGCAAGCTGCATTGGATATTATTTCGGGAGCCTCAGAGCCTTCGGGACTTTTGCCTGTGCAAATGCCTGCAAATATGCGTACTGTAGAAAAACAGTTGGAAGATGTGCCTCACGACATGGATTGCCATAAAGACAGCGAGGGCAATGTTTATGATTTTGCCTTTGGACTAAACTGGAAGGGGAAAATTCAAGATGCTCGAACAGAAAAATACCAAATCAAAAATCAATAAGTAGCTTTAGGTTCAACTGCCTTCCAGTAAGGTAATTGGGCACTGCATATTCCTTACTAGAGGCATGAATCCAAGAATAGGAGTCTACATTGTTGATGTCTAGCAAATTAAAAACATCCAAGCCCAGCCATATATTCTTTATATGGCTCAAGGCTCCTCTTTTATCATCTTTTTCTTGCACCAGAAGGTAAGATAGTCCTAGGTCTACACGCCTATAGGCGGCTCCCCTAAAATCGTTGTTGTACTTTCCCGAGGGGCTACTAAAAGGTAGTCCCGACGACCAAATGGCCTTCATGTTTGCCTTTATCCTATCATTGCCAGGCAGGCAGTCGGTAAAATATAGGGATATATTGTAGGGCTGGTCACTTGGCAAGCGAACCGTCTTGCCATCGTATTCTTGTCGTGCTTGCATCAGTGAAAAACTCAACCACGAATCGGAGCCTGGCACAAACTCCCCAAAAAGCTTTAGATCCAAACCTGTTGCATAGCCCGTGGCAATGTTTTCTCCCAGATAGCTTATTTTTACATTGTTCACCATATAAGGTATTAAATCGTCGAGTTTCTTATAATAAATCTCTGCGGTGAACTTAAATGGGCGCTGCAGCATCCTAAATCCATAATCTCCTCCAAGCACAAAATGCAAGGCGCGCTGCGATTTTATATCTTTATTCAAAACTATGGAAGAGTTGCCATCCTCATCGCTTACCTCCTTCCTAAACTCCTTGTAAAACGGCGATTGATAATAAATGCCGCTAGCCAATCGTAGTGTTATATTCTGATTCTTGGAAGGCACAAAACCTAGGGACGCACGAGGGCTTACTATAAGCTCGCTATTGTAATTCCAATACGTGGCACGCAATCCTGCGGCCAAGGAAAAAAGACCCTCCTTACTTCTAAATTTGTAGGTGTCTTGTACAAACGCTGAAAAACGGCTCGATTGTATCTCATTTCTTGATAAAAGATTGCTGAATACCCGCACAGTTTCTCCATCATAGGGCAGGGAATATCTGCTGGAGTCGCGCCTATCCCATTCGTGTATTTTATCCTTTATTTTCTCTTGCTTAATATTTATTCCCCAATGCAAACTGTTGCTAGCAAAGCGATGTGTGCCCGTGTGTATGAGGTTAAAAACATCTGCTACAAGGCGATTGCGGGCATAAACTCTGTTGCTCCCTATGCCAATAGCCTCTCCTTCTTGCTCAGAGGTAGAAGCTTCCCCTAGCCAATAATCACTTGTTATATCATAGCTCTCTTTTTCTTGCGACCTAAATGCTACTGCTTGCAAGCTCAAGCTAGTGTTTTTGTGCAATTCATACTTGAGGCCTGCTGCTCCAAAATAAGTGCCGAAGCTATCCTCTTCTTTTCCTCCATAATATACCTTAAAGCTTTTTGTGTCGGCACCTCCAAAAACAGTCTCCCTATTTGTAGGAATAAAAGAATAGGTGTTGGCAGAGAGATTGCCCAAAAAATTTATCTCCAGCCGGGGGCTAAGAGAATAGCTCATATATGTTTGAACATCTAAAAATGTTGGATTGTACTCCCCCTTGGTATCAAGAGAACCCAGCAGACTGGTGGCTCTTTTGTAGCGAATACCCGTTACCTGCGTAAACTTTCCACTAGCATTTCCTAGGTAAATATTGCCCCCAAGCATGCTTGCCATGGCAGAGCCTTCGAGCTCTTCGGGTTTTTTGTATGTTATATCCAATACCGACGACATCTTGTCGCCATACTGTGCGGCATATCCTCCTGAAGAAAAAGATACTCCTGAGGTCATATCGGGATTTATAAAACTCAAACCTTCTTGCTGCCCACTCTTAATAAGTAGGGGCCTATAAATTTCAATTCCATTGACATACACGATATTTTCGTCGTAACTCCCTCCGCGCACTGAGTATTGTGTGCTTAGCTCATTGGTAGAGCTCACTCCTGCAAATGTGGACAATAGAGACTCTATGCTACCTCCTGAGGCATCGGCCATCATCCTTACCTTGGAGGCATCAAGCCTGTCCATGGTGTTGGTTTGTATCCTGTTGGCTTGCACGGTTATGCCGCCCAATTCCAAAGATATATTGTTGAGGCGCACATTAATGTTCATATCATTTTCTGCTGAAGCTATCCTTTTTTGTGTCCTATTGTAGCCTATACAAGAAAAAACCAAGGTGCAGGAATCGCCAGTATTCACCATCAGGGAATAAAATCCTTTGTCGTTGGTCATAGCTCCAGTGGCAGTTCCCTTCACATAAACAGTAGCAATCTCAAGGGCTAAACCCTCGCTATCGCTTACAGTTCCAGATATTCTTACCTTCTTTTGTGCCCCAAGTGTAGTAAAAAAGCCGATAAAAAAAATGAATAAGAGAAATTTAATACGCATGCCTTGAATTTGTTTGTTGTATTCTCTAACGCAAATTTATGCTTTAGAGTATGCTGGGAAGAAAATTCTGCGATACTCCCCATATACATAAATGTAAAGTTGCAAAAGCTTGTGAAACTTTACAAAATAGGAAACCACAAATTTTTATTAGCAAATAACAAGTAAGCGTAAGATTATTAATGTATTTATTTTACTTACCTTTGCATTCAAGAGTAGAGAAAATTATCCTATTGAGGGTAATATTCGATATTTACATTTCAACTTCAGCCACTGTAACTACCGATAAATGGAATGGATACATACCTCTAAAAAAAGATTAATACTGTTATTCATCAAGTAAAAGCATGGATGAGAAGTGCTTTCCTGTGTAGGAGAAGCTCATATTGAAAAATATTTAGATGAATATAGCTATAGACTAAGCAGGTAAAATAGTAAAGAAACTATATTTGACAACTTAGTTAAGCGAATGATAAAAACAAAACACCTTGCCCATAAGCAAATTGTAATAAGTAGGTAAATGGATAGCTATATTAATATAAATCTACAAAGAAGAATGAAAAATATAATTGTTTTATTTGTTTTTTTTATTTGTGTCACAAATATCAAAGCGCAGACAGGCCACAGCCCCATAGGGGCCTGCAACACCCTATCTCTAGCAGGCGAATGGAGTATAAAATTAGACGCAGAAAATGAAGGCAGCTCTAAAGGCTGGCAAAACATGCTATGGCAGGACAAAATAACTCTGCCTGGAACTACCGACCAGGCTCGCTACGGAGAAAAAACAAGCGGCTCAGACTATGGGATTCTTACTCGAAAGTACAAATACTGCGGTAAGGTTTGGTACAACAAGGAGATAAACATTCCCAAAGAATGGAAAAACAAAGAAGTAGTCTTGCATCTCGAGCGCGTAATGTGGGAATCAACAGTATGGATAGATGGTCGTCCGCTTGGCGCACAGGATGGGCTAGGCACCCCTCATTTCCACTCTATGGGAATTCTAAGCCCAGGCAAACATATTCTTGCCATTTGTGTAGACAATGATTTGATACATAACATCGGCGACAAAGGGCATGCCTATACTGAATATACCCAAACTATTTGGAATGGTATTGTGGGCGAAATAGAGCTAAGGGCTCTTGCTCAAACTAGTTTGCATGGGCTAAAAATTAGTCCAGATACCGACAATAGCTCACTAGAAATAAGTTATAGACTTCACAGAAAAGAGGCTGCCACAAAAAATATCGAAGTCTCCTATCAGGTGGTAGATATAAGTACAGGAAAGGTCGTATCCAACAAAAAAGAAAGCATCCTTATTGATCACGACGAAGCCCTGAATCGAAATATTTGCCTATTCCTCGATGATTCTGCAAAGCCGTGGAATGAATTTACACCCAATTTATATCGAGTCCATATCAATATAAAAGATGGGAAAGAGGTTTGTAGCTATAGTGAGAGTTTTGGTTTTCGCAAGCTCAGTATCGGCAAAGCAAAAGTTAAGATAAATGGAGAAAGCCTCTTCCTTAGGGGTAACTTAGATTGCGTGCATTTCCCACTCACAGGACACCCTTCTTGCGATGTTGAGGAGTGGGAGCGTATTTTTACGATATACAAACAATATGGATTAAACCATGTTCGATTCCATTCTTGGTGTCCTCCAAAAGCGGCATTTGAGGCTGCCGACAAAGTAGGCATTTATATTCAGGCCGAGATTCTTTGGATAGATTGGTGGATGACTAAGGCTCCTGAGGATAGACCAGAAATGATTACTAAGGGATTGCCTGAAGGATTGGGGAAAAATCCCAGTGCCGACCAGTTTGTGCAAGCAGAAATGCAAAGGATGTTGGATGCCTATGGAAACCACCCCTCTTTCGTATTTTTTTGTATAGGCAATGAGTTGGGCAATTCAGACTTCGATGTCATGCAAGAATGGGTGAAAGAAGCAAGACAAAAAGATGATCGCAGATTATACTCTGTATCTACTGCAAGAAAAATTATGCCTGTAGATCAATATATGGCCACACACAACATTCCAAATGCAGGTAGAACTTATGGACTTATAAAAACAGGAACAGATTTTGATATAGAAGAGAGCTACAGCAAATCGTCTATTCCCATCATTGCGCACGAGGTAGGGCAATACCCAGTATACCCTCTTTGGAGCGAAATACAAAAATATACGGGAGTTGTGGAGGCTAGAAATCTCAAAGAGTTTAAAATATTGGCAGATAAAAACAATATAGGGGGAATGGATAAACCCTTCCATGCTGCAAGTGGAGCCTTGCAAACCCTGCTATACAAGGCACATATAGAAGCTCTGTTAAGAACGCCCTCTTGTGCTGGTTTTCAAATGCTCAGCATGACCGATTATGCTGGACAAGGCGAGGCATTGGTTGGCTGGTTGGATTCCTTTTGGGACTCCAAGGGAATTGTGAGTCCAGAAGAATTTAGATCTTATTGCTCGGAAGTTGTGCCCCTAGCACGCTTCGATAAATGGACCTGGAATGCCAACGAAACTTTCATTGCCAAAATTCAATTAGCAAACTATGGGCTAGAAACTATAAAGGGACCAATGAGCTGGCAATTTGCAAGTGCAACTGGTAGAGTAATTGCTTCTGGCGAACTAGACGTAAGTGCATGCAGGGGAAAACTTAGCGACATTGCTCAAATTAAGGTAGATTTATCAAATATTGTCAACGCAGAAAAATTTCAATTGCAGCTAAGCATCAAAGGCAGTAATTATCATAATCGGTGGCCTATTTGGGTATACCCTGCAATAGATTTGCCTAAACTCTGCAACAGCAACATCCGCATAAGCAATCGCTTGGACGCAGAGACCTTGGAATTTTTAAGTTGTGGTGGCAAAGTATTACTAAAAGCCCACCACTTAGGAAGCAAAGATAATTCCTCACCAATTTTTTTTACTCCCCTCTTTTGGTCCAATTCCTTTTTTCCAGGGCAGGACAATAAAACATTGGGATTACTTGTCGACCAAGCACACCCTTCTCTATCTCAATTCCCCACAGATTCGCACAGTAATTGGCAATGGCAATCTATAAGCAAAGGAAAATCTTTTGTTGTAAACAGTGAAAGGGGTCTCAATCCTATTGCTCAGCCTATCAGCGATTTTCACATCAACGACAAGCTAGCCTCTATTTTTGAATGCCAGGTAGGCACGGGAAAATTGCTGGTGTGTGGCTATGATTTGGACACTGAAAATATGGTGGGCAAACAGTTGGAGTATAGCCTGCTGTCGTATATGGGGCAATCCAATTTTAATCCATCCTATGCACTTTCCGAAACGCAGGTTAAGGAACTTTTTGTTTACATCCCCAAGCTTGAATTTTCTGCTCCTTCGGGTTTTGAAAACGCTGCCATTTATATTGAATGTGCAGCAAAAGCCATGCCCAATGACAGTCTGGATTGGAGCAAGGAAAAAGACAATTCAACAATTATGCAAACAGGGTATAGCTATATAGTTTCGGGAGTAAAAATTGGGCCAGGAGAAGAAAGGCCACTTTGGATAGGTAATGATATTCAAGTGCAGTTTGGTATTCCCCAGGGTGTTATTGGGGATCTTTTTATAGAAATAGAAAATGGCAAATCGTCAAAAGACAAAATAACCTTCATATTGGAGGGTAGAGAGTTTACTATAGATACTCCTAGGAAAGGTAGGGAGTGGATAAAACTTTTTGTGATGAGAGAAGATACAAATGATGGAAAAGTGGTAATCTCTGCCCAAACATCTAGTTCTGAAAAGTTGAAAATTAAAAATATAGCTTTTGTGAAGCAGTAAACATAACACTTAAATTATTAAATCGTATAAGGTATGACTAACAAGCAGAATTTTATTTTTTTTAAGCTTTCTTGGGCTCTTTTATTCCTTGTTTTAGGATCAAGCTATGCATTAGCATCAGCTGATGGGCAGGAAGTGAGAGTAAGTGAAGTCAGTCAAGCTGACAGCAAAATATCGGGACTTATTACTGACCACACTGGCGAGAGTATAATCGGTGCAAGCATTGTGGTAGTGGGCACAAGCAATGGCACGATTACTGATATAGATGGAAAGTTCTCAATAACAGCAAGTGCTAGCGCCCGCTTGTTGGTTTCCTACATAGGCTACCAATCTATAGAAATAAGTGTAAATGGGCAAAGTTCCATCAAGATTGTTCTAATAGAAGATTTTAAAGAATTGGACGAATTTGTGGTTGTAGGCTATGGTGTACAAAAAAAATCCTCACTAACAGGATCGGTGTCTACCCTTAAAACCGCAGCACTGGAAAGCAGACCCGTTTCCAGTGTATCTGCAGCATTGGCCGGCCAGATGCCTGGGGTGACTTCTATTCAAACCTCTGGAGCTCCAGGGTCTCAAACGGGAAGTATTACCATTCGCGGCAAAAACTCAATAAATGCTGCAAGCCCTTTGGTAATTGTAGACGGAGTGCCTGGAGATATGAATACTATCGACCCTAGTGATATAGAAAGTCTCTCGGTATTGAAAGACGCTTCTTCGGCTGCCATATATGGAGTGCAAGCTGCAAATGGTGTGATATTGATTACCACTAAGAAAGGAAAAAAAGGTGATAAAGCCAAAGTCAGCTACTCGGGAAATGTCGCGTGGACAAGCCCTACAGCGCGATTAAAATTTCTTGGAGCTGGCGATTATGCTATGCTATACAATGAGGCTACGCTCAACGACAACCCCAATGCTACAATAAGCTTCTCGGACGAAGATATTCGAAAATTTAGGGATGGGAGTTCTCCAAGCACTCATCCAAATACCGATTGGTATAATGAAACTTTCAAATCAACAGCAATGGAACAGATGCACCACATGTCAATCAATGGAGGTGCCGAAAAAACCAACTACAATGCCTCGATAGGATTTACTGAGCAAGATGGCTTCCTTGAGGCTATCAATTATAAGCGCTACAATGGGCGCTTGAGTGTAGATTCTAGAATCAACAATTGGTTGGCGGTAGGATTAAATGCTTCGGCCAACAGAGGAATATCAAACCAAGGATGGAATAGCTTTTCTTCGATGATAGGATCTGTCAACAGAAGCAGTCCTACGGTTGGTGTTTATGGCAAGCCCAATGACTATGGGAGTGGCGATTTCTCCAATTCAGGAAAGCCAAATCCGGTGGCTCAAATTGGTAGAGATGGCTTCAGAAGGAGCACGCGCCAGCAGCTACACAGCATTCTGCACGGCACGGTCTTCATATTGCCAGAATTGAGCGTAAAAGGTGTTTTTTCTGTTCGCAACAATATGACATTAGACGAAGGTTTTAAGAAAAAACTCGTTTACAATGGCCTAGACGAGGGTCCGCGAGAGGGATACAGCAACAACTTTCACCACAATTGGTACACCACACAAGTGCTCAGCAACTACTACAAAAATTTTGACAAACACTCTTTTGCTCTCCTGGGAGGCTTTGAGCAAACGGCTTATCACTACACCTACACAGAGGCGGCAAGGAAAGGAGGCGGCAACAACAACTTAATGGAATCGCTCAACACCCTCGATGCAGCATCACAAACAAACAGTGATGGGGGTAGAGAAACTGCCAGGCGCTCTTATTTTGGACGCATACAATATCAATATGATGATAAATATCTCTTAGAGGCCAATGTGCGCACCGACGCTTCTTCGGTTTTTCCCAAAGACAATAGATGGGGAACATTCCCCTCCTTTTCTGGGGCTTGGATAATCTCGAAAGAAGGATTTATGAAAGACCAAGAAATATTGAGTTTCTTAAAAATACGAGCTGGATGGGGAAAAACGGGCAACGAGGAGCTAAAAAGTGATAATGTATACCCCTCGGTATCGACTTTCGACTACGAAAAATACATGTTTGGGAACTCCCTATATTCTACAAGTAAGGAGACAAGATATGTCAACAATCAGCTAAAATGGGCTACGGTAACTAGCTACGACTTGGGTCTGGAAGCAAGTTTCTTGGACAATCTTATAGGCTTCGAACTGGCATTGTACAAAAAAATGACAGATGGCATGTTGCTAAAACTTCCTGTAGAGGGTATTTTGGGAATGGATGCGCCCGTTCAGAATGCAGGAAAGGTAGAGAATAAGGGCTTTGATCTTAGTGTGTTTCACAATATGAACATAAGCCAAGATTTTCGTTACAACCTCAATTTTAATCTAGCCTATGTAAAGAACAAAATTACCGAAATGAGAGGAACATCGGGAGTAGACCCCGACAACTCCAAATATTGGAGGGTAGAGGGCTACCCCATTGGTTCGTTTTATGGCTACCAAGCAATAGGATTTTTTAATACCGCCGAAGAGCTCGCCAGTCTTCCCAATAGGACAGGGGCTGAGCAATTAGGTGATATAAGATACCAAGACCTAGACAAGAACGATAAAATAACTGCTGCTGGCGACCGCACAGTTATTGGCAAAAATTTTCCTAGCTGGACCTTAGGCTTTAACGCAAATTTTGAATACAAGAGTTTCGACCTTTCATTTTTGTTGCAAGGAGCTTTGGATGTAGATGCATACATAGAAGGCGAATCGGCATACTCATTCTTTAATGGCGGAAATGTTTTGGAAAGACACCTCGATAGATGGACACCTACGAACCACAATGCCTCATACCCAAGAATCACGCGAAGCGACCAAGTCAATTATCAGGTATCTTCGTTTTGGCTGGAAGACGCATCGTATGTGCGATTAAAAAACGTCACTTTTGGATACAATTTATCTCAAGCGCTTATGAAAAAGCTAGGTGGCGAGCGTGCCAAGCTGTATATTTCTGGCGAAAACTTACTTACCTTTTCTGGACTTGATGGCATTGACCCCGAAGCACCTTCCGACAACAGGGGCTGGTTCTATTCCAATGTCAAGAAGGTTTCGTTGGGGCTAAAAGTGACATTTTAATTTTAAAAATTTTAACATTTTTCTCATGAAATATTTTAATAAGTATATATTTGTTTTATTGTTTGCAGTTTTATTTGTCGCTTGCAATGATGATTTCTTGGATCGCTACCCACAAGAAGAGTTGTCGGATGGTAATTTTTGGAAAATCCCTAGCGATGCCGAAATGTTTGTTGCCGACGTTTATCGCCGAGTTTTGCCTGGCTCAAGCCAAGGAGATGTAGATGGAGATATTAATTCAGACAATGCGGTACATGGTATCAAATGGGCTGCAGGAAATATTTCCAAAGGAGTGTATGATCCAGCAGATCAGGGATGGAGCGGCGACTATGCGGCAATCAGGGCATCCAACCTCTTGATTAAAAAAATTGATGAAATTCCTAATTATGCCAAAGAAGACAAGGAAGCTGTGGTGGGAGAAGCCCGATTCTTAAGGGCAATGAGCTATTTTCAGCTCATCAGAAAGTTTGGCGACGTGCCATATACCGATTCTCCACTAGACCTGTCGCAACTCAAAATAGGAAGAACTCCCCACAAAGAAGTTTACGATAAGCTGATGGAAGATTTTGATTATGCAATAGAGAAACTACCTGTGCAATGGAGTGCAGCAAAATATGGTCGCATCACCAAGGGCGCAGCACATGCCATGAAAGCTCGTGCAGCCCTCTATTTTGGGGATTTTGAGACTGCTGCCCAAGAGTCTGAGGCTGTTATTAGTTCTAATCAATATGAGCTGTTTGACAAGGGAAATACAGGGCTGTATCAAGAGCTTTTTTGGGAAAAACAAGAATCTTGCAAGGAGGCAATTTTAGTGCGCCAATTTAAGAATCCTGAACTAACAAATTACATCATCGGATGGGGAGCATTCCCTGGAGTTGGTTGGGGAGGCATCAATCCGACCCAAAGCTTAGTCGATGCTTTTGAGTGCCTCGATGGAGGCAGCATAAGCCAATCTTCCTTGTATAGCGAAAAAGAGCCTTTTGCAAACAGGGATCCACGCCTCTCTGCCTGTGTGCTCCATGATGGAGAACTGCGCTACGGAATTACCATCAAAGTGGCTCCTCTGAGATCTAGTGGCAATACGGGTATAGCTCAACACAATGATGCTACAGCTACTGGATACTACAACAATAAATACCTAGATCCCAGTGTGTCAATTGCCAATACTTGGTCGGGCGGCAAGGATTGGCATGTGATTAGGTATGCAGAAGTTTTGCTGACCTATGCCGAAGCACAAAACAAAATAAACCCCCTAGACAGCAAGGCTTTGGATGCGGTAAATCAGATAAGAGCTAGAGTGGGTCAGCCCGATTTGCAAACTTCCAATGCCTCTTTGTACACTTATGTTGCCAATGCCGACGAGTTAAACCTCAGAATACAAAACGAGTGGCGTGTAGAGTTTGCCCTCGAAGGTAGCAAAAGACAGTGGGATATTCGCCGATGGGGCATTGCTAAAAAGGTGTTAAACGAGCCTTTCCTTGGGCTAAAATATACCTTGAGTGAAGATGGACAATCGTGTTCCTTGTATGAGGGGAAAAGTATTGTGCTCTCTGGGAGTAAATACGAGGATCATAATTATCTGTACCCAATTCCTCAGGAAGAGCTGGAGCTAAATTTTGATTTGGGTCAAAATCCAAACTACTAAGCACACAGGGTTTTTATAAATCAGCTACAAAATAGCGCAGAAAGATGCAAGTCGAGGCTTGCATCTTTCTTAAAATATAGATCAATGATTTCCAATAAACTTAGGGCCCTCATTTTTTGTTTGTTAGTGATTCTATTAAGTCTTCTTTTTCATGGGCCCCTTTCCCATATTATATACTGGCATGAGCAGCACCATCTTTTCAGATACAGTGAAATATATTTCCTCCAAACCACGAACTCGCCATTCGGGGTATTAAACTATATTACATCCTATGCTATTCAATATTTCTATGATCCACTTATCGGAGCATTAATTGTTGCCTTTAGTTTGTCATTAATATTCTTATTAAATTCTTTGTTGTGGCAGAAGTTATATTCCCATTGTGATTATTTTATATTATCCCTCCTTCCCACATTGTACCTTGTTGTAGAATTGGCATCCATAGAATTTCCAATCAAAATTATTTTTGGCATTCTACTCAATCTAATACTTGTTATTCCTTGTGTTTGCATATTAAAAAAAGCAAAAAAGCATTTTAAACCCCTGCTTCTAATTTTTATATTCGTTTTGTCGAATGCTTATTGCATAATTAGCCTTTGTATGATGACAATAGAAATTATTCCTACTACTTCCACCTTTAAATCTAACATGCCTTTGACCAGCACTATAGTAACACTTTTGATCCTTTCTGCCTCTCCCTTTCTGGGCTCGTTACTTTCTGTATACATAAGTAAATTTACGAAAGGATCTTTAAAGTGGAAATGTCTAATATCATTGGCAAGCTTATTATTGATAGCTTCGATAAGTATGTGGGGGCTCTTTGAGAAACACAGCTATAGGGCAAGGCTGATGATCAAGGTCGATAGGCATATAAAAAACAATGAGTGGCACGAGGTTTTGATAGAAACGAAAAAATACCAAGGCAAAAATCATTTAGTATCTTATATCAACAACCTTGCTCTTTACAAAACTGGGCGTTTACCATACGATTTGTTTTTGTATCCACAGAGTTTTGGAAAGGAGTCTATTTTTATTCCTTGGAATGGACAAACCAAGGAAAATGAATATGGAGATCTCATATATGCTGAATTAGGATATTGGAATGAAGCTCATAGATGGGCTTTTGAATCAATGACCATAAATGGTGAAAATGCTGCTATTTTACAAAAATTGGTTCGCTACAACATAGCTAATAAGAGACCTTTGGTGGCACAAAGATTTATAAACATTCTTAAGGAAACTAAGTTTTATAAAAATTGGGCTATAGAAGAAGAAAAAATACTCCACACAGAAAAAATAAATTATACAGAACAAAAAAATCAGATACACTTCTCCAATATAAGCGATATTGGTGCCGACCTACTCTTTATAACAAGGCAAGAACCAGATAATAAAATGGCTTTTGAATATTTGATGAGCTATTATCTGCTAAGTAATAGACTCCTAGACTTTGCCCAAAACAGCAGCAATATGAAAACCTTCTACCAGGGAGTGCCTCCCATTTACGAGCAAGCTCTTATCGTTTTTAAAACCATGTATCCCAAAGAATTTGAAGCCCTAGAACTAGAGATTAGCTCTCAATGCGTGGAGCAGTTCAAAGCTTATTCGCAATCTTATGCCAATTGCAAAAGCCAATCCGACCAACTTAGGCTAAGGGAACAATTTGGAGCTAGCTATTGGTATTACCTAAACTTTATAAGCCCTTATGGCAATAAAATTATTATACAATGAATATACAAAAAATCATCAGTGCTAAGCTATTAAAACTATGTTATATATGTTTTATTTTTCATACGCTTGTCTATATCTCTTGTAATAAGGATATAGAAGTAAGTAGCAGTGTCGCTAGAGCGCCCCAAATATCGCCTTCTTATGCTGGTCTTATTATACCTCCCAACATTGCTCCTCTCAATTTTGCAATAGAAGAGGCTGCGACTCAATATTATATTGAAATAGGCGAAATTAATCAAAATCCCACAATTCATTACCTGCAAAAGGACTCGATTGTAAAAATAAATCAAAAACATTGGCGTAAACTATTGCAACAAGCCAAAGGAGGAGTCATATATTTTCGCATATACCTCAAAAGAGACAATAAGTGGATTCAAATGGCCGATATTCTCAATGTCGTTGCCAATCAAGAGATCGATCAATACCTAGTATACAGACTGCTTTATCCAGGATATGAACTGTGGAATGAGATGGGAATTTATCAGCGAGAACTTAGTTCCTACAAGCAGATACCAATTGTAGAAAATAAATCTCTCGAAGGAAGTTGCGTCAACTGTCACACATTTGCTAACAACTCACCAGAGACAATGCTTCTGCATATCAGGGGAGAACTTGGGGGTACAATACTCTACCGAGATGGAAAAACAAGCAAAACAGATATGACGGTAGGCGGTATGAACAATCGTGGCACTTATTCCTCTTGGCATCCTGATCAGCAGCATATAGCCTTTTCTATGAATGATGTGCAGCAATATTTCCACTTCTCAGGCAGCAAGCCTATAGAAGTAGCCGACAAAACATCTGATTTGGCAATATATGACTGCCAAACAAACGAAATATTCACCAGCCCCAAAATATCGGGAGAAGAACAGCTAGAAACCTATCCTTCTTGGCATCCCAATGGAAGGGTGCTTTATTTTTGTAGGGCAAAGAAGCTCAATAAAAACATGCCTTTAGATAGTATTTTGTACGATCTTTATAGTGTGGAAATTGATGTTAAAAGCCGCACTTTTGGCGATCCTCAATGCGTATATGAAGCCTCAGCACTTGGAAAAAGTGTGTCCTTTCCTAGGGTCTCTCCCGATGGTCGGCATCTTATGCTCACCCTGTCTGACTATGGCTGCTTTCCCATTTGGCATCCCGAGAGCGAACTCGCACTATTGGATATTTCGAGCAATAGCCTACGTATTCTCGAAGAGGTGAATAGCGATGATGTTGAAAGTTTTCACTCTTGGTCGTCTTCTGGCGATTGGTTTGTGTTCAGCAGCAAGCGATTGGATGGTTTGTGGGCACGTCCTTTTATCGCTCATTTTGATAAAAAAACAGGACTGGCAGGCAAGCCTTTCATACTACCCCAAAAAGATCCCTATTTCTACGACAATTTTACAAAAACATACAACCTTCCCGAATTGATTACAAGACCTGTGAAAAATGTTGATTTTAGAAAGCCTTAAGCCTCGATGCCTATGCTTGCCATTGCTTCTATTTCTATAAGTAATTCATCCCTACACACATCGGCAAGAAGGTATATAATCTCTAAATTTATATATTCTTTATCAATTATTTTTTTTACATCTTCATAAAAAGACTTCTTTTTAAGATAGACTCGCAAAGAGATTAATCTTATATCACAGCCATAATCAATTCCAGCCTCTTCCAGTGTTTGCGGCAACAAAAGATGGGATATATTTTCTAAGGTGGCTAGCGTTTGCTCCTTCAAATCGACTTTGCCAAGGCAGGTCTCTCCTTTAATAGCGGCGGTGCCAGATATATAAAGAAGGCCTACTTTATTATCTATAACAGCCTTGGCACGTTCAAATTTGGGAGTCGATTTCGCCCTAAGTTTCTCGTCACCCTTGCCCAGCAATACTTTTTGAGAATAATCGAAAGCGGGTATTTGTAACTTGTTGTCTATTCCTCGTATTTTTACTTTCGAACCCTTAGGAAGGACGGCTTCAAGATCTATCACTAGTCCGCCAAAAGAGGTGCCTATACCTGTTGCTGCTGGGTACCCATCATCCCATGTAGTCTTGTTGTAAAAAATAGTTCTGGCATCATTAAAATCCTGATAATGCTGATGCTCACAATCTATTTTAGTAATTGCTTGAATATAGTTCCACTGTCGCACAATAGAAGAAATGGGCATTTTTTCTATTTCTAATATGCTTTCAATAATTGTAAAAATATATTCTGCCTGCAGTAGAATGCTCTTTGACGAAGCTTTTTTAGCTATACCTCCCAAAAATAATCTTTTACTTTGTGGGCTTTCTACTACTACATAAGGAAATTTTAGATATGCTTTATATAAAATAATATCGTTCTTTTCTAACTCAATTTCCTGCATCTACACTGCAAGCTTGCATCCCTCCTCTAAAGGACTTTGAGCTACACAAGACCATACAGGATAGCAATTGCCAAATTTTCTCACCATTTCTTTTCTTATCTCGTATTGACAAGTTGCGAAATCATCGTCGCTTTCCGCTTCAAAAAAGAAAACCAATCTTATTGTAGAGAAAACAGGTATGTATTTTTCAAGAACAAATTTTAATTGAGATCTAAAATCTATGCCTGATCCTTTTAGGTAGAAATAATTCTCTTTTTTGCACTTCATTTTCTTATTTTTTGCTTGCATAAGCTTCAAATTGAGTTCTGCCGCTACTGCAATACTCTTCTTGTCACTTCCCATGCCATCTATCTATAGTATAAGTG